>CBFGJG010000014.1:0-39439 GCA_965649055.1 Caldifarciminota bacterium
TGTATCCATTCTCAATAGGTGCCCTCAACCTTATCTCGTTCCCTGTTATGGATGTAGTATCCATATCCATCTCATAATATTTTGAAGTCCCATAAACAATAGCCTTTCCATTATCAAAATCACACCAGATTGATATCCTGTTCCATTTTTTCTGTTGATATTCATCAATCGTCTTATCAGGGTTATTCAAAGGTGCAAAGAACTTATTAAACAAGACAATGTCAAGTTTCTTACCATTTTGAATTATTGTAATAACACCGGATAAATATTCTGCTTTTCCTGGTATTGAGTCAAGGTAAACATAAATCTCTATTATCTTCTTTGATAATGTATCAACCATCGGATATTTTACAAAATAGTCTCCACTATTATTATTCGCATATATTTTTAAAGAATAATAAACTCCTACAGTATCATTACCTGTTAAAGGTGACCTCGCATGCTCCTGTGTCCTCGAGATGTAATTATTTACATCATCTACCCTTTCCCATGTAGGAGGAACATTTGGGTCTGTCCCCGCTTGTTCCATATCCTCATAATCATAAAGGATATCTGCAAATTTAGACCAGTTTGAAGTTGCAAGGAATGTCCTTCTATAAACAACACCATTATTCCACAGACCATACATCATAGCATTACCAAGTGTAGCACTTGTAAGATTAACAGGTGAAGCACAAACCTGCAGAACATATCCAGGAAGCTGTGTAAGTTGCTGACCTGCCCAGCTTGAACCGGTATTTGTTGTCATATAAACACCATTTGAAGTAGAAAGTAATATCCTTGCAGTTGTTGTTGTCCATACATTCTGTATACATGCATCAAGAAGTTCAAGGCCTACCATAGAAGCAAGAAAACCACCATTTGTATAAGAACCTGTCGGGATATCTTTTCTGAAAGAAAGTGTTTCACTTTCTGAAAATTCAGCATCTATCTTATACCATAATCTTTTATTTACAAGGTCAGCTAACAAGAATTTTGGAAGTATTTCTATCTCTTCAACCCAGATTATTCCTTTACCAGTTGTATTCTTTGCCATAGTTCCTATTGTCCTGTAGAGTTTGAAGAATCCCTGGTTCTGTGTTATAAAATACCTATTCTGGTTCAAATCATATGCAAAAAAGACAAGTGGTAGGATTAATAAAAATGATAATTTTCTCATATATGACCTCCTTTAAAATCCCATCTTTAATGAGACACGATGAACAAATGGAAGATAACCACCATCAGAGAATGCATAATCAAATCCTATCTTCCCTACATTTATTCCTAAACCTGTATTCAAACCAAGGACACCATCATTCCTTCCCAATTCGTATCCTACCCTTAAAGCTATCATATTCTGGATAACACCTTCAAGACCTATACAATATCTCGTTGCATTATCACCGGGTGAAGCAATATCAAAAGCACCTCTAATTTTAAGCCCTTCTATATCATATAAATTTAATGAAACTCCACCTTTAAACTGCATTGGTAGTGGATATTCTTTAAACTTCTTTGTAGAATCCACAATAACACCATCTTCCCAGTCATAATAAGAACCAGATGGCCTTGTATCAGGACCAAAATTAAGAAGTGCAATACCTACCTTTAAATCCCTGAAATTCGTAACATATAATCCACCTATGTCAAGCCCACCACCCCAGATTTCTATAGAACCAAGTTCACCGGGTGGATATTTCTCCCTTAATACCTTTAACGAAAACCCGAATGAAAACCTGTCTGTAAGGAATCTGCTGTATGTTGCACCTAACTGATAGGCATAATACGAAATCATCTCACCTGTTTCTTCATTCCCAACCATTGTCTTCTCAAAAGAACCTGAATAAAGACCTGTATAAAATATAGCAACATTACCATATAGTCCAAAATCATAACTTACTGAAAGACCCCCATGCATAATACCTGTCCACCAGTTATTGTATGCAAAGAAAGTCCCGATACCCTTAGAAAGACTCAGTCCAGCAGGATTCCAGAATACAGCAGAAGGGCCTTCAGCAAGGGATGCATATGCTTCACCAAGACCAATCGCCCTTGCATCAAGACCAATGTCAAGGAACTTCATTCCATTAAGACCTATCTTCGCAAACTGAGCACTCAAAACTGAACATAAAAGCAATAGTAAAAGTATACTCTTTTTCATCTTCCCTCCTACCTTAAAATAATGAATTTATCAACTTTATAGTCAACCAATTTTCCAGACTGGTCATATTGTTCCACCTTGTATATGTAAAGCCCACTTGCAACCTTAATATCAGCACTTGATACCATATTCCAGAATAACGTTCCTATAGGTGCCCTATTCTCCATCTCGTAAACTTTATCTCCACTAACTGTATAAATTATAACCCTTGCATTTGCAGGAAGGTTTGTGAATGCAATCTTGTCCTCATACTGTGGTTCCCAGGAAGCAGAACCATAATATGGATTGGGAACAACTTTTACATTATCAAGTGTAGATGAAGCAGGTGGTAACAGTATCAATGGAACAGGGGCACCTTTGGCATCTTTCTTATAATTTATCTGCCCTGTTTCAAGTGAAGGAATAACCTGTGGTGATGTTCTTCCAATATCATAAGCAGTAACTGCATAATAATACGGTATACCGGGTGTTAAGGTAGAATCTATGAAACTATGCTGAACATTGTTCTTATCAAATTCAGCAAGTAATTCCCAACCAACAGGTTTCCAGGTTGCCCTATAGACCCTGTATCCAGCAAAATCAAGCAAACCATCTATTGGGTCAGGTGTTTTCTCTGCCTTATCATCCCATCTTAACTCCACCTTTCCTTCATCTATATAATATGTAAGTTCAGGAACCTCTGGCGGTAATGGAATAAGCCAGTGGACATCCTCATCAGGTGCAGATGGATGAGCAGGGTCTGAATTCTGTGAACCCATATAGTATGCCATCATTGCTGCATCTGCTACCTGCCTTGCACCAAGGACATATCCATTACCAAACTTAATGTCCTCACCACCATTTAGTCCATAACCAACACCTGCTGCAAATACGAGTTTTAGAGTTTCACCATCTGCAATCTGGAAAGGACCTGATGTTAACAAGAATCTATAGTCAAATGTTGCTGCATTCACATCATATGGAATAGGCATAAAGTAATAACCCAAACTCATATCATGTGTTGCAGACATATATTGATATTTGTTCTCATCTGTTCCCGGGTCATTGTTCCAGTTCCACCACTGGTGTGAATAAACAGTAGGAACCCTTGAACCAGCACCATAAACATCATACCAGTCAAATTTTGCAGGTGGTGCATATATAAGCCTGCCAAATATATAACCTGCACAACCACCACCCTCTGTTTTATCATTCTCAGGTGTGGTTGGGTCATCATCATCATATATATAACTCATATTCCTTGGTATGTAATACTTTGTACCTGGTGTTAATAAAGTTTCATCAGGGTCATCACCCCAAATCTGATACTGGTCAGGAACACCATCAGGTTCTTCAAGTGTTGTATCTGAAAGGATTGTATAATTATCAGTTGGGCTTGGACAATAAGCAAAATTCGTCCATTCACCCCTTGTATCACCATCAAATGAAACCATATCATCTATGTGTGGATTTGTCTCATCATAATCGCAGTTGTCAGCATCAAAGCATATTGATACAAAAACATTTTTTAAGATTGTAGGTGCTGTAACACCTGTAATGTTGAATTTACTCTTATTATAAACAATATATAATTCATAACCGATAAACTGGTCAAATGGTTTAACACTCCATTGGTATGCCTTTTGAATAACCTTAAGACCTAATTTATATGAATTGCTGTAATAACCTTCATAATCCTGATAAATTGACACGATGTCCTGCTGTGATTTTTTGTAAGGAAGTGTTATCCATCCACAGTTTTCAGCTGGATCTTCTGATGGCGAAAACTCGTAAGAACCATAATCAGCATGGGAAACATAAATATTCTCACCAACCTTAGCACCTATCCAAAGACGACCTTCCCATTGATAATAATACCCAAGACCACCCGGCCAGTCAAAGGATGGGTTTCCTGTCTGGTCCGCATTAGGGTCACCAAATACACCATAGTTTGATTCAACTGTCCAGACACTTCCAGTTGTATGTGCCTTAAAATCAGGTGTGCATGCCTTTGTATTTAGACCCTGATTATTGTAGGTATTTACATTCCTTGCATTTACAAGAATAAAAATAAGAAGTAAAGCGATTAAATATCTTTTCATATTTCCTCCTTAAAATCTGAATTCAAGACCTATCCTCATAAATCTTCTCGGATCAATCACCGTTGGATTTCTGTATGAACCCATTGCAGCAAGGACAAGGTCATCATGGTCTTCTGAAAGTCCTTCATCATTAATTCCATCGTTATTTTCATCTTTCCCGACAAAACCGTCTTTATCATTATCATATGCCTTCTTTGCATTATACCAGCTTTCATCTGAAAGGCCATTTATATTCAAAACATCAAAAAGATTATAAATATCAAAGAAAGCACCAAGGTTCACCTTGCCAATGCTGAAATAATAATAAGACCTCATATCAGTGCTTATTGTGTAAGGAAGTCTTTCCTCGTTTATCCTCTGAACCCTTGACCTTGAAGGTGGTGTCCAGGGTAATCCGGAACCATAGCTTGTAAGAAGGTTTACAGCGAATGCACCAAAATCAAGTCCGATTCCGAAATTCAATGTATGCCTCTGGTCCCAGTCAAGATAGTGTTCTTCCTGTGGGACAACATAACCTGCCCAGATATAGTCATAATTCTGTCTGTCTGAAGAAGACTTACCACGTGCGATACTGAAGGTGTATGATATGTTGAGTGTTAATGGTCCAAGAATTGTTCCACCTGCAACCTTATTTATTGCAACCTCAATCCCTTTCGCTGTTCCATAGTCTGCATTTGAGTATATTGTGTAATAATTTGCAGGTGTATAAAAATACCTCTTTGTATCTGTCAATCCAGTAATATCCTTCATATATGCATTTACATCCATTTTTATATATTCAGAGAATGCATGCTTCAAACCAACCTCATATGCAATGGTCTTTTCTGCATCTATATCAGGATTTCCAACCATCGGGAATGCACCTGAAAAGTCCCAGTTTTTGTTCGTATAAAGAATCCTCATTGGTGGAACCTGGAAGTAATGTCCGTATGTAAAATGTAAAACATCATATTCTGTTATCGGGAACGAGAAACCAAGCCTTGGTGATAATTTCCATTTCAAAGATGTCCTAACAGGGTCTTTTATCTCGCCACCTGAAGCAACGTCAGTAACAGGGTTGTATGGGTCTTTAGGAACATAACCATTTGGATTGAATAAGTCAAACCTCATTCCCGCATTCACTACAAAATCCTTGAATTCCATCTTGTCCTGAACATACATTGCATACTGGGAAGGATAACTTGTAACATATGTCATATAAACATTACCACCGGAAGCCATATCAGCACCATAGTTGAATATATCATAATATTTTGCTTCAAAACCTGTCTTGAATTGATGTTCCCTTGTTACCTGTGAAACAAGGTCTGCCTTTACAGTCCAGTTTTTCTTTATGTCATAATGATAACAGAGTCTATAATAACCACGAACAACAAAACCATTCTGGTCGCCTGTCCTCCTGTATGGATAATTAGAAAGTTCTGGCCAGTACCAGTCTGTCTCGGTCCCATTTATCTCTACCTTTTTATCATTATCAATATCTGAAAAATCATCTATACCATCTTTATCTGTTGGAACACTTACATATATTGTATCACCTGTATATTGGTCAACTTTCATAACAACCTGTGTTGTATCTGTGTTATTTATATATCCGTCTCTATTAAGGTCAAATGAACCATCCTCAAATATATCCCAGAATTGTTCTGTTGTATAATTATTAATCTTCAATTCCCAGAATGTGGTAGGTGTTATTGCGTGTGATAGATTGAATGCATAAGAGTATGTCATTTCTTCTGGGGCATAAAGATTTTTTAGATTAAACTTCCAGGAAGCACCATAAAGTTTATAATTTCTTCTTGTGTAAAGTCCACTTATATTAAATTTCAATGTTGGTGTTGCATACAAAGTCAATTTACCATTATAAGAATAAATCTTATCATCTCCATTTGCATAATGTCCAAAAGTGTTTGTCAACTCACCTGAAAATAGGAAGAAAGCCCTTTTTGGAATTATTGGTGTTGAAAAAAGGAAGTCGAATCTCTTCATCTTTTCCTGTCTCACATCAAGAAGTGAATCTGCTATGAATGAATCCGTCTCGCCACTTGAGGTTTTGTATGTCTGCCACCTGTAATCCCATTTATAATTCTTATCGAAGAATTTCTGTAATCCTTCAACACCGAACATATCTGAAGTCCTGAATTTCACATTCATTGAAAGTTTAGGGATCTCTTTTGTCACGATGTTTATTACACCGGATTGTGCAGAACCATATTCTGCACCGAAACCACCTGTGAATACAGATGTCTCCTGAACAGATATCTGCGGAACATGTGAATCAAATCCACCTGTATAAGGGTCCCTCAATTCAACACCATCAACGATGTAAACAACCTCAGTTGCCCTACCACCTCTTACATGAATTGCTCCTGTATTTACAACACCGGGTGTCTGGATAACCGCACCCTGAACTGTGTTAATCGGAAGCTGTCTCATTGTCTTCTCGTCAACAATTGCAACTGATGTTGTCACATCCTTCCTTATAACAGGTTCTTTTGCGACAACTTCGATACCTGTTGTGAGTTCGATAACAGTCTGAGAAAGCGGAAATTCAAGTGTTACCGTGAGGTCTGCAACAACAACAACATCTTTGATTGTGTAATCCTGATAACCTATCATGGAAGCCTTAATATTGTATTTTCCTGCAGGCACATTCAGGATTACAAAATATCCATCAACATCTGTTGCAGCACCCATAGTTGTTCCTTCAATCATCACGTTAACACCAGGAAGACCTGTTTTCGTCTCCTTATCATATACCTTTCCTACAATTTTTCCTGTTGTCCCGGCAAAAACTCCGAAGGCAACAAGAATTAGTAATAAAGTCCATTTACGCATATTACCCCCTTTGTTTTCTTGTAAATAAAAGTTAATGATAAATGAATATTTGTCAAGTTTTTTTTAAAAATTTTTTTATTACTCTTTACCTTTATCAACCCTGTTCTCGGTTTTGCTAAACATCTCTTCAAGCTCTTCCGGGTCAGGTGAACCATTCAAAGCCTCTGCAAAAGTAATATTACCTTTCGAAACAAGTTCAAGTAAAGACATATTCATGGTCTTCATACCTTCTTTTGTCCGTGTTTGCATCACAGATGGAAGTTGATGGGTTTTCGCCTCTCTAATGAGTTTTCTAACTGCTGCAATCGAAATCATTATCTCAAAAGCAGGAACAAGACCTGTTCCATCTTTTTTCTTTAATAGAATCTGTGATACAACACCAATAAGATTTGAACTCATCTGCAATCTTATCTGCCTTTGCTGGAATGGAGGGAACACATCTATTACCCTATCAATCGTTTCAACTGCATTGTTTGTATGAAGACTTGATAGAACAAGGTGTCCTGTTTCCGCAGCAGTTATTGCTAATGATATTGTTTCAAGGTCCCTCATCTCACCAACCACTATTACATCCGGATCCTGCCTCAATGAATATTTTAATGCATTTGCAAAGCTCCTTGTATCTCTACCAACCTCCCTTTGGTCTATAGATGCCTTGTCATTCTTGAAAACAAACTCAATAGGGTCTTCAATAGTAATGATATGACAGGGTTCTCTTTTGTTTCTGTATTCAACCATTGAAGCGATAGTTGTTGATTTTCCGCAACCAGAAGGACCTGTTACAAGGACAAGACCTCTCGGTCTCATCGCAAAATCTTTAAGGATAGATGGGTAGTTATCTTCTAATCTGGGAATTTCCTGCGGTATTCTTCTAAATATAATCCCTATGCTCCTCCTCTGTCTTAGGAAATTTATCCTGAATCTTGAAAGATTTGGGACATTAACTGCGACATCAGATTCATTTGTTGCTATAAAGTTCTGGAATTGTTCTTCTGTTAAGATGTTCTTTGCAACATTCAGTGTATCTTCAGGCTCTATGATTGAATGTTCTTCTAATTTATAAAGTTCACCAAATATTCTGAAAACAGGTTTCGAACCGACTTTCAAGATAAGGTCCGATGCATTCTTCGTTACCATCATTTTTAAAAGCTCACCAATCTTTACCATATCACATCCTTGTTATTGAAGATTCAAATTCAACTGGATTCGAAGCCTTTGCAAGTGCATCTTCATAATTCACAAGACCCCTCAAATAGAGCTCTTTTAAAGATTGATCCAGTAGTTTCATACCGTATTTTCCGCCAGATTGAATGAGATTATAAATCTGGTCAACCTTTCCTTCCCTTATTGAACTCTTCACAGCAGGCGTTACAATGAGTATCTCAAAAGCAGGAATCCTTCCTTTACCTGTTGCAAGTGGAAGTAATGTCTGAGAAACAACCGCTTTCAATGTATTTGCAAGCTGTAATCTCACCTGATGCTGCTGTTCTGGCGGGAATATATCAACAATTCTATCAACTGTCTGTGCAGCGTCTGTTGTATGTAATGTTGCAAATACGAGTGAACCCATCTCTGCTGCTGTTAAAGCCCTTGATATTGTTTCAAGGTCCCTCATCTCACCAACCATTATCACATCTGGAGATTGTCTGACAACCCTTTTTAATGCTTCAGAGAATGAAAATGTATCAACACCTATCTCCCTTTGCTCAATCGTGCAAAGTTTGTCTTCAAATATGAACTCAATAGGGTCTTCAATAGTAATAATATGTCTTTTATACTTTCTGTTCATATATTCTATCATTGCAGATAATGTTGTTGACTTGCCACTTCCAGTCGGGCCTGTGACAAGGACAAAACCTTTGTTATAATCTGCAATGGTCTCGAGTATTTCCGGAAGACCCCATTCCCTTATGGTTTTAACCTTTATTGGTATTGCCCTTATAGCTGCGCCAATAGTTCCTTTCTGCAAGAAAAGATTTATCCTGAACCTTGAAACCCCTTTTATCTCATATGATAGATCCAGTTCAAGTTCTTTCTTGAATCTGTTCTTCTGTATATCATTCATCATTGAAAAGAAAGTATCTTTGATGAATTGTGGTGTATTAACAGGATATTTTGTCATCCTGACAAGTCTACCGTCAATCCTGAAAAGTGGATATTCATCACATTTCAAGTGAAGGTCGGAACCACCAACCTTCACAAGCTCTTCAAGCATCTTTATCAATTCATCCATAATTCACCCTTCTTTTCACGCACCCGAAAGGAATTGAACCTTCAACCTTCCCGTCCGGAGCGGGACGCTCTATCCTTTGAGCTACGGGTGCCTATTTCTTTTTATGCCTCATTTTTTTTCTTCTTTTCTTCAGTTTATGTGTCCTGATCTTCTGAAGTTTTCTTTTTCTGCCGCAGGGCAATTTTTACTCCTTTTTTATTTTTTCTGCAATTTCTTTTTTAAAATCTCTTGATGCCTTAAAAACCGGCTGGAATCTGTCAGGGATTCTTACTTCTATCTTGTTCTTTGGATTCCTTCCTATCTTCCCCTTCTTCAATTTATTCATAAAAACACCGAATCCTCTAATTTCTATCCTATCATTATTTCTTAAAGATTCTTTTATCTCTGATAGAAAAATTTCTACTATTCCCTTAACCTGCTGCCTTGGTATTCCCGTCTTTTCAGTTATCCTTTCAACAAAGTAAGCTTTTGTTCTTGTCATATCTTCCTCCTGTTTGTCATTTTATAAAAGAGATTTAAAATCTTGTCAAGCATTTTTCACCATAATTCAAGGATACTTTTTATTATATCATCTTTTAATTTTGAACTTATCTTTTTAAGCCCTTCAATATCTTCACCGGAACTTGAAATTATTTCTTCAATTATGTTTTTTTCAATAAGTTTCAGTGTGTCAATATTCCTGTAAAAAGAGAAATTAGAATCCATCGTAAATTTATAACCTTTTATTTCACCTGTTTCTCCATAATAAAATGGCTCTTTTTTTAAATTTTTAACCACTATCTTTAAAGTATATTCACCATTCTCGCTAATCTTGAATCTTCCATCATCCCTGAATGAGTTATAAATTTCAGAACCAAGGATACCTTCCACACCGTAATAGTTACTTTGATTCTCGACAGGAAGAATCTTTATACTTCCTTTTATATTCCCACCTGTAAATGAGATTGTGCAGGAAATATTAAAGATTAAAAATATTCCTGTAATCCTGTATCTTTGCATCTTCTGTAATATTCCTATACCATTCCTCAACTATCATCTTTCTTTTTAAATCATAGTAATTCATATAATACTCTTCAAATTTTGCTTTCAGGGATTCAATATCAGGTTCTTTCCGGTCTATCACACGAACAATAAAAATACCATTTTCATCAACGATTGGAGAAGATATAATCCCTTTTGTTAGATTAAAAACAGCACCATACAGTATTCCTTTTCTTATAAATGGTTCACATTCAGTATTAAGACTTATGTAGTCCGTTATTCCATAAATTCCATCATTTTTAAATTCATCAAGCTTCTCCTTTATTTTCGAACGTATTTCTATTACTTTCTTCAAGTTTTCATTTATTATCTTTTCTTTCTTCAAATCTTCTCTAACAATCTCTTTTATGTCCTCGTATTTTAATCCTTTCTTGAAATTCCTGTCAACCCTTACAAGATAATATCCATCTTCTTCAAGCTGCGTGAAAAATTCCCCTTCTTTTAAATTGTTAAGCAAGAAAACATACTCGATATCAATAGGATTTTTTCCATATCTTCTATAATAAAAACTCTCAAATTTTACATTATATTCTTCCTTTGCCTTTAAAGAATCTTCTTTATAATATTTAACAAAATCATCAATCTTGTTCTTTAAAAGTGTCACACTCTCATAAGAAGGTTTAAATTTTAAGAATATCTTCTGGAGCCCATATTTATTTTTATCCTTTTCCTTTAAATAATATATGTAAATACCTTTATCTTTTTTTACAACCTTTGTCTCGTTTATCTTCATTGAACTTAAAATATCCCTTTCATCAGAATTAAAATCTTTTAATTCTTTCTTCTCATAGGTAAAAATTGAATCTGAATATACAATCATCAATGTATCAAAAGGGATTCCTGCGTTAAACTGGCTTATTATATTATCGGCTATTTCTTTCACATTATTTTTATCTTCCTCATAAATGTTTACCGGAAAGAAGGAGTAGGAAAGAATAGCTTTTATATCATTGTATGAAGATAAATTATTTTTGAAATAATCTTCTGCTTCTTCTTCTGATACGGAAACAGGTAATGAAAAATCAGGTTTGAAATAAATATATTCAAACTTTACTTTTATTTCGTCCTCGAGTATTTTCTGGACAACCTCAGAA
The DNA here is from genome assembly GCA_965649055.1 of Caldifarciminota bacterium. Classification (GTDB taxonomy): domain Bacteria; phylum Hydrothermota; class UBA3072; order UBA3072; family B12-G15; genus CBFGJG01. Next base: position 11,431 of record CBFGJG010000014.1, read on the forward strand.
TTCGTTAATCTAACAAAATCAAGTAATTCAGTATTCATTATTTTTAAAGGCATTTCATTTATAAAGAAATTTTTGTAGCTCTGGAAGAAAGTTGCAAACCTCGGGTCCTTCAATATGTTTACATATTTCTCCTGATTAAAAATACCGTTCTCATAAAATGTAGAATCATTAGCCACTTCATATGGCGGTATAGATAAAACGAGTTTTTCGGCAACTTTTTCGTCAATCTTTATATTCCTTTTATTTAAAAAATTACCAACCACATTATTTATTATTATTCTGTTAATTATATCGTCAGAGATTTTTTTCTGTTCATACGGTCCAAGATTCTGTCTTTTCATATAACTTATTGTGTTCTGATAAATCTGATTGTATTCATTCAATGTAATATATTTTTTACCAACTTTTGCAATATATCCTTTTTCTGCTATTCCTCTGTGAGTAAGTGTTGTCCCAAAATCAAAGAAAACAAATAGAATAAAAACTGCTGCAAGAAACCAGAAAAATATTTTCATACTCTTTCTCACATTTTGCATAAACATACTATCCTCCTTTTATTTTATTGTAATCTTTTTTCAGAAAATCAATGAATTTTTCAAGTCTTAATATTACCCTATTCTTTCCCAATAGTTCCAGCAATTCAAACAATCCAGGTCCAAATGTCATTCCTGTTGTGGCTATTCTTACAGGATGAATCATTTTTCTTGTGCTTATATTTTTCATATTACAGAAATCCCTTAGGTCTTTTTCAATTTCATCCTTATTCCATTCTCTCAGGAATTTTATCCTTTCCTTGTATTCACTAAGATTTTTATCAATACCTTCGTATAAAATTTTCTTTACTCCCTCTTCATTATAACTGAAATCATCCGTAAAGAAATAATAACCGATCTTTTCAATATCCCTTAATGTCTGTAATCTTTCTCTCATCATTATCAATACCTTTTTCATATATTCAGGGTCATAATTTTCATCGATAAGACCGGCTTTTTTCAGATAAGGGACTATCCTTTTTATAAGTTCTTCTATCTTCAGATTCCTTATGTATTCACCATTCATCCATAAAAGTTTCTTTATATCAAAAATTGCACCTCTTTTACCCACATTTGAAATATCAAATTCTTTTATAAGCTCGTCCATTGAAAAGAATTCCCTCTCATCTTTTGGAGACCAGCCGAGTAGTGCAAGAAAGTTAACAAAGGCTTCTGGAAGAAATCCTTCATCTCTATATTGTGAAACAGCCACCACACCATGTCTTTTAGACAATTTGCTCCTATCTTCTCCAAGTATAAGCGGGAGATGGGCAAAACAGGGTTTTTCCCAACCAAGGGCATCATAAATGAGTATCTGTTTTGGTGTGTTTGGTATATGGTCATCACCTCTTATAACATGTGTTATGCCCATATCATGGTCATCCACAACAACTGCAAGGTTATAGGAAGGGAATCCATCAGATTTCAGAATAACAAGATCTTCAATCTCGCTATTATCAAGTTCAATCTTACCGTGAATAAGGTCTTCAAAATAAGTTTTTCCTTCAGGAATAAAAAATCTTATTGCTTTCTTCCTACCTTCTTTTTCAAATCTATCTTTTTCCTCTTTAGTAAGATTCAAACACCTCCTATCATATTTCCATGCCTTACCTGTTTTTAAAGCTATTTTCCTTCTTTCATCAATTTCTTCCTGTGTACAGTAACACCAATATGCTTTACCATCTTGTAATAGTTTGTATGCTATCTCCGTATATCTTTTTATATTCTCAGACTGAAAGAAAGGTCCTTCATCCCATTTAAGACCAAGCCAGTTTAAAGAATCAATTATTATTTCAACCATTTCTTTTGTGGACCTTTTAACATCGGTATCTTCTATCCTTAAAACAAATTTTCCATTATTCTTCCTTGCAAAAAGGAAGTTGTAAAGTGCTGTCCTTGCTGTCCCAACATGTAAATAACCTGTAGGTGAAGGTGCTATTCTAACTTTAACCATATCGCTCCTTTTTTACATCAATATAAGGGATTTTTTTTTAAAATCAAGAAATTTAAACATTTAAAATCTTCAATATATTTTGAGAAATTAACCTTACAGCTTCCCTGTTAATCTTCCCTAAATTTTTTGATTTTTCAGTCATTTTTTTCAACCTTTCATTGTCGTTTAAAAGGTTGAATATGGCATCCCCTGCTTCTTTTGCATCTTTCAGGTGTATTCCAAAACCCTGTTTTTCAACAAGGTCGGCAAAAATAATCTCCTGTAGTGAACCAGCAACAGGGTCAATCAATATCAACGGCTTTCCATTCGCAAGTGCATCAGCAATAACCATGCCACCTGGTTTGCTCACTATGATATCAGCGGCCCTCATTACATCATGTATACAAGGAATATCAAGAAAAAGATGAACATTATCAAGATTCATTTTTTTCAATTCCTCATACATCTCTTTGTTTCTACCCAGAACAACTAAAACCTGTGTTCTTTCATTCTTCTCCTTTATCGATTTTATTATAGAAGGATAATCCACCATCTTACCAAGATAACCCGCCATTATAAGTATTGTCGGAAGGTCCTCTTTTAGTCCTAAAATCCTTCTCTGTTCTATAACAGGTCTTTTCAGCACTCTATCAATTCCTTTCTGTGCAGGTGCACCTGTTATCATAATTCTTTTATGGTCTACACCGTAATATTTCAATTGTTCATAAACAATATCGTTCGAAACATAGTAAAAATCAACATCAGGATCAGCCCATCCTCTATGAGAAGAATAGTCCATTACCATTGAATGGAATGGTGTATTAAACCATCTCTTAAAAAAATTGGAGACAGCATTAATTTCTGGCTGAAAAGAGATTATTAAATCTGTTTTTCCAATTTTATTTATTATCCTTTTTCTTGAAAATCTATTTGTAAAAACAATTATCATAAATTTTTTATAAAGCCAATGAAATATCTTTTCTCCTCTTTTAAGACTTGAATAACCTTTCCTCCACAACCATTTAAACTTAAGATCCCCAATTCTACCTATTTTATCAAGAAAATTTGCTATAGGGATAAAATCAAGAAGATTATAAATCCTTGTTTTAACTTTATCTTTGTAATTTTCTTCTAAATATGAAGCAAGTGCTTCAGAAGGGAATTTATGTCCACCTTTCCTTGATGCGATGAGTATGCTTATAGTTTTCTTTTCATTCATTTTATACTCACTTTAAAAATTTACATTCGGTTCAACCCTTTTTTTAAAATATTCTTCTTTCATTTTATCATTAAAAAACAGGTATGCAAGAAATGCAACCATACAACCATTATCCGAAGTCAAACCTTTATCCGGGAAATAAAATACATCGAAGTTTTCCATAATTTTTTCCTTTAAATATCTATTTGCTGATACACCACCTGATACAGCTATCTTTTTTATACCTGTTTTCTTTGAGGCTTCTTTTAGTTTAAGAATAACAAAGTTAATAACTGTCTTCATAAACGATGCAGAGATATCACTTATTCTCTCAATCCTTTCCCTTAAAGATAGCTTATTGTATGTATAAAGAACAGCAGTTTTAAGACCGCTGAAACTGAAATTAAAATCTTTTACATCAGGTATTGGAAATTTAAAATAATCAGGGTCCCCATCTTTACTCCATTTTTCAATCTCGACACCACCAGGATAACCAATCCCGAGCATTTTCGCAACCTTATCGAAAACCTCACCACATGCATCATCCAGTGTATCACCTATCATTTCTATATTTTTATCATACACCTTAAACAATTTTGTATGACCACCTGAAATAACAAGGCCTAAAAATTTTTTTTCAATACCTCCCTTGTTTATGAATGGTGAAAAAAGATGGGCAAGAATATGATTTGCCGGGAAAAAGGATTTATTTTTTTTCATTGCAAGTGATTTTGCAAAAGTATACCCTACTAAAAGAGAACCAATAAGACCGGGCCCATAGGTTGCTGAGACAATATCAATATCTTCAATATCACAATTGGAATCAGACAATGCCTTATCAACAACGGATTCTATTGTCTTGATGTGTTCCCTTGATGCAAGTTCAGGGACAACACCACCAAATTGTTTATGAATTACCTGTGTATGAACCACATTAGAAGTCATTTTACCATCAACTATGATTCCACAAGAACAGTCATCGCAGGATGTCTCAATACCCAATATCTTCATGGTATAATCCTGATTGTGTTTGGTATAACCTTTATTATTTTTTCTCCAAGTGTAATTGTTGTTGTTTTACCAACATCCGGCACAGAATCTGGAAGAACAGCAGTAACATTACCAATTAACTTTTTAGGTCCTATTAATCTTACAGAATCAGGTTCTGAACTTAATCCCTGTATCATAAGGACCTTGACCTTTTTTTCAATGAGTGAATCTATCTCAACATTCATTTCATTATCACCCATGACGAAAAAATTTACCTTTCCAATATATATTGGGAATTTTATATTACTTTCATCAAGTAATAAATTGTATTTCCCAACATCATAATTTATATCAATATATGATTTAGAAAGGGATAAAAGAATAATCTGCCTTTTTTTCGCTTCAACATTAATAGTAATTTTTGTAGGTGTATAAGAAACAACACACAGTTTGTCTTTTACCCTTGGTATAATATCCATATTCAATGTTTTCTTTTCAATATTTCCAGTTACAACATAAAACCAGAGTAAAAAAGAGAAAATAAGAGATATTAAGAAGAAAAAAAGATTAGAGAAAAATTTTCCAATATTCTTCTTAATTTTGAATCTCATCAATCCCCTCTAAAAATACCTTTCCTTTCCCCTTCTTTATATATCCTATTCTCCTTCCCATTTTTATATCCTTACCAATTGCGACCATACCGATACCCATATTGAATGTCTTGAACATTTCATTATCCGGAACATCTCCATACTTTTTAATCATTTTAAATATGCAGGGTATATCCCAATCTGGCTTTATTATACAATCAAGATTTTCGGGTAAAATCCTCTCTATATTCTCTTTAAAACCACCACCTGTTATATGTGCTAATCCATTTATTTTATCAATCTGTTTATAAATAAACTTTAAATACGACCTGTGCGGCTTAAGTAAAGCCTCGCCAATAGAGGTCCCAAGTTCATCTATGTATTTTTCAGGTTTTAATTTCATTTTATCAAAAAATATCTTCCTTGCAAGTGTATAACCATTAGTATGAAGACCTGATGATTCAAATCCATATACATAATCACCATCTTTAATCATACTACCATCTATGATTCTTTTTTCAATAATCCCGACAATAAAACCGGCAATATCGAAGAGACCTTCCGGATAAATATCGGGCATTTCCGCTGTTTCACCACCAATCAGTGCCAAACCATTCTCAACGCATGCTTTTGTTAAACCTTTAATGATACAGGAAATGAGTCCTTCATCGATCTTATGAAAGGCAAGATAATCAAGAAAGAATAATGGTTTTGCACCAGTCGTGAGTATATCATTAACGCAATGATTTACTATATCTTCACCGAGCCAATCGTATTTTTCCATCATTTTTGCAACTATAATTTTAGTCCCGATTGAATCAGTTGAACTTACAAGTATTGGATTTTTAGTTTTTTTTAATTGATATATTCCGCCAAAATGTCCTATATCACTTAAAACATTTTTATTAAATGTTTTTTTTACTAAATTTTTAATTCTGTGCTTGGCCTTTTTTGCACTTTCTCTATTTACACCGGAATCTTTATAGAGCATTAAAGTTTTTCTTTCACCTTCTCAAGATATTTTTTTGCCTTTTCATTATTTGGATCATATTTTAATATCTTATCAAGCAATGCCTTCGATTCTTTATATTTGCCCTGTAAATAAAGATTTACAGCCTCTTTATACCAATTGTTAATTTCTTCCTGTGTTGGTTTTTGTGGCTGGGTTTTTGGCTTCTCTTCTGTCTTCGGTTTTTCCTGTGGTTTTGATTGAGGCTTATTTGTATCTTCTTTGGGTTTTGTCAATGAGGCAATCTTTATTTTTAATGAATCTATTTTTTCTTTCACTGTTTCATCATTAGGTGTTATCAGCAAAATTTCTTCAAGTAATTTTAATGATACCGAAGGATTGGAATTCTCATATTGAGTTGCAAGACTATTTAATGAATCAACCTTCACCTTGATTATATCTTTTAGCTCCTTCTGTAAAGATACTGTTTTTGCATAACCCGGTATTATTTTCATACATTCATTTATAAGATCGTTAGCTTCTTTTAGTTTACCAAGAGCGATTAAATCTTTTACTTCTTTAAGTTTATTCTCAACAAGCATTTCTTCAGGTGTAAGCAATCTTTTAAGCCCGATCTTTATATCTATTTTTTTATCCTTAACAACATTTACCTTCCCTGTTTTTAGTGTGTATTTTTCATTTTTGAAATTAATTTTATAATTTCCCTCATTAATTGTTATCTGTAAAGAACCCTCCTGATTTGTCTCAAATGTCTTAATCTTATTTGTCTTTATGTCAATTACCTCAACTACGCATTGAATAGGAAATTTTGTTTCCTCATCATAAACGCGTATCAATATAATACCAACATTTTTTTGTGCTATCTCATAAACCTTTGCACCCAGAGAAAAATTCAATCTTACATTTCTATCAAGTATTTCACTTATCTGTTCAATCTTCGTAAAACAAAGATTGAAAAAATAGTCTTTTATATTCAAACCAATACCTGCATTCACATCTCTTCCGTCAAATTCGATTATACCTGTAAGGTATGGAAGTATTTTTATCCTGAAACCACCGAACAAACCAAATACTATATCCTGATGATAACCGGATGTATCGTCTTTTACGAAGAAATAATCAAGGTTGAAATATCTTGAGCGTGGTCCATAACCTACATATCTACCTCTTCCAAGTCCAATTGTGAATTCTATTAAATCGTAAGGCTTGTATGTATTAACAAAAAATAATGAAAATCTCTCTTGTGGTCTTACTTTATATTGTTCATCAAGATAACCAGATGTATTGATATCACCTCCACCAAGAGGTGTTATGTATTTTCTGTAAGTTATTCTGTCTATACCGATAGATGCGGAGTAAACATTATTAAAAAACAGCAGATATTTTATATCAAGTGTCCAGTCCTGAATTTTATAGTATGAGAGTGCACCTTCAAACCTTGGAAAAACGATATTGAAAGTTGCATTAATGTTGTATTTATTTACATCCTGTGAAACATTGCCTAATTCAAAACCACCTGAAAGATTCAGATAGAGACCTTTATTGGGAACAAATCCAGATGGTATATCAATATATCCATCAATTTTTTCCATTTCACCAAAAAGAACTAATGAAATGAATAAAAATATAATAAATTTTTTCATATTTCACCTCCTTTTAAAATATAAAAATTTTTTTTCATTTGTCAAGTTTTTTTTAATATCTTATGGTTAATTTGAGCATTAAAGAACGTGAATCCATTGTATCTTTATATTTTACCGTTCCCCAATTAGAGAATCTGTATTCTGCATTATATTCTACCTTCGCAGTTGGATAGAATTCTGTTCCTAATTGAAAATAAAGGTTTTTTGTTATGTATTTACCCAAGGTTAATTTATAACTCTCATATTTCTCAATCTTTGCAACATCCATACCAAGAAGTTTTGAAACCTCTGATTGTAATCTACTTCTTGCCCAGAAATCAAAAGCCCTGAAAGCAGTGTTTGTGAATGTGTTATTAACAGATGATATATTTAACAGGTCCTGCCATGATATATTTAATCCAAGGACTAATATTATTTCAGAAAGGTCTTTCGGAGGTTTTGAATATATACTGAATTCTGGTTTTTTCATACTTCCTGAAACACTCAAAATAATAGTATCGTTAGATCCTGCAAGATGTGTTGCGAATATCTTAATATCAGGGTCTATATCACCCCTTTTTGAAAAAGTAAATTTACCATCTTCAATCTTGAATTCGGTAAACAAATATTTAAAACTTCCCTGTAAAACCTTAAATTCACCTATTGCGGATGGTATACCCCAGTCGTAAAATATTTTTGCATTACCTGAGAATTCAATATCTGCATTTTCATTTTTAAGCCAAACATTTCCTTCATCAGCATAAACATTCATATTGATATACAATTTATTTAACTTATTTCCACTTTCCTTAAAATAAAAAGGCAGTGTTACAGTTGCCTCTTTGACATTAACATCGCCGAGTATTTTAACACCTTTTATATCATCAGCTAAATTTATTTTACAATCAAAACCTGCAGAATAATAATCATATGCAATATAACCATTCTTAATGTTAAAATCAAGAGAATAGTTTTTATCCTTTATCCTGTAAAAACCATCAAAATTAAGATCTCCATTACCCAATTTACCTTTAAAATCTCTGAAATTTACTATATTGTTCTCGCAAATTACCTTTCCGTTTAAATTATAAACTGTTATTCCGGAATTTTTTTCAACAATATTTAAATTATTTATACTCATGTTACCAAAAACTTCAGGAGAGGAAGGCGTGCCTGAAAATTTTACCACACCTGAAACATCAGTATTTTCTGCTCTTACAAATTCTTTAAAAAGAATAAATACCCAGTCCGATGCAGAACGGAGTTCAATATTACCAATGAAAAATTTATCTTTAAAATTATACTCACCCGAAATCTGTGAGCTTTTATTTCTCTCAAATATTTTCATTGACAATTCTGCTTTTTCTTTCGTCCCTGAAAGAAAAACTGTAATTGAGTCACCAAAATAATATTCCTCACCCACTTCTTTACCTTTAAGTGTTATAGTGTAAAAAGGATTTTCGAGTCTACCTGATATTGACATAACAATATCAATAAACCCGGATACTTCTCTGTCTAAAATATTTTTAATATCTCTTAGGTTTAAGTTCAAAACTGAAAGCCCACCTTCAATTTCACCATTTCTTTTTAAATTAAGATTTAATCCTGTTTTAAATTCACCACCATTTGAAAGAGAAAAACCTGAAAGATTGAGATTTCTATTTTGAAAAACGATTCTTGTTGGTGAGATGGAGAATATTGTATCAAATGATGTTTTTATATTAATCTTCTTTATCTCCAGAATATTATTATTTTTAGAAATTTCTGTTTTCATAGTAAAATATTTTGATTTTATCAATCCTTTTGTTTCAAAATCCAAACGTTTGAAGAAACCTGTGAAATAAACATTTTCTATGTTTTTATTATAAATTTCAGCATCTGAAAAAAATATATCAAAATTTCCATTTAATCTTTTTATATCTTCAATTTCAAAATTAACACCAGTGGATTTAAATGAAAAATTTCTTCCATTTATTCTCTCAAACCATAAAGAACCAGATGAATTATTCCCTTCAAAGGATATCTGGAAAGAAACAACACCATCCTTTAAGAATTTACTAAAAAATGCCAGGTTATAAAAAGTCAGGTTATTACAATTTATGAATCCAGAAATGGAAGTATCACCAACAGAAAATCTAATTTTTCCGTCTATCTTACCATTACTTGAATATATTTTCTCAAAATTAATGATTTTATCTTCATAATAGCCATTCAAGACAAGGGTATCTGAATATAAACCATAAAAAGTTCCCTTTAATGAAGAATTGAATTTAACCTTATCTCTTAAAATTGATAAAGTGATTCCACCGGAAAAAACTGTTTCTTTTATATTTTCAATCAAATTAGAAAGGTCAAATTTTTCAAAGTGAATCTTTAATTCCCTATTATCTTTTAATATTCCTTTAATTTCACCGGAGAAATTACTACTTCTAAAATATATATTTTCATCTTTTACTCTGAAAGAGACATCTTTAATTTTATAATTTTTATAACTAATCGTGTTTATAAAACCATCACCCAATATTTTTTTATCCTTATAAATTAACTTAAAATTTATTTCACCATCTAAAGGTATATTTTTCAAATCGCTTAAAAACATTTTACCTGATATGGACAATGAATCAAGATTACCTCCAATTTCAAATTCAGAATTTTTAGATTTTACAGAATACAAATTTAATAAAATCTTATCACTGATTAATATATCCCCAAAAGCATCTTTTAAATCTATATAATCTGTTAAGCAGGAAAATCTTTTTATTCTTAAAAGCATTTTTTTTTCATCAGATAAGAGGGAAAGTGTAGAATTTATATCAATAAATTGTTCATTAAATTTTAATCTTAAAGACTTAATTTTTATCTCGTTTATTTTCAGTGATGGAAATCTTATATCTGATTTTTCTCCATTTTTTTCAATTTTTAGAAATATTTCTGCATCCTCAACACTTAAAAATCTTACCCTCTTTAATAAAAGTTCAAGTGGATAATATTTAATAATAATCCTCTCTGCAGTTCCAAAATCCTTTATTTTTAATTCCTCAACATAAGATTCAAAAAGATCGATACTGATCTTTGAATAACTTGAACCTTCAGGTAATATGTTAGAAATGTAGTTTTCTAATTTCTGCTTTAAAATAGAGCTTATCTTATTAAAAAATATTATAAAAAAGAGGATAATAATTAGTAAAAACGAAAAAGAGTACAGGAAAAATCTCTTCATAGATTATCTACAATTCTATTTATAATGTCATTTATTTCATCTTTTTTTAATTTATCTCTTGAAAGACTAAACAATTTACTTAATTCATCTGTTATCCTTATTGTTTCAACCTTTATCATCCCTATTTTTATGCTTTTGAAAATACAGGAAAAAATATAATCATCCATAAATATCTTAAAAAAAACCTTGTAAGTTTTCCCTTCTATTAATATCTCACAGATATTCTCTTTTAAAAGGTTACCCATTTTTTCTATGGATGCTGCAATACCTGAAAGTATTGCAGAAAGCGAAAGTATGTTCAAATCCTTAAAAAAACCATACTCATCAATTAGCTGCCCACTCTTGGTAGTTATAAAAGCACCATTCACCTTTGTCTTATCAATAAAATCTTTTAAGAGCTCCTGGGTTTTTTCTGAAGATATGGTTGATATAAATAATTTTTCTTGCACTACAGCTGTCCCTCAATATATTTTGCTCCATTCTCCATCTCTACTTTTAAACTACCAACATTTGTATCTGCGTCAGTTAAAGCAGAAAGTATGAAATTTTTTTTGGTAACAATAAAAATGTATCCATTTTCTCCTTTTATCATAAGAAAAACATTCTTCTTTATCTGAATCTTATCTGCAATTTCTGAAGCGATTTTGGCAGAAAGAGCCGAAACAAGTTCAGTATCGATGCCTTTTTGTGCAACTGATTTTATTACAACACCGTCAGGAGCAACAACATTTACACATAAGACCCCTTTTTCTTTTATTATGTTTTCAAGAACCTCATTCATATCACAACCCCAGATTGACTTTTAATTTTTCAAATGTTTCTTTGCCTTCAAGCATTAACATCCCGAGTTCCGCATTTTTGCTTGCTAATATAACAAAAATTACCGGTTTACTATAAAGTGCAAGCAGTCTTCCTTTGGGAAAATCAAAGAACATATATTCAAATAAACCCAGTTTAATCTTTTTAATAACATAGTCAATATCTGAATATACTGATGCAATCATTGCAGCCGTCGATTCAACATCAACATATATCTTTAACTCCTCAGCAATAAGAATACCTGTTTCGTCTATAAGAATCGTTCCCATTATATCATCATTTTTATCACACATTTGTTTAAGTATAGCTTTTAAAGGAAGAATTCCTTTTTCTTCTTCTTTTACTTCTAATTTTTCTTCAGGTATTGTTTCTTCTTTTTCTGTAACTTCTATTTTTTTATCAGCTATTTCAACACTTATATCCTTTTCAACCTCTGGAATTAAACTAATCTTTGATGTTAACTTATCTTCTAATTCCTTTATTTCTTGATTTTCAGGGTCAATCCTCTTCCCTTTTTCTAAGATTTTTTTTGCATTGTCTTCATCTCCTTTCATCAAATATGCCTCTATAAGCTTTATATAGACTTTAATATATTCCTTTGTTTCACCTAATATTGAATTTAAAACTTCTATTGCCTGATCTATAAGATTGTTCTGGATATAAAAATCAGCAAGCATTATAATCATATCAACAGATTTAGGAGAGCTCTTCAGTTTTTCATCCAATTTCCCCCTCCAGTTTAACAATTTCTTCAACAAGATTTTTTAAACCTGAAACCATTTCTTCGACTTCCCTTGTTGCGAGTTTATTCCTCGAAATTTTCAGGAATTTATCGAAAAACTCTAAACATTTTTTAAAATCAAGAATTTTTAAATTAAAATATCCAAGATTATAGAATAAAGTAGGTTCATCCGGATATTTTTGCAATAATTCTTCCATATATTTGATTCCTTCTTCAAATTTCTTCTCCTTCCATAAATTATCTATATTAATTATTTCTTCTTCTTTCAGCCTTTCCTTTCTCCTCTCTTCCTCTGTTATTTTTAAAAGTCCACTCATATAAAGCCCGTACAATGCCTTAATAGTCTTAAATTCATTCCCTTTAATTTTAACAATATCCTTAATGGATCTTTTCCCATCTATCATGGATAATATTTCCCATTCTTCGCTTGTAAGACTTATATAGTCTTTTTTTACAATTTCATCAGATATTGAAAATATTGTGGACTCGGGTGGGAGTGCAGATAACAATCTTTCAGTCTCGTCAATTCTTCTTGCACCTTCCATTATGAGATTTTCAATCCTCATATTCAATTCGAGTTCCTTTAATGGTTTTTTTTCTGTTTCTTCAAAATTAAAAAAACCATCTTTTAACTTTAACAGCGAGAAAATTTCATTTTCAACTATTGATTTTAATACAGAAGATACCTCTTTTATATCAACCATGTTCCCGGTTATTAACTCTTCTATATCTTCTCTGTCATTTATTGAGTTTATTATTCCCCTTTTCTGTAATTCCTGAATCATCTTTTTCCCCATATCAAGATAAATAAGGAAGCCTTCTCTAAAATAAAGTATGTATTGTAAACCATCTGAAGTAATAATTCTAAGCTGTCCGGTCTTTTTTGAAAATGAGATTAGCTGAAAAAGCTCAAAAAGACTGAGTTCTTTTATTGGTCCTTCAATTGCCATTTAAACCTCTTTCGACAAATCAAGCAATTTCTTTGCTGCGTTTATAGCATCCTGTGCTTCTTTACTTTCTTCTGTGTCAGGCCATTTTTTTATTATTTCCTGCCATATATTTATGGCCCTTTCAAATTTCCCTAGTCTTGAAAGAACTGATGCAAGCAGTTTGTAAGCATTTACGTTTTTTTCATCAAGACTTATTGCATATTCGAGTGAGCTAATAGCTTTTGATTCCTGATTCATCTTATAATATATCATACCTTCAAGTAAGTAAATATCGCTATCACCGAAAGAAATTTTTTTCAAAAATTCCAGTGTTTTCAATGCACTTTCAAACTCAAACAATTTAAATTGAACCTTAACCATCAATTTAAGATAATCAGGATTTTTCTCGTCCATCTTTATAATACTTTCAAGAAGGTTTTTGCTATCAAAATAATTATTTTCTGAATAATAAATCTTTGAAAGAATAAACATCGCTTCCTTGTCTTCGACTCTCTGAACAACATCTTTAAGGATTTCTTTTGCTTTCTCAATTTTACCTGCATTTGCAAGCAGTTTACCATACCTTGTTAATATCTCATCCTTTTTAGAAATACCAACTATCTTCTCAAGTGTCTCAATTGCACCTTCAATCTCTCCCTGTCTTTCCTGCAGTTCTGAATACAGTATAAGCCCTTCAATATCTTCCGGGTTTCTTTCAAGAAGTAATTCTATCCTCATTCTTGCAAAGAAGTAATCACCATTTTCCATAAAAACTTTTATAAGTTCTTTTAATGCCTCTTCATCATCCTGAATATTTTTTAATAGATCAATTGCTTCTCCATATAATTTTTTCTTTCTGTAAATTTTTGCAAGTAATATTGTCGCCTTTTTGTTCTCAGGTTGATGTCTTATTACTTCCTGTAGTTTTTCAGTTGCTTTATCAAAATTCCCAATTTCGTAAAGATTTTCAGCCTGTCTTTGTATCTCGGCCAAATCTTCTTTTATTTCTTCTTTGGTGAATAAATCTTCAAAAAGATTCTCTTCTTCAACGACCGGTTCTCCTGTCTTCTCTATTTCCATCTCATGGGTTAATTCTCTTGCGATAAGAACATCAAGTTTATCAGAATAAACATCAATTCCGAGTTTAAATCTATTACTCGTGTAATAAGGATTTATTTCAAGTGCTTTTTTTGTAAACAGTAATGCTTCCTCAAACTTTCCTATTCTTGAGTAAGCGAAACCTAAATTGTAATATGCTTCTGAATATTGTGGATCATTTTTCAATGCAGATTTGAAACAATGTATTGCATCATCAAATCTTGAAGTGTTAAGATAAAGAAGTCCTAAATAATTGAATGCAATCGGATAGTTATCCTTAAGTTCAAGTGCCTTTTTGAAATATGATTCAGCTTTCTCATAATCTGCTTCCTGTAAAAAAATAAGCCCCATATTCAGATAGGCATCTGCATATTCGGGGTCAATTGAAATAGCTTTCAAAAAATATTCTTTACCTTTATCTTTTTCACCTAAATGATAATGGACAATACCAAGATTATTGTATGCTACAACATATGTTGGGTCTATCTCTATTGCCTTCAAATACCATGACATTGCCTCTTTAAGTCTACCAAGCCTATGACATGCAACACCAATATCATTAGGAATTTTGGGAGAACTTTTATCTCTATTAAGTGCTTCGGAATATTCAATTATTGCCTTCTCATTATCATTTTTTAAAAGATATATTTCACCTATATTTTTTTTCACTATTACGTTATCCGGTTCTGCTTCAAGTGCTGTGATAAATTCTTTTAAAGCCTCATTGAACAATCCTTTATTTCTGAAAACCATTCCCATTGTGTAATGGGAAAGGAATTTATTATCGGGTCTGGTAACATCCGTTTCAGCAAGAAATTCTTTATAACCGTTGTGTCTATAAAAATCAAGTCCTAAACTTGGTTGCGTATTTGCAAGGGCTGGATTAAGTTTAACAGCTATCTTTGTTTCTTCTTTTGCCTTCTCATAATCACCTTTTTCTCCATAAACAAATGCAAGAAGAAAATGTAATTCTGCATTATTAGGATTTATTGCTATTGCGGATTTAAATTCATTAATTGATTTATCAAGTAAACCAAGATTATAGTAAACCTCACCAAGATGTCTGTATATTTCAGGAGAATTCTCAATTTTTTTCAGTCTTTTGAATATCTCAGCTGCATCATCATAGAAACCTATTGCCTTTAGTGTAATACCATAATTTTTCAATATTTCTACATCATCAGGTTTTATATTGAGATAGGATTTAAAATGTTTTAATGCCTTAAAAAACTGTCCGGTATTTTTATATGCAATAGCAAGCCTCTTAATAATTTCAGTATTCTGTGGTGAAAGTTCAAGTTCCTGTTCAAGGCTTCCAATATCCTTATCTATGTATCCCAATTTCTGATAAATAAAATCAAGGTTATTTTTTGCAAGTGTAAAATGTGGATCTATCTCAAGCGCTTTTTTCAGTTCATCTATGGCTTCCTGATAAAGACCTTTATTGTAATAAACCACTGCAAGATTATTATGTGCTGAAGGGTCTTTCTGATCTATTTTACTCGCAAAAAGTTTGAGTATCTCCTTTTCCTTTTCGCTTATATTCATTATATCAGCCCCATAGCTTTAAGAATCTTATCAAGTCCGATTGGGTCAGGGATCATAAGTAATATCCCTTCAAGTTCCACATCCTGTTCAGCAAAATAAAAACTTGTTTCAACGCATATTGCAAGCTCTTTCTCAGCTGTAAAGTCGGTGTAAACAGTTGTTAGCACAGATGCAAGATTATCAAGAACAAAAGCAGGAACAGAAGGAAGAACCATAATCCCGAGAAATTCAGATATAGCACTGAGGTAAGAACTTGAAACTATATTAGCAAGTTCCTTGATTGAAGAAATTTCCATCTCCCCAAACTCAGTAGTAGTTCCAAAAGGCTTTCCAAAAAGAATATCAAGTAAAAGTTTTGATTTTTCCTCTGAAAAAACAAGAAGATTCCTTCCTGTAAAATCACCAAAGAAATTTGTAAGTATAGCCGAAACGATTGGTGGTTCCTCACCAAAAATATAGGGAACATCTTCAAGTTTCATCACTTTAACTTCCGGGACTTTTACCATTATACTTTTTCCCATCATTTGAGAAAGTGCTGATGCAGCATGACCGCTTCCAATATTTGCAGCTTCTTTTATACCATCAAGATGTAAATTGTTCAGTTCATCCAGTCTCATTTTTCCTCCTAACCTATTATGCTTGGTATATCAAGTATCAAACATGGGTTTCCATCACCTATTATAGTAACACCGCTATATTCCCTCATAGTTCTTATAGCATAAGGAAGATGTTTTACAACTATCTCCATTGACTCTCCAAGTTCATCAACGGTCAAAATATATTTTTCACCTTCAATATTTATAATTAATGCAGGCATACTTTCATCATACTCTTCTTCTTTTAATTTTAAAACAGAAGCCAGAGAATAAATAGGAATAATCTCATCCCTTAACAAGGTAATTGGTTTTCCAAGTAGATAAGAAAATTGCTTCTTTGAAAGATTTATTGTCTCGAGAAGAAATGTCATAGGTATGGCAAAACTATGTTCGAGAATATTAACAATATAAGATTTAATAATAGCCATTGTAAGAGGGACAAAAAGATTAACTGTTGTTCCCTCTCCAAACTTACTATGTATTTCAACATTACCACCTATTTTTCTCATAACATCACGAACTACATCAAGCCCAACACCTCTACCTGAGACAGTGCTGAGATTATCTTTCGTCGAGAAACCAGAAAGGAAAAGCAAAGAAACAAGGTCTTTCTCTGACATCTTATTTGCCTCTTCATCGTTAGCACAATAACCTAATTCTACCGCTTTTCTTCTAACCTTTGAAAAATCTATACCTCTGCCATCATCCGAGACTGTTATTTTTATTACTCCTTTTTCCCTCGAAGCATTGATAGTTATCTTTGCTGTTTCAGGTTTTCCTTTTCTGATTCTTTCTTCCACTGATTCAATACCATGATCAACAGAATTTCTTATTATATGAATAATAGGGTCGGAGATACTTTCGATTAAAGACCTGTCAAGTTCAATATCACTTCCTGTTATCTCAAGGTCAACAGATTTACCCATTTCTTTTGCTAAATCCCTAACATACCTTGGGAATCTGTCAAATATATGTGAAAGTGGGACCATCCTTATTTTCATCACCACATCCTGCAATGAAGAGATAAATCTGTTGTGTGTTTCTAAGACCTGTGAAAGCATTTCGTTCTTTGTTTCTTTTGCAATATTTATAAGCCTTTCTTTAGAAATAACAAGTTCTGCTACAATATTCTGGAGATTATCAAGGTCTTCTATACCTATCCTTAATTCTTTTAATTTCTTTATTTCCTTTTCTTCTTCAATTTTTTCTTCCTCTATCTCCTCTATACTTTCTATTTCTGAAAACTCGGATTTTACTTTCTTTATATTTGATACATCGGATACATTAATAATAAATTCAAAATAATCTTTCCCTTCTTTAATCTCTTTCATAGTGGGTGATACAGGATTCACTTCTGCAAGCATTTTCATCCTGTTTAATATCATAAAGAATCTTGCTGTTGGAAGCATTGTGTCTTTTTTTAATACAACCTTCACATTTTTTTTATCCATTCCGATAAAAGATTCTATCTTATCAATTGACCTGATTATTTCACTTATAATATCATCTGTTATCTCTGTTTTTCCTTCTTTTACATCCTGTAAAATATTTTCAATCCTGTGTGAGATTGTAACAATATCTTCATATCCCATTGTTGCAGCCATACCTTTTATTGTATGAAAAATTCTGAATATTTCTTCTATGGTCTTGCTATCATGTTTCTTTTCAAATTCGGGAATTATCAGATTTAGTTTATCTATATAAGAGTTAACTTCGCTAATAAATAGTTTCTTATATTTCTCAAATTGTCCGTTTTGATACATATTGCTTACAGTTTCAAAACTCTTTGAACGGCTTCAAGAACCCTTGAAGGTTGAAAGGGTTTCACAACATAATCCTTTGCTCCTGCCTGTATTGCCTCAATAACAAGTGTTTGATGCCCCATAGCAGAAACCATTATTATTTTAGCAGAAGGGTCAATCTTTATAATACCTTTAACTGCATCTATACCACTCATATCAGGCATTATAATATCCATAGTAACAAGGTCTGGTTTGAGCTGTGAATATTTATCAATAGCTTCCCTACCATTCTCAGCTTCTCCAACAATTTCGTATCCTTCTTTCTTCAGTATATCTCCAAGCATTTTCCTCATAAATATTGCATCATCGACTATTAAAACCCTGACAGCCATTTATCCTCCTTTTTCTTCTATTATTTTCTGAATATTTAGCAAAAGGAACTTATCTTTGTCTACATTAAATACACCAGAAAGAAACTCTGGCGGGATTAGTTTTTTTAATGACTTTTGTGGAATATTAATTTCGCTTTCATCTATCTTCTTTATACCTTCAATTGTGTCAACAGTTAACCCGACCTTTTCATCACCATATTTTGTTATTACAACTATCGGGCTTTCATTTGTGCCTTCACCTTTGAATTTCTTTTTAAGATTTATCACCGCTATTATTTCACCCCTTAAATTAGCAATACCTTCAACAAATTTTGGTGCAAGTGGAACCTTTATTATTTTTAAACTTTCTACTATCTCTACAACTTTTGAAAGTTCAATGCCGTAACCTTCATTGTTCAATTTAAAAGTTAGTATCTCCATTTTTCACTCCAGCCAGACGAGTTCAAATTTATTGTTTTCAAGTATATTTGGAACAAATCCTCTCACATTTTCCCTCACAAGATAAAGGTCTAATCCATGATATAAAAATATTACGGGAACATCCCTTACAATCATCTCCTCTGCTTTTCTATAAATATCCCTCCTCACTTTTGGATTAAGTTCTCTCATTCCTTCTTCTATAAGTTTATCTACCTCTGGATTTGCATAGAAACTTGTATTACCAGGATCTCCCCTGTTCTTTGAATGGAATAATGGATAAAGGAAATTATCAGGATCACCATTATCGGATGACCATCCAAGCATATACATTTGATGTTCTCCTTTATGGACAAGTTTTAGGAATTCCTTCCATGGATGTGTTCTAATATCTATATTAATACCAAATTTCTTAAACTGGTTTATCAGATATTCAGCCCTTTTCATATTAGCAGCTGATGCGCTAACATCAAGAATATATGTATCTGGAAGACCATTTGGGTATCCTGCCTCTTTTAGTAATTCTTTTGCTTTATCAGGATTATAATCATATCCTTTTAAAGAGGGGTTATAACAATCAACACCAGGGGGAATAGGGCCTTTTGCAGGTGTTCCGTAACCATTATCAAGTTTCTTTAGCATATCTACCCTGTCTATCATATGGCTCATTGCCCTTCTTATCCTTACGTCAGCGAATGGCAGGTCTTCTTTTAACATATTAAAACCATAGTATTGAAAATCCAAAGACATTTCCCTTACAAGGCATTTCTTCAAATTATCATCTTTCAGTATCCTGTCTATCTGCGTATATGATATACTTGCGATATCTACAAGATTTGCAATAAACATATCAAGTGATGTCTTCCTTCCCTCTTCATCTTTGCTTATAGTAAATTTTATTCTATCAACATAAGGTCTCCCAAATATATATTTATCAAATGCCTCAAGGATTATATGCTCACCCTTTTCCCATTCAACAAACCTGAAAGGACCTGTACCGATAGGATTATCATCGGGAGATTCTTTTAAGTCTTTTGGAATTATTGAACCACCAACAGTTGCAAGATTTGCAAACAAAGGAACATAGGTAAATTTCATATCCATTTCAAATGTATACCTGTCTATCACCCTAACATCTTTTACAGAATCAAAGAAGAAGGCATTTGGTCCTGTCATGGTCCTCTTGTAAGAATAAACAACATCTTCCGATGTTATCTGTGAACCATTGTGTGAAAATATATTATTCTTCAGTCTGAAAGTTATTTTTTTACCATCATCAGAAATCTTCCAAAATTCGAGTAATGACGGGAAAACCCAGGTCTTGTATGCAAATTCAAATATTCCCTTATATATCTGATGACCTATCCTACTTGATGTTGCATCTCCCATCTTAGAAGGGTCAAGGGTAACAGGGTCTGAAGCAAGATAAAGCCTCAGTGTATCTTTACCCTTTCCATTGATTATCTCTAAATTTGAAAACTGAGATTTTACATCATCAATTATCTCCTTCCCTTCATTTATCTTTCCCTGGACATTTTTTATATCAAAAAGAGCAGTATCAAAAGAAGAAATTATGTTATCGAAATTTTTTGTTATATCTTCAATCAGGGTCTTCTGGGATATTACATTCTTTCTAAAATCATCAGAAATCTGCTCAATAAATTTCAAACTCATATTTGTCTCTGAAATAATAAGTGATGAAGATTCGAATTTTTCAATAAGATTTTTTAGCGAATTTGTAAGTTCATTAAAATTAATTGATAAAGAATTAACATCATTTTTTACTTCCCCAAGAAATTCATCAATATCAATTGATATTTTTCTGAATTGGTCTGATAGTTCTACCATCTGTTCAACGATCACATTTAGGTCTTCTCTACCAGCCCTTGCAGATTCAAGTTTTGCATAAAGGGAAAGATCCCTTAGATTCTCTGTTGCATTCTGAATAGACCTTCCTTTCTTCTTAAAGTTTGAAAACTCTTCCTGAAGATACTTATTTGTTAAAGATGCATTATCCACATATTTCAGTAGTTCCGTATCCTGCTCCTTTAACTTAATCAGAAGAGAGCTAAGTGTTTCACTTGTCCTTGTAATCTCTTTTGCACTTGAGATTATCTTATCAGATATATAAGTAAATCTACTCAATGAATCCTTTAAATTTTCAAGGACCGAGAGTTCTATCACATTTTTTATATTCTCAAAATTAATAGTCTTAAACTCATTCTCTATAACATTAAAAAGATAAAGAAAGTTCTGTATGTAATTTAAAAGAAATTCCTTGGAAATTCCCATATACATTTTCTTTTCGCTTGTCTCGATAAAATTGTTTATAATATTCTTAAACACTTCATACAATGATTCTTTACTCCGGACAACCAGATTCACCCTGCTTGAGTTAAGGTAAAGATTTTCTGATAGATTTTTTATATTTATTGTAGCATCTTCAAGAACTGACTTCGCTATGTTTTCCTTTTCACTTTCTGTTTTTAGAACATAGGCTACTTCATCGAAATTCCTGAATATATCTTTAAGATTATCAATATCCTGTCTTAGGCTATCTGTAATTAAACCTATTTCACTTATAGGCTTTTTAAGTTCTGAAAAATTCTCTTTTAAGGCATTTGAAAAATTTCTTATTTCCTTTATTGAATTAACAATATTATTTACAATATCCATAGAACCCTGGGAGAAATTCCCGAGAAATCTCGCCACAACTTCAAAACCTTTTCCTTCTTCCCCTGAGTGATAGGCCTTTATTTCCGCATTTCTTGCAGTATTCATACTCCTTTCATTAAGTTCATACAACTTACCCATCAAACCAACTATGCCTTCACACCTTATATTAAGTTCTTCAAGTAAATTTGTTGTATTGTTTGAAATTTCTATGAGACCGTTTATGATATCAAGTATATCCTGTAGATTTTCTATCACAATATTTAACTTTTCTTTATTTTGTGTAAGATTGTTAGTTATTGATTCCTCAGTATCAAAAAATAACTTTATAGAATTGTATAGCATATTTAACTTATCTTTTATCTCTATAAGAATATTAGATATCATAGAATTATTTTCTGATATCGTATCTGAAAAATAAGTAACTGACTTTATAATATCATCTATCTTTTCTTTAAATTTGTTAATACTTAATGTTATATCTAATTTTTCCATATATATTTCAATTTACTTTACAAAAATAGTTATGTCAAGAAAAATTTTTTATTTGTTTGTTATGGTATAGTTTCTTTCAATCCTGTATACACCCGCAACGATAGAACCATTCGCTGCATTATTCAATTCCGAATAATTTAAACTTAATAGATAAAAAGTATAATCACCGGCAAAGGTGAATATGTCAGGATATATTATTATTGAATTGGTATTCAAATATCTATCGTAAATTTTTTCAAAACCTTTATATATCAGAACCCTGTAAGCATCAGGTTCTTCACCTAAAAATGTCCAGGAGATTGTATCACCATTCTCATCTGATAAACTCAAAACACCATCAAATTGCTCAAGGTTTATACCTTTTGGTATCTTCACAGAGCAATAAACCGTTTTATATCCTTTTGCCTCAAAGGAAACATTGAACTGATTATCAGGGTAGACATAATCATTCAGGAACTTCCTTAATGTATCAACATATATAAAAGAATAACCTGAGTCAATTGTAATAATAACATCCTTTATAAGCTTACCCTCTGAACTTTCAATATAACCTGAGAACCATCCACCTTCTGAATTTGAATATTCAAATGAGACATATACCCAAATTTTCTTCTCGAAAATACATCCAGAAAAAGTTATAATCAAAAACAAAATTATAAATATTTTTCTCATAAAAAATATTATAATAAATAATTTTAAAAAGTCAAATTTTTCCTTCTTGACAAATAAAAAAAATTTTATAATATATAGATAGTTATCTATATGAAAATAGAAAACATTTTTAAGGTTTTGTCATGTGAAATAAGATTAAGGATAATTGAACTACTTTCAAGTGGTTCAAAGAATGTTTCTGATATTGTAAAAATGTTCAATCTAACTCAACCAACAGTATCACATCATCTAAGGGTTCTTGAAAAAGAAGGTATTGTAAAAAGGGAAAGACACAAGAAATGGGCTCTTTACAGTTTAAAAAATGAAATTATAGAGAAACTAAAGACATATCTTGACACAATCAATAAAGGTGTAAAAGATGAAAAAGGGAGGTAGTATGAGTATTGGAGGATTGAAATCGATATTTGGAAGGACTATTCTGAATTCAACAACAAATATCATTTCTAATAACTTTTTAAGGAGAGAAATCTTAAAAGAGGTTGAACAGACAATGTATAGGGATCTTATAAAGAAGAACCCTGACGGAAGGCCAATAAAAGTCCAGGAAGACAAATATTATGCCGGAAGGGCTCTTCTTAGGAGTATTGATAGGGCAATTGCAAAAGGTAATCTTTCAAAGAATGCAGTCCGTGGTCTTCTAAATGTCTTCTTGGGGAATGTTTTCTATAATGGTTTCTATTTCCGGAGAAAATATGCTGAAAAACATGGAAGAACTCCACCGCTATTTATCACAATAAGCCCTACAAAAATCTGTAATTTAAAATGTATAGGTTGTTATGCAGGAAGTGATGGCTTACATACCGAAAGGTTACCTTTTGATGTTTTCGACGAAGTTCTAAATCAGGCAAAGGAATTATGGGGTTCAAGGTTCTTTGTCATTTCAGGTGGTGAACCACTGCTTTATAAAGATGATGGGAAGACTATATTTGACATATTCAAAAAACATAATGACTGTTATTTTCTTATGTACACAAATGGGACATTGATCGATAAAGATTGCGCAAAAAAACTTGCAGAACTGGGGAATGTAACCCCTGCAATATCCATTGAAGGTTTGAAGGAAGAAACAGATAAAAGAAGGGGTAACGGAGTATTTGAGAAGATATTGGTTGCCTTTGAAAACCTTAGAAGTGAAGGTGTTCCATTTGGTGTATCTATAACAGCTACAAGGGATAATGTTAATACTATATTAAGTGATGAATTCTTTAATTTCTACTTCAAAGAACAGGGTGCAATATATGGATGGGTCTTCCAGTATATGCCTATTGGCAGGGGGTTTACAGTTGATCTTATGATAACACCTGAAGAGAGGCTGAAGATGTTTAACTGGGCATGGAGGATGGTTAAAGAAGAAGAAATATTCATAATGGATTTCTGGAATTCTGCTAATGCATCTGACGGTTGTATATCAGGTGCAAGGTCTGGTGGTTATTTTTATATAAACTGGAATGGTGATGTAATGCCCTGTGTATTTATACCTTATTCAGTTGATAATGTTATCCAGAGATTCAAGGAAGGTAAGAATCTTAATGATATAATTGAATCTGATTTCTTTAAAGATATAAGGAAATGGCAGGATGAATATGGGTATAGAAGGAATCCGGAAGAACACGGTAACTGGCTTATCCCTTGTTTCATCAGGGACCATCATGATGTATTTATGGAAACTTTGAAGAAACATAAACCGAAACCTATAGATGAAGATGCTGACATAGCGATAAATGATGAAGATTATCATAGAAGATTAATTGAATATAACAGGAAAATGGAAGAATTGACCAAAAAAATCTGGGAGGAGAAGTATCTTGCCCCTGAAAGGAGAGATAAATGATATTTTTCTTATTATCATTAAACCTCATACCTGTTTTGAATGAGATAGACTCAATCTATCAGGAAAGTTATCTTGACAGCTCATTATACAATAAGGCATCTTCTATGTTAGACTCCCTTTACAGGCTTTATCCTGAAAATATCGAGGTTTTATGGAGGAAATCATATTTTTGTTACCTTAAAGGTGACGCTGCCAGGACAAAAGATGAGAAATTGAAATACTTCAAAGAAGGTCAGGAACTTGGAAAGAAAGGTATACAGATTGATAGTATGCATCCGGAAGTCCACTATTGGTATGCGGTTAACAGGGCAAAGGAAGGAGAGGTTAAAGGTGTTCTAAATTCTTTATTTATGGTTGAAGAACTGAAAAAAGAAGGTAATTTAGTCCTTGAACTTGACCCTAAACACGCAGGTGCTTATGTTTTGCTTGGTTCAATATACAATGCATTACCTTCTTTTGCAGGTGGTGATAAAAATAAGGCAATTGAATATCTGAAGAAGGCTATCCAGTATGATCCAACATACAATGCTGCTTATATGACACTTGCAGAGATCTATATAAATAATAAAAAATACAGTGAAGCAAGGGAATTATTAAAGAATTTTGTGAATCTTAAAAATCCAAGGGATAAAAGGCTTTTCTATCTAAATGATAAAAAGAAAGCAGAGGAAATGTTAAAGAAGATAGAAGGGAAATAATATGGATACAATTGATTTAATAAAAAATCTTGTTAAGGAAAAAGGTGGAAAGATAATATTAGTAGTCCTTGATGGACTGGGTGGATTGCCTATAAATGGAAAAACCGAACTTGCATCTGCACATAAACCGAATATAGACAATCTTCTAAAAGATAGTTCCTGTGGTCTTATTACACCAGTTTTACCAGGATTAACCCCAGGAAGTGGCCCGGGACATCTTGCATTGTTCGGATACAACCCTTTAAAGTTCGATATAGGGAGGGGAATACTTGAGGCACTTGGTGTTGATATGGAGGTCCTGCCGGGTGATATAACAGCAAGGGGTAATTTCTGCACTATCAAAGATGGAATAGTTGTTGATAGAAGGGCAGGAAGGATACCTGATGAAAAAAATAGAGAACTTATTGGACTTCTCTCATCAAGGATAAAGGAGATTGATGGGGTAAAGGTTATTTTAAAATCAGGAAAAGAACACAGATTTGTCCTGCTTTTTAGAGGGAACCTTAAAGGTTCTTGCACTGATACAGACCCGCACCTTGAAGGAAACCCTGTTCTTGAATCAAAACCATTGAATGATGGAGAAAGACTTGCCGGGATTGTAAACAAGTTTACCAGATCTGCTATTGAAGTCCTTAAAGATTCATACCCTGCAAATGGTGTATTAATCAGAGGGATTACAGGTGCACCTGATATTCCACAATTCCCTGAAATTTACAAGATGCGCTCAATTGCAATAGCAACTTATCCTATGTATAGGGGCATTGCTAAACTACTCGGAATGGATATAGCAAGTTTTGATGGACAGGATATAAAAGATGAGATAAATGAGTTAAAAAACAAATATGAAGATTATGATTTTTTCTTCGTTCATATAAAGAAAACGGATTCTTACGGAGAAGATGGAAATTTTGATGAAAAGGTAAAAGTTATTGAAAGATTTGATGAATTTATCCCTGAGATACTGTCATTAAAACCGGATGTCCTTGCAATTACAGGAGACCATTCAACACCTTCAAAATATCATGCACATTCTTGGCATCCTGTCCCGATTTTGATTCATTCAAAATGGACAAGAAGGCATAATGCTACATCTTTTAACGAAACTGAGTGCCTTAAAGGTGATTTAGGGATATTTGAAGCAAGGTATATAATGCCAATACTATTATCAAATGCTGGCAGGCTTGACAAGTTTGGAGCATGATTTTTCTATTGCTATCATTAAAGATTTATTTCTTTTTTTCTCCTGATTGTCCGGACTGTAAATTTGTAAAAGAGAATCTTATCAAAAAAATTGAAGACAGATATGATATTGAATATTTTGATATAAATATTCCTGAGAATATGAAAACACTGATGTCTATTGAAGATAGAAAGAAAGATTATGACAATAAAATCCCAGTTGTATATGTTGGTGATTCTATCTTTGGCTCAAAGGAAGAGATAATGGAAGGTTTATTGAATTATCTTGAAACATTAAATGATACATCCTCAGTTGAATTAAAAAATCTTGAAAATATAAGACTCGAAAATCCTGTAAAGATTTTATATTTCTATTCAACCGGATGCAAAAAGTGTGAAAGGATGGAGTATGAACTGAAATTATTAAAGGAAGAAATGAATGGGCTTATAATAGAATCTTACGAATTGACAAAATCAGCAAATTTCTTATATAATATAGAGAAAAATATAGGGGTCGAAAAGGGAAAAATCCTTGTTGTTCCGGTTGTTATCCTGAACGATAAAATATATTTCAAAGATGATATTCATAATTTGAAAGATGAGATAATAAAGGTTTCGGTTTCAGGTAATTTAGATTATTATGAAAGGTATAAAGAAGAAAGCAGTTTAAACGAATTATTCAGTATCCTGAGATTTGGTTCAATATTCACTTCAGGTCTTATTGATGGTATTAATCCTTGTGCCTTTGCAACCCTTATTTTTCTTATCAGTTTATTTTCTCTAAGTGGCAGAAGACAGGATGTATTCCTTTCAGGAATTGGTTTCATAATATCAGTTTATTTTACATATCTTCTAATAGGGTTTGGCATCTTCAGCTTTATAAGGTCTCTCTCCATTTTTTTAACAATTTCAAGGGTTATATATATAATAAGTGGAAGTATATCGGTAATCTTTGCTGTATTAAGCATAATAGATATAGTAAGGATTAAAAAAAATAAAGAAATAATCCTTAAGATGCCTTCATTTTTAAAGAAACTATCAAGGAAGCTTTCAAGGAACATATACTCAAATTCCATCGTCTTTTTATCTTCTATAGTGATCGGCTTTCTTGTATCACTATTTGAGTTTACCTGCACGGGACAGATTTACCTTCCTTTTATAACATATCTCGCACAAAATCCATATTTTAAAATTTCCGCACTAAAGCCTCTGCTAATCTACAATATAGGTTTTATTTTACCGATCATAGTAATCTTTTTAATTTATTTAACAGGTGTTAGAGAGTTTGAGTTATCAAAGACACTGAATAAGAGGATTATATTAATCAAGTTATTAACAGCTATACTATTATTTACACTTGCAGCCTTCATATTTTTATCGGTGTAAAATAAATTTTGTGTAAAAATAAAAATTGTGTATAATTTAATACAGAAACTTGCTCCTGGCAGGTTAAATTCCAAAGATTCTGAATACGATAATGAAAGAAGAAAGAGAGATGTTTCTTGAAAACAGTGAAGTTCCGAAATATTCAAGGGTTCTACCTCAAAAATACTCTATCTATTGAAGTTCAAAGAAGACTTCATTCAGGTGTTACATAAAGGAAGATGTTAAAAATCAGATTCT
>CBFGJG010000015.1:0-31944 GCA_965649055.1 Caldifarciminota bacterium
TAATCAAAAAAAATAAAGGAGGTCTTATGAAATCTCTATTTATTTTTCTAATACTTCCTATTGTTATCTATTCTTCGTATGGTATAAATTATCATAAAGTCTTAAATTCCGGAAATGATAATATTATAATTAAGAGTGTTCTTGGTGTTTCCCCTGATGTTATTAGTGAATATTGTAGTAATACGAAAATGATGGCGGATGATTTTGATTGGACCCTTTTTTCTTGTTTTTGTATAGGTGGTTTTGTAGTTTCTGTTATGTTAATATGGTGGTATCAAGTAGGTGATTAAGGGGTGAAATATGAAAAGAATACTCTATTTATCATTAATATTAATATACTTATTCCCCAATTTTTGTTTTGGAAAACATAATGATGAACCACAGATTTCATTAAAGATTGTTAGACTTTTAGGAGTTCCAAGTAATGATATTATGAATTATTACGAGTCTTATTATAATAAAGAAAATGAACCATCCTGGTGCACAACAGCGATATGTATAGGTTTTACTATTATGGGTGTTGCGTATATTTTAGCCCAATTTAGCGAGTTATTTTCAGAATTACCAAAAGAAATTACCTGTGGTTGTTGCACCGGGATAATATTAGGTGTTATTTTTGCATACCTTGTTCCATTTGATAAAGTTGCTTCACCTATTTAATATATTGATAAAAATGAACATTTTTAGGAGTTGACAAAAGATGTATAATTAAAGGAGGTATTTATGAAAACCTCTAAACAAACTTCAGTTTTTTTGGCTTTATCAAGGGTATTTTTCTTAATGTTTATTTTTCTAAACGCAGGATTGTTAATTGCGCAGAAACTTCCAAATCCACCAGAACTTATTCCATATCGTAAAGGTGATAAATGGGGATTCTGTGATAGGAATAAGAAGATAGTGATTGAATGTAAGTATGATGGTGCACTGCCTTTCTCTGAAGAACTTGCAGCAGTTAAATTGAATGGTAAATGGGGTTTTGTAGATAAGACAGGAAAAGAGGTTATTCCACCAAAGTATGATCAGGTCAGGAATTTTTCTGAAGGTTTGGCTGCTATTCAACTTTATGGGAAATGGGGCTATATAGACAAGAAAGGGAAGGTTATTATTCAACCGAAATATGATGGAACATGGTTCTTTTCCGAGGGTCTTGCTGTGGTTCAATTGAATAGTGAATGGGGAGAATCCTATGCAAAATTTGGTTATATAGATAAGAAGGGTAAAGAGGTAATACCGGTAAAATATAATGGTGCTTTTCCTTTTTCCGAGGGTCTTGCTGTGGTTATGGTTGATGGGACATTTGGTAAATATGGCTATATAGATAAAGAAGGTAAGGAGGTTATTCCGCCTAAATACGAGAATGCCTTGCGTTTTTCTAATGGACGTGCGCTTGTTAAATTGAATAATAAATGGGGATATATAGATGTTAATGGTAATGAGAATTGGGAAGGAATATCATCCGGCTATAATATATTTGATATAGTGAATTATATAGAATGTGTAAATGAATTCAGAATTAAATTTGATATTTACACTCTTTATAATATAGCTAAGTATGAACAAATAAATAATTATATAAATTCAAATAAGGAGTTTTTTTATAATCTTGGAATAATTAGTGTGGAAACAAAAGGAGATATTATAAATTTACAGAATTTATTGAACGAAAAATTAAAAATTTTTGGATTTATTATAGAAACCAGCGGAAAGTTTGGCGTTGAAGTATACAAAGCCTTAGATATATTGATAAAACTTAAAAAATTAGACATAGAAAATGTTAAAAATGTGAAAGAATTACAAGAGGAATTAAACAAAAGAATAAAAGAAAAAGGAAGGCAAGATACATTGGAAGTAGACGGAATATTAAATGGAAAAACTATTGAAATAATAGACGAACTTACAAAGAATTAAAAAAAGATAAAGAATGCTATATTCTAAAATAAAGGAGGTTGTATGAAAAAAATAATTAATTTAATGTTTTTTATATTGGTTTTGACATTTTTTACCTGTAAAAAAGAAGATAATAATGGAGAGAAAATAAAGATAACATTTATTAAAGAATTCACAAAAATTGGCAATAAAATTCCATATATATTTAATGTTGTTGCAGGGGAAGATGGTGATTTGAATGCAAGCAGGACTTTCAGATTTAAAATCTTTTGGGGTGATGATTCATCAGAATGGGCTACAGGGAGTTTTATTGAGGGAAGAAGATGCTCCTTCAGGCGTTCTTATATTAATCAGGGAGAATATTTTTTATATGCTCTAAGTGTTTTTGAAAATACAGGTGAAACACTTTATAGTGACACATTAAATATTACGGTAATACCTACATGGGTAGAAGTTGTCTCTGGAGATGAATGTGTAGATGTTTGTTTAACAGGTAATGGTGAATATATAGCTGTAGGAACCATCTATGGTTTATATGCTAATGAGGTTTATGTAATAAAATTTAATGGGGATGGCGAAGTAATATGGGAAAAAACATATTATGAGTCTGGATTTAACAACTGGTGTAATGGATATGCGATAGCACCAACAAGTGATTTAGGATGTATTATCGGAGGTAAGATGGGTAACTATGCCCTGATGAAAATCAACTCTTCTGGGGATATAGAATGGTTAAAATCTTATAACTTTCCAGCAGTTTGCTACTCTATAAGAAAGTTAGAGGATGGTGATTATATTGTGGTTGGAAGCACTTATAATGATACTACAGGAGTAGATGCTTTAATATTCAAAATAAAACCTGATGGTGATTTGATTTGGAAAACAAGTTTTGGTGGATTTTCCCAAGATATTATAAGAAGTGTATGTTTATCAAATGATGGTTATATAGTTGTTGGCTATAAAAACTCTACTGAACTATTAGCTGCAAAGATAGGGTTTGAAGGTCAGATTTTATGGGAAAAGACATATGGAGAAGGAATGATGGATGGGAAAGATATATGTAGAACAAAAGATGGATATTTTATAATTGTAGGTGATTATGGTATTTTAAAAATAGATGACAATGGAGGGCTTATTTGGAAAAAAGATTATATTTTGAATTGTATTTGCCTTGCAGATGATAACAATTTCATAACTGCTGGATATAACAAGGTGTTAAAAGTAGATAATGATGGTAATATCATATGGGAAACCCATCCTGGAAATCGTAGAAAAATTCAGAGGATATTGCCCTATTTTGACGGTGGATTTATTGGAGTAGGAATATTTGAGGGTTGGGGTGAAATTTTAAAAATGGACCCACAGGGTGAATCACAATATTAACAAATTCTAATATGGAAGAATTTGAAATGTTTAGTGATTTTTTAAAAAGAAAGCGTCGAATTATTAAGAAGGAAAATTTCAAAAATAAAAAGGTGGTGTAATTATGAAAGTTTCTCTTATAATTGTTGGTGCAATTTTATTTGTAACAGGTCTGCTTTTTGCATATTCTAATCCGATTATTACGTTATATTTGACTATCTGTGGTATTGGTTGTTTTTTTGCTGGGATTATTCTGCAGATTATTACAAAAAACAAGGTAAAAAAAGACGAAAAATCAGTTACAAGAAAAAGACAATTCTGGGGTTCAGATTTGGAATTGATTATTGCAGGGATTTTATTTTTTATTATCGCATCAATAGGTCTTTCAAGTTATCGTTACTCGAAGGTTGGGTTGGGCTTTATAGTTCTTGGTGCTTTTGGTTTATTATTGATTCTGTTTGCCTTTGTCCGAATAATAATTTCACTGATTAAAGGCGAGGAAAAGAGATGGAAGTTATTTGCAGGCTGGTTATTCTTTATACTTGGTGCAATCCTTTTTGGTTCTGCAACTTTACCACCACTTAAGGCATCCGTTTTAATCCTGATCATCGGTATTATTCTTGGTATTGTTGGTCTAATTTTCATATCTTTGCATATAACGGCGAGCAATCTTCAGGGTATCATGCAAATAAGACAGATTCTTAACAATCTGGGGAGCATCTTTTTGGTTTTAGGTATTGTGGGGATTGGTTTAATCGGATATAATCCTTCACTCCAGAAAATTTTTTATATTTCAATAATTGTAGCTATTGTAATTTATATTATAAGTTTATTATTAAAGACATTGGTAAAAAAAGAAGGTGATTAGATGAAAAATTGTTATGAACAAAAAAGGAGGTATTTATGAAAACTTTTAAACAAACTTCAGTTTTTTCAGGTTTATCAAGGGTATTTTTCTTAATGTTTATTTTTCTAAACTCAGGATTGTTAACTGCACAGACACTTCCAAATCCACCGGAGCTTATCCCATATCGTAAAGGTGATAAGTGGGGATTCTGTGATAGGAATAAGAAGATAGTGATTGGATGTAAATATGATTTTGCAGGCCCCTTTTCTGAGGGACTTTCCATAGTTAAGTTAAATGGCAAATGGGGTTTCATAGATGCTAATGGTAATGAGTATTGGGAAGAATAGGTTAGATGATTTTGGTAAATAAAAATCAACATTTTTAGGACAGGATAAAAAATGTCGATATTTGGAAAGATGCAAAATGAGAGGAAAAATGATAATTGATATAAATTTTAATTTTTACTCAGAAGCAAAAAACGGAGAACCTGACTTAACCAGTCCAACACTACGAAAATATCATAAAATTTTGTGGAGTAAACCTTTACCAAATGGTAAAATATTCGAATTATATGACAATAAAAAAGGAGCTTATTTGTATCATAACTCAGAACTTGGAGAATTCTTTTTGTCAAGCGATGCGATAACACACTTATATATAAATCATAAAAGGAAACAATGGTTAATAAAACAAATACCAAAGGAGGTAGAAGAGCTTGAAGAAGCAGGAGGTACCATTGGAGCATATACAATTTTCCCAAGTAATAGAATAGATGGAAAGAACACAATCAATCAAGAGCGTGGTGTTAATAAATTTATAGATGATAGATTTGATTTAACATTAGAATGTATTCGTCTTTTTTATTTAGGTGAAAAAAGTCCCCTTTATGAAACTTTATTGAGATATAAAAACTTCTTTGATTTATTCGATAATTTTATCGGTTACGTTCAATTCTTTTTATTTGAAGATTTACTTGATGAAAACAATAAAATAAAGTTTTTTTTGCCATTTGATGGCTTTAAGACTCGCCCAGTATTTTCGAGTGTTGACGAATATTTGTTGTATAAAGAAAATGTAATGAATTTTATAAGAGCAAGAAATAAAAGGATAGAAATTTATGTAAACTCAAAAGTTAAAAAGGAAATTTTTTTGGATAAGACAAAATGTATTGAAATTTAATATTAAAATATTATTTTTATATCTGTTTCTTTGTTTATAATTATTAATTCTTCTCTTCTTTCAATGTAATTTTTTAATATTCCTAAATCACCCTGCTCAATATCTTTAAAAATTTTATTTTTATCACTTGTTTCTTTTTTGAGAAGTATACAATCTTTTATTCCATCTTCAGTGCATATATTATTCCTTAACCTTCCTTTCTCAGACCTTGTATCGCTTAAAAAACAAAATGTATCTCTTAAATCTTCTTCACCTTTTTTTATCACAAGATATGCAAATTTTAGCCTTAAATCCCTGAATAGTTTTCTATTTATAACTTCAATAAAAAATGGATATTCCCATTTTCTAACATTATAACACCAAATATTTTTCATTAAAAGAGGGCATTCACCTTTGTGATTACAGGGTAAAACAAGGTTTTTTCTAACTATATCATTCCTTATCTTCATTATAATCTGCGATGATTCCTTTAATGCAGGCTCAATCAGAATCAATATAGCATCATCATTCATTCTCCTTAATAGTTTATTTATGAACCTCTGGCTTTCACCAATTATTTCACAGAGAATGTTTGAAGATATTATAATATCAAATTCTTCAATATTTATATTTTCTAAATTTATAATGTTCATATTCACAGATTCGAAATTTTTTCCTGTAATCTTAATAAATTCATCATAATAATTCAATCTTTCAAAAGAATTGTCTATTCCTTTAAAATATTTTATAATATCACCTAAAACAGCATAAATTCCAATGCTACCTGCACCTTCACCACATCCAATATCAAGAACTTTAGCTTCTTTTTGCTTTATCATGTTTAAACTCTTAATAATGTTCATAATCCACATCACCTTTGCTATATTCATTGGAAAGTTGTATGAAAGATATGCTATCTCATTATTTTCGTCATATCTATTTTTATTATAGAAATCATCGGAAAGACTCACCAATCTGTTTCTTATATTGTTTATTGTCTTTTCGTATTCTTTAATATTATCACTATTTAGACCTTCAAGACCTATTATTTTCATTAATTTCTCTTCTATAATTTTAGGTATTCTTATCATATTTCAATAATACCATATTTTTATTTTTATGTTTTGTCAAATAATTTTAATATTTCTCTTTTATAATTACACAGGCTAAAGCCTGTGACTACCTTAAATTATATCTTTGAAGTTCACAGAATATATATTTTTATTACTTTTTCCTGTTGACAAAATTATTTTTTTTGTTATCTTACTTCCATAGGCCCCGTCGTCTAATGGCTTAGGACATCACTCTTTCAAGGTGAAGATGGGGGTTCGATTCCCCTCGGGGCTATTGTTCCTCCGGAATAATAAAAATACCTATGATATATGCAATAAGTATTGGGAAAATACCTGTTATGAGACATAATATAACAACTATAAGCCTTAAAATAACAGGGTCCATTTCAAAGTATTCTGCAAGACCACCACATATACCTGCAAGTTTTCTTTCTTTTTTAGAACGGTATAATCTTTTCATAGAACCTCCATTTTCTAAATATTTTAAGGTTAAAATTAAAAATTTCAAGTATATATTGACATATTTAAACATCTTTTTTATAATAATATCAAGCGGGCATAGCTCAGTTGGTAGAGTACGAGCTTCCCAAGCTCGGTGTCGCGGGTTCGAATCCCGTTGCCCGCTCTGATTTGGAGGATTTTATCTATAAGTTAATTAAAGAAGATAAAAGAACAAAGGCGAGATTAGGTATTTTTAACACATTGCACAGTTCTTTTGAAACACCTAATTTTATGCCTGTTGCAACACTGGGTGATGTAAAAACAATGAAAATTTCAGACCTTGAAATGGTAAATGTGGATGTATTTATCACTAATACATATCATTTACATCTAAGACCTGGTGAAGATTTAATACAGGAATTTGGCGGTATACATAAATTTACAGGATGGGAAAGAGCAATCTTTTCAGATTCTGGGGGATTCCAGGCTTTTTCACTTGCAAAGATTCGAAAAATTGAAGATGACGGGATTCTTTTTAATTCCCATATAGATGGTTCAATACATTTTTTTACACCTGAATCAGTTATAGATATACAAGTTAAACTCGGGACAGATGTTATGATGCAACTTGATGAATGTGTTCCTTATCCTGCAGGTGAAGGATATGCCGAAGAGGCGTTAACAAGAACCATAAAATGGGCAAAAAGAAGCAAGGATTACTTTTTAAAGGTGAAGAACGAAAACAGGCTTTTCGGGATTATTCAGGGGAGTATATATAAAGATTTAAGAAAAAGGTCTGTTGAGGAGATTGTTTCTATTGGTTTTGATGGATACGCAATTGGCGGAATAGCTGTGGGGGAACCTAATGAGATTGGTATGGAAATTGCTGAATACACTTCTGCTTTACTTCCTAAAGACAGGTTAAGATATCTTATGGGGGTAGGAACACCTGAAGATATTTTACTTGCAGTTTCTTTTGGTATTGATATATTTGATTGTGTCCTGCCAACAAGAAATGGAAGGACAGGAACATTCTTTACCAATAATGGAAGGATAAATATAAAAAATAGTATTTATGCGAGGGATAAAAGGCCAATAGATGAAGAATGTGAATGTTATACCTGTAAAAATTATTCAAGGGGTTTTTTGAGACATCTTTTTATGTCGAACGAAATACTTGGAATGCATTTGGGAACTATTCATAATTTATATTTTTATACAAAACTTATGAGGGAAATAAGGGATAATTTAAGGAATGGTAGTTTTTATAACTGGATGAAAGAAAAAATTGAAAAAATGAAAGGAGAAGAGTATGCCGAAAGGAACATTTGACCCTTTGGGTCTAAGTTTTATAGTCCTTATAATTGTTATATTTTATCTTTTATTGATACTTCCCGCACAGAGGGAAAGGAAGGCTCACGAAAAGATGCTTAAAGAACTTAAAACAGGTGATAAGGTTATCCTATCATGCGGAATTTACGGAACGATTGGTAAGATAGATGAGAATACTGTCCATCTGAAAATTGCAGATAAAACAACAATAGTGGTAACAAAGAGTTCTATCTCAACAGTTCTGAAAGAATAGTATGAAGTTTATATTTTTAGGTTCATCAGGTTTTTCAACTAATGTTTTAAAAAGGATTCACAATGAAATTGATGTCGCATTTACAGTCACAAAATCTCCTAAAAAAGGGGGAAGAGGTTTAAAACTCCAGAGCACAGGTGTAAAAAAATTTTCTGATAGCATTGGAATTGAATGTATAGAAACGGATAATCCAGATTCTTTAATACCAAGAATAAAGAAAGAAAAAATAGACGGGCTTATACTTGCATCATATGGTGCTATACTTTCAAAGGAATTTTTAGATTCGACAAAGTATCCTTTTAATATTCATCCTTCACTTCTTCCAAAATACAGAGGTTCAACCCCTATTCAAAGGGCAATACAGAATGGTGAAGAAATAACAGGGGTTACAATCTTTTTGATGGACGAAGGGCTTGATACAGGTGATATAGTTTTACAGAAATCAATAAAAATCCTGCCTTTTGAGGTTGCAACAGAACTTGAAGAAAGACTTGCCGAGCTTGGTGGAGAAATGATGATTGAAGTGGTTGATTCTTTAAAAAATAAGAAGAAACTGAAGAGGATAAAACAAGACCATACAAAAGCAACTTATACAAAGAAGATAAAACCTGAAGAACTATTGATAGACTGGAATCAACCTGCAGATGTGATTGTTAACAAGATAAGGGCATTTGCTTATGAACCCGGTGCATACACACACTGGAGGGAAAAAAGATTAAAAATATTCAGGGCTATACCTATAAAAGGTAAGACAGGTAATCCGGGTGCAATACTATCTTTAAGGGGATTTATATTTGTTGCAGCACAGGATGGTATGGTCGGGATAAAAGAATTGCAACTTGAAGGAAAAAAGAAAATGGATGTTGAAATTTTTTTAAATGGGCATAAAATGAATATAGGAGAATTTTTAGGTTAATGTGCGGATTCCTTGGAATTTTTGGTGATAGAGAAGTTTCTAAGAGGATATATACAGGACTTCTATCTATACAGCATAGAGGGCAGGATGCTGCTGGAATGATTACATTCTCAACAAAATTTCACATTAAGAAAGGAAATGGACTTGTCCGTGATGTTTTCAATGAAAAAAACCTTTCTTACCTTCTCGGGAATGTTGGTATAGGTCATGTTAGATATCCAACAATAGGAAGCGGAAAGGCTGAAGACGCCCAGCCATTTTATGTGAATATACCTTTCGGGATAATTCTTGCGCATAATGGGAATATAACAAATTATTATTCTTTGAAAAGTAAACTTGAGTATGAATACAATATAAACATAAATTCAACAAGTGATTCTGAAATTTTGTTAAATTATCTTGCACATAAACTTGATTTGAATTTACCTTTCTCATACGATTCTATCCTTAAATCTATGGAAGATGTTTTTTTGAATGTTAAAGGTAGTTATTCTGCTGTTTGTTATATAAAAAATAAGGGTTTTCTTGCATTCAGAGACCCAAATGGTTTTAAACCTATCATTATGGGGAAAAAGGGCAATGAATTCGTCTTTGCTTCAGAGAGTGTTGCACTTGATATTCTTGGATTTGATATTATTGGTGATATAAAGCCTGGTGAGGTCGTATTCATTGACCAGAAAAGAAATATTCATAGAGATAGAATAATAGAAAGGGTAAAAACAACCTGTATATTTGAATATGTATATTTTGCAAGGCCGGATTCAACAATAGACGGAATAAATGTTTATGAGGCAAGACTGAGACTTGGAAGGGAACTTGCAAAAAAGATAAAGAAATATAATCTTGATATAGACGTTGTTATACCGGTTCCGGATACTTCAAGGGCAGCAGCAACAGCAGTTGCAGAGGAGTTAAATCTTCCACATAGAGAGGGATTTATAAAAAACAGATACATAGGAAGAACATTTATTATGCCTGAACAGGATTTGAGAGAGGAATCGGTCCAGTTAAAATTGAATATAATAAAACCTGAAGTAAAGAATAAAAAAATACTTGTTATTGATGATTCAATTGTTAGAGGAACTACATCAAGGGAGATAGTCTCTCTTTTGAGAAGAAATGGCGCAGCAGAAGTTTATCTCGGAATTTATTCACCACCTGTTATCTCACCTTGTTATTATGGTATTGATATGCAAACAAAGAAGGAATTTATAGCGAATGGAAGAAGTGTGGAAGAGATTAAAAAATTTATAGGTGCTGATGAACTGATTTATCAGGATGTAGATAGCCTTGTTCAAGCAGTTTTTGGAGATAAAAATGCAAATTGTTGCAGTGCCTGTTTCACTTCAAATTATCCTATAATTGTAGATGAAGAAGAAAAGAAAATGATTGAAGAAGACAGAATGAAAAAACAGATTGAACTATTTTGATTATATTTTTAATTTCTTTCCAATTCGTTAATCTCGATACATTATTTTTCGGAAACATTCTTAAAACCGAATATAAAAATATTGTTAAATATTCTGATACTATTATATGCAGGGGCAATACCCTTCAGAGAAATATACATTATTCAATAGATTATGCTTCAGGTGAAATATATTTTTTTAATTTTTATAATGATAGTCTTAATATAAGATTCAAGGTTATGCCTGATTTTGTTAAAGAAAGATATTCAATCAAACATAAAATTCAGACAAAAGATTTGTTAGAAAAAGCTGATTCTCTCAACATTGAAGGAACAAGCGGAATATACTTTGATTTTTCAAATAGCGGAAGAAACCTTGAACAAAGTCTTGATGTTAAGATTGGCGGTAATGTCGGCGAATTCAATATAGAGGGAACAATTAAAGACCAGGATGTTCCTTATGAGATGGGTATCGTTGGTATTACAGATGTTGAGAACCTTTATCTCTCTATTAAATCACATGATAAAAGTTTTATTATAGGTAATTTTATGAGAGATAACAAAAGAAGAATAACCGGTGGTGCTGCAAATTACAAAATATTCAATATAGATGCAGGAATATCAGGTGAAAAAATAGGTTCAGTTTATATGAATGGTATGGATGGTATTTCAAGTGGTTATAAAATTAAAGATAGTGATGGCAATGATATAAGAATAATCCAGGGTTCTGAAAAGGTTTTTTTGAATGGCGAAATGTTAAAATACAAAGAAGATTACACAATCGATTATGAAAATGCCGAAATATCATTTACATCAAAAAGGATAATAAAATCAGGAGATATAATATATGTTAGTTTCCAGTATTATTCAGGTGGGGCAAAGGAAATAATCTATTCTTTCGGTGCAAAAACAAAGAACTTTGATGTTTCGTTCGAATCTCTGGAAGATTTTAATGAAGAATTTCTATTAAGAAAAGTTGTTAGTGATTCAGGTTTTGCTTATGTGTTTGATGCAACTTTTGTAGGAACTGGAAAGGGCGATTATGACCTTTTTGATTCAATATTTGTTTATAAAGGAGTTAAAAAAGGGAGTTATCTTGTAAAATTTTCTTATAAAGGTGAAAATAATGGTGAATATGAATATATTGATTCACTTGGATATTTTATATATACTGGTGTTGGTAAATGGTCAGTAATTAGAAAAATACCACTTTATGGTAAAAACAGAAGTGTGAAATTAAAGATTGATTCGGGGAATAAATTTATTAAAATTCTTACCCGGAATGAAATCACAAAAAAAGATATTTTCATAACTGATTCAACAAATTTGAGCTTTACAACCCTTGATAACATAAAAATTATATTTCCAATCTTTACGATGAATTTTGATCTATATGCAAATACAAACTTAAGAAAAGAAATAGAATGGATTAATTATCCCCAAAACATAAATACATGGGGCGAAAGGGTGAATAAGTATTTTATGTTCTCAAATGAGATAAAACCTTTAGAATATTTAACTATTTTTTCGGGTTTTGGAAAGAGCGGAGATAAAAAACTTATAAGTGCTGGATTAAATTTTAAATCAATGGAAATTTCGTATTTTAAGGTAAAAGATTTTAAAAGAGAAATTGTTTCTTCTATTTCTTTTAAAAGATTTAAGGTTTATTTAAAAGAGACGAGGTTTAAAGATATCAACATAAGAGAGACCGGGATAGATGCAAAACAGATATCATTTAATACAGGAAGAAAGGGTATAAATGTTTCAGATGTCATAACCGATACATCGTGTTTCTATGCTCTTCTTTTTAATTTGCCTTATAAATTTATTTCATATAGCGGAAATGCTAATATTGAGAAATCTTTCATTGATGGTTCAAGAAGAATGAATTTTAATAATACAATTTTTTCGGGGTTAGAAAGAAAGTTTTGGGGGTATAAGATTCTTTTCAATATCCAAGAGGGTATGAGGAATAAGTTAATTGCAATTTATAAAAGGGTAGAGGAGGGATATGGTAATTATTCCTATGATTCATTAAATAAGAGGTATTATGAAGACCCTTTTGGTTCTTTTAAGAGAGAATTTATTCCATCAGATACTATTGAAAAGATAAGGGTATTTAATCTGGAATTTAATACAAGAGTAATGAGAGAATTTTTATTTAATCTTGACTCAAAATTTTCATTCGATAAGTTAAAGAAGCAAGAATCATACAATGTTTCATTTGAGAGCCCTGTTATTTTTAAAAACAGGTATTTTGCAGAATATAAAAAGAATAAATCAATTTTTAATGAAACTGGTTTAGAAGGTTTAGACTTTTATGAGGCTATTTCAGGAGGTATTAATGTATGGAATAATGTTTTTAAAATTGGATTTTCAAGGGAAAATAAGAAAGAAGAAAAAAGAAATTTTATATTCGTGAAATTTGTCAAGTTAGTGGATATAAATGTAAAAACTGGCTTTATAAACTACAATCAAAGTATATTCTTTTTCACATTAAATCCTGAATTGGTGATAATGAAAAAGTATTATAATCTAAATCTCGGTTTAGATATTTCATATTATAAAACAGAATTTCCCACACCACTGTATCAGGACGGGATAGTCGTATCTTTTATACCAAATCTTACTTATAAAATTCATCAATACAGAATAATATTCAAAGGATTAGGAAGGATTAAAAATCAAGGGAACATTTTTTCATTTAAAATTGGTATAGAAACAGATATAAAACCTTAAAATGCGTCACGGAGGACTCGAACCTCCAACCCGCGGATTAAGAGTCCGCTGCTCTACCAGTTGAGCTAGTGACGCAAATTAATACTCTGGGTGAGCGAGGGGATTTGAACCCCCAACCTATGGAGCCACAGTCCATCGCTCTTACCAGATTGAGCTACGCTCACCATAAATTCTCGCGCCTGAAGGGACTCGAACCCCTAACCAGTGGATTAGAAATCCACTGCTCTATCCTGTTGAGCTACAGGCGCAAAATTATATATTACATTTATAAAGGATTTTTCAAAAATGTCAAGTTAAGTTATAATGAATTATAAAAAATTTTTCAAAAATTTTCCTTTTGCTCTTGCATAAAGTAGAAATTTTTATAAAATATACAGAATAAAAAACGGAGGTTAATATGTCATTATTGAAAGACGATGATAGAGAATATCTAATCAATGAGTTTGCAAAAATGACGAAAGATGTAGAGATAATTCACTTTACATCAGAAAAATGTGATTATTGTGAGGATACAATAAAGATACTTGAAGAAGTAGCGAGCCTTACAGATAAGATTCATCTTAAAATATATGATGTAAAAAAAGATGAAGATATATTAAAAAAACTAAATATAGATAATATGTATCCTGCAACAATCCTTGTTAACGAAAATAATACTGGTATAAGATTCTATGGAATACCTTCAGGTTATGAATTTGGTTCCCTGATAGAGATGATTCTTGAGATTGGTAAAGGGACACCATCTTTAAAACCTGAAACCATTGAAAGATTAAAAGGTATAGATAAACCGGTAAATATAAAGATATTTGTTACAACAACTTGCCCTTACTGCCCTGCAGCAGTTATCACTGCACAGAAATTTAGTATGGTCAATGGAAATATTCAAAGCAATATGATAGAAGCTACTGAATTCCCTGAACTTTCAAGTAAATATGATGTATATTCAGTCCCCAAGGTTGTAATAAATGATAAGGTCGAATTTGAAGGCGCAGCACCTGAGGAGCAGTTCTTAAATTATATATTTGAGGCATTATAATGGCTGAAGTTTACGATGTTATTATAATAGGAGCAGGTCCTGCAGGTTTAACTGCTGGTATTTATCTTTCAAGGGGTAGATTAAAAACATTGATATTTGAAAAATTGATTTCAGGAGGTCTTGCTGCAACTTCGGATATTATTGAAAACTATCCTGGATTTATAGACGGAATAAATGGTATGGAACTCGGGAAAAAGATGGAAGAACATGCAAGGAAGTTTGGTGCTGAATTCGTTTATGAAGAGGTGAAAGATTTTAAAAAAGAAAAAGAATATTTTCTGGTAAAAACAGACGAGAAGGAATATATTTCAAAGAGCCTTGTTATTGCTACAGGTTCACATTATAAAAAACTCAATGTTCCAGGTGAAGATAAGTTCTCTGGTAAAGGCATAAGTTACTGTGCAACCTGTGATGCCCCGTTTTTCAAAGATAAGGAGATTGTAGTGGTGGGAACAGGAAATTCAGGGCTTCAGGAAGGATTGCATCTTCTAAAATATGTGAAAAAGATAACATTTATAGAGTTCCTGCCTTTTATAACAGGTGAGAAAATTTTACAGGAAAGATTACCAAAAGATAAGACTGAATTTCTTCTGAATACAGAGGTTTTATCATTTGAAGGTGAAAAAAGACTTGAAGGCATTAGGGTTAGAGATAGAAAAACAAAAGAG
Organism: Caldifarciminota bacterium; assembly: GCA_965649055.1. Taxonomy (GTDB): domain Bacteria; phylum Hydrothermota; class UBA3072; order UBA3072; family B12-G15; genus CBFGJG01. The sequence continues at coordinate 15,121 of CBFGJG010000015.1, forward strand.
GAAAAATTCATAAGAACTAATGGCGCATTTTTATATGTCGGTTTAATACCAAATACTGAATTTATTAAAGATAAGATAAAACTTGATGAAAATGGATTTATTATTACTGATGATAAATTGGAAACATCTATGGAAGGTGTTTTTGCCATAGGAGATGTGAGGAAATCAGCTGTAAAGCAGGTTGCAACTGCAGTCGGAGATGGTGCATATGTTTCAAAATTTGTTCAAAAATATTTAGAAAAGGAGGTTATATGAATGTTGTAATTTACACAACTGCAACTTGTCCTTGGTGTCATAAGGCAAAAGACTATCTGAAACAAAACAAGATTTCATTTAAAGAAGTGAGGGTTGATCAGGATCCTTCAGGATTGAAAGAATTGATGAGATTGACTAATCAGATGGGTGTTCCTGTGATAGTGATAAATGGTAAACCTATAATCGGATTTGATAAACAGAAAATTGATAATATGTTGAACATAAAATAAGGACAAGAATGAAAAAGATTCTATTCACTTTTATAATTTTAACTCTTTTTGTATCCTGTAAAAAGGTTGGAAAAGAGTCAAATCCTAAAGGTCCATTATCTTTTAAATTAAAAAGTATAGATGGAGAATTAATAAATCTTGAAGATTATAAAGGTAATTACATACTTATAGATTTCTGGGCAAGCTGGTGTCCACCATGCAAACAAGCTATTCCGTATATTATAAAAATATTCAATGATTATGGTGGAAACAGATTTTATGTTTTTGGAATTGGGCTTGAAGATGAGAATGCCCTATTTAATTATTCAAGAAGCCAGAATATCCCATATCTTATCCTTGCAGGGAATAAAGAGATTGCAAATTATTACAAAGTTCAGGCAATACCTACATTAGTTTTGTTAGATCCTGATGGGAAAATTATATATAAACATGTGGGATTTTCTGAAGACGGGATGGCTGAACTTGAAAATAAAATAAAGAAAAGTTTAGAAAAATTACAGTAAAAATTTTCAAGTCTTTCTTATAACAAGTTCACCAGAACCTATTGGAACAATAAAAGAATCGAATCTTTTATCTGACTCTAATTTTTTTATAAATGGTTTTAAAATTCTGTAATGGCTCAATGCGTTATCTGCAATTATTATTCCATTCTTAACAAGTCTTTTTGAAACTATATTAAAACAATCTTCATAGATTTCTTTGTCTGCATCAAGGAAACAGAAAGAAACATTTTTTATATTTTTGCTTTTCTTTAAGAAGTCTCCTTCTATCAGTTCTACATACTTCTCAATCCCGGCTTTTTCAAAGGTTTCTTTTGCAAGTTTTATCTTTTCAGGGTCTATTTCAAATGTTTTTATCTTTATTTTCCTTTCCATAGCAGCAAGTGAAAGCCACATTGTAGAATAACCAGCACTTGTTCCTATCTCAATAAATTCACCTTCTGGCACATATGAAGCAATGAAAGATATAAATTTTCCTGTCTCAGGAGGTATCTGGCTTAATCTTGGTAAAGATATAAATTTACCATTCATTTGTTTTTTATGTATTGATTCGAGATATTTCATCCTGCTTAATATTTTTTCAGGTATTTTATTTATCATTTCTTAAAATTTTCAAAATGCCTTAATAATTCAGTGAATTCTTTTTCATTAAATGCATCTTCAGGTATTCTTATTCTGTCGCCTGAAAAGAAAGTCATACCTGGAAGTCTTAGAACATTTCCACCTTGAAGAACAATATTTAGTATTCTTCTATTTAATTTACTGAAAATATCTACATCTTTTATTTCCTGTTTTTCTACCCTTACCAGTCTATTTTCTTTACCAAAATAAAAATTTATACCATTTTCATCAATCTCTATTTTTCTAATACCCTTTTTGACCCATATCAGGTAATCAGAAACCATATAAATTATAAGAACTGAAATTCCGAAAAGTAATAATCCGATCATATAAATATTTCTTAGAAACATCATAATTAAAAGTAATATCGAACCTGTTATAATTCCAAAGATATTGACCATTAGAATGTTCTTTGCAGAAGCTTCAATAGTAAAAAAAGCAGATGAAGAAGTTTTTACTTCTTTCTTTTGATCTGAAACTACATTAACATCATATTTATCGTCAGTATATCCTTTCTCAATAACTTCTTTAAAAATCCTTTTCATTTCTTCTTCTTTTTTTACACCTGTTGTTTGAATATTTATCCTGTCAATGGTTTCGCCTGTAGATTTGTCAGTAATCCTAACATATTTTTCCTTGTTTACCATATTCTTTCTTCTTAAGGTATTTCCTATATTGATTAATATAAACATAGAAAAAGAGGCAAAAAAGACAAGGAAACTTAAAACAGCAAAGAAAAAGAATAATCCAAATAATGGTGATTTCTCTTCAATAGTGAGAAAACCAACAAAGAAGACAATAAAGAATATGAAACTAAAAAGAGATATTTTTTTTAACATATTCTAAATCCTCCGTTAAATTATTTTTTTCTGTTATGTTTTTATTATTCGCTTCTTCAGGGTTTATCTCAACAGAAAAGATTCCTTGAACAGATTCACCTGCCTTTACTAATACTTCACCTTTGGGTGATACAATCTCGCTCTTTCCAGTGAATTTATTAATCTTTCCGTATCTTTTTTCAATACCTGTTCTGTTGGCAGTGATTGTGAAAACCCTGTTTTCAATAGCCCTTGTTATCATAGCATCCTGACAATAAGGAAGGACAAGATTTGTGTTATGTAGTATTATCTGAGCACCTTTCATTGAAAGATATCTTGATATTTCGGGGAAGAACCAATCAAAACATATCATCTGTCCAATTTTTAGACCATTATATTCAATAACATTTAATTTATTCCCTCTTTCAAAGATATCTTTTTCGTCTTTAAATAAGTTTATCTTTCTATAAATGTTTTTTATACCATCACCGGTTATAAAAAATGAAGAGTTATATAGTTTATTATTTTCTCTTTCAAGAAATCCTATTGAAATTGCAATATTGTATTCTTTGCATAATTTCTTGATTTTATCTACAATATTATCATCTTTTTTTAAAGAAAGTGAATATGCTTCCTTTTTATCTTTAAAAGTATATCCTGTTAATGCAAGCTCTGGAAGAACCAAAATTTCAGATAATGGATCCGTTTCTTCAATAAATCTTTTTATCTTTATGAAATTCTTTTCAATTTCTCCAAATATTGGTTCAAACTGTAAAAATCCAACCTTCATAACAATAATATTTTTTTTATAACAGTCTCTTTATCTGTTTCTATTCTTATAAAATAAATACCTTTATTTTTTATCTCTATTTCTCTTTTGTTTTGCTTTGTGATTATTTTTTCTTCGTATATGATTCTACCAGTTAATTCATATATCTTTATTTTCAAAGGAATATTCAGTTCCAGAATTATCTTGCCTTTGAAAATTGAATTGATTTTTTTAAGATTGGATAGTTCTTCAATACCTACATTATGTCCTAAAGGCCTAATAAATGGGTCTCCAAGTAATGTCATTCCATAATGCCAACATAGTTCGCTAAATGTAACTCCGCCTGATATGATATAATTAAACCAGTCCTTAAAGGCTTCTCCTATCGTTTTACCATTTGCAAGTGGTTGATAGAAATATTCAAAGTCAAGCATACTACCTGTTTTTGTAGAACCAATAGCACCTATTCCATAAGACTGATTGAAGATAGCCCTTCCAGCACCATAACCTGATGATGTATATCTTGCAAAAGAGCATGCAAAGAAATTGTAAAAATTAGATGGAGGATTTTTTGTGGTATAAGAACCAGAATAAAAATAATCATAAGAACTTCCATTGTTATATTTAAACTGATGACCACCAGGCCATGAATGGGCAAATACAGAAACCCATGCTTGAACTGAATCAAGTTTTGAACTATATATAGTTCCCCTTGTTGTTTCTGCATCCCAGAAGTTCATTGTATCCGGGTAAAGTAATGAAAGATTTTGAGCCCAGTAAGAAGCCCATGGTATCCAGTCATCATCACAGAAGAAGAGAGCCCTTTTTTGTAGGAGTATTGTTCCTTCTCTGAAATTATGGTCTTTTACAAGATAATTTTTTATAAGCAATGTATCATTACCAATACCTGTTGGGATGAGTCTTCCTACATATATCTCTGCAAACATATCACCTGAATGACCATCATATTTTCCATTTCCGGGGCTCATAGTATCAAGCCATACACCATTCAAATCCATATAGAATAAGTCGATAGGGAAATCAGCATAACCATAGGTGTTAAAATCATTTGCAATCTCAAACCATGCAACAGGAAGATTACCAATAAATAATGCACCTTCAATGTTATAAAGGTTATAAAGGCTGATTAAAGAATCTTTAAGATTTTCAGGTGTTCCACCCGAAACAACTATATCGAGAACATTATAGTCTTTCTGTAAATCTGAAATTAACTGATTGAGTTCATTTAATATTGAATTGTAAATACTCTGTTCAGTAATAATTGCAACTGTGGGATTATCTTTTGTTAATATTTTTCTTGAAACAAGGAATGAAAAAGGTTTTACGGGATTTTTCATGACCCATTCTTCATAGGATTCAGGTCTTGAACCTTCCGGACCTGCCCATCTAAGCAAATGAACATCTTCCTGCTGTGAACCGAAAACTAAAAAGATTATTAGCATATATTATTCCTGTTTTGTATAGAAATTTACTAACTTTTTATTCTTATTATCCCATTCTATAGAAATATCATCCTCTTTTCCACCATCATCTTTCAGATTTTCACCAACAGAATAAATTCTGCTAATATTACCATCTATTTTGTATATAAATTTATCAAGGCTGAAAGGGTCTTCTTTATTCCAGTCTTGTTTCCCATTTTTAAAATCAAAATATGCTTTTAAAAGGTTTGTTTTAGCCTTTATATTCAAATCTCTATTTATCATTCTTGTTGGGTTAAATAGAAATGCAGTAATTATAAAATATGGCAAATTTGTGTATTTTTTATCAGAGTAAATTCTGTCAAACTTCCCGGGATAGTCTTCTTTAATAAAGTATTCTTTAAATTGTTTCCAATCGGCAAATTTCGTCGGATATAGTTCAATATTTTTCTTATATATTACAGGTTTGCTTAAATAATAGATAGAATTATAGAATGGAAGAATAGAAACAATCAAGGATAATTGCTCAAAAATTGATAGATCGCTAAATTCAGATGAATAATAAAGAATTGGTTTTAACATAAATGATTTAAATAAATAGTCCATATATCTGTTTGTATAAAATGCTTCAAAATATATGGGTGATACCCATCTTATCTTTCCTTCTTTTATAATCTCTTTTGAAGGAATTATCGTGAGTCTTTTTTCACTTTCATTGTAAATATTTTCAACAAAATCAGATACAAGTTTATAATTTTTAATTTTGTCCTTTTTCAAAACGTAAATGATAAAATCAAGAACCCTTTCTTTAATATAAATACTGATCATTCCATAGATTAAAAAAGGTTCATAACTGATTAGATTGCTTATTTTCCATAACTTTTCAATCCTTGATATACTTTTCACTTCATCGGTGTTCAGATTCAGAAATGATTCAAGCATGTTGGCATTCGTTAGAATCTTAACATTTGAGAAAGAAATGAGAGGTATATTAAGAATTGAATCCTTATAATCACCAATGTATGCAAACTGGAAGTCATCATAAAAATAAAAACTATCAGTCAAAATGAGAAAGGGATTAATAAATTTTTGTATTTTCTGTTTATTTTTTAAGATAGTATCAGCATAATTGTCAAGATTATCATAATAGGAAAAGAAAACTTTAAGAGAATCTTTATTCTCATTTGAAATCTTATCAAGTATAGGTATGAATTTTGCACAATTTTCCTTTTCTTTAACCCTGTAAAAATCATCATAAGAAGAAAACCCAATATTTGAGAAAAACATTTTCTCGTATTTTAAAGCCCTTTTGTTTTGTATGTATGGGAAGAAAATATCAAATGAAATGAGTATAAATAGAGGTAAGATTAAAGAAAAAATCCAGAAAATCCATTTTTTCCAGAGATTTCTTTTAAAACCAATTATGAAAAGAATCAAAGAAGGAATATAAAAAATTATAAATAGTAAAAACAGTAAAGTTAAAGGCAAACCAATAAATAAAATGGAAATCAGGCTGACTATTAAAAGGGCAAGAATAGTTAAAGGTATTGCAAATATCAAAGAAAATAAATACTCTAAAAAGACAATAATGAATTTTTTCATGAATTCCTCCGTTTCTTTTTATGGTAATATTACTCCATAAAAAGTCAAGAAAAAATTAGCTCATCTCGAATATTAGGAAATAATAACTTGAATATTATAAAAAATAAGTTATTATAAGAGTATATAAAAATTCACAGGAGGTAATTATGATAAAAATGTTTAAGATTATATTTGTATTAATTTTATTTCTTTTTGTTGTAAAATGCAACAAAATAGTTGAAGATTCATCAAGATGGCAAAGGACCTTTGGTGGGAGTGAGGATGACTGGGGAAATTCTATAACAATGACTGATGATTTTGGATATGTCTTAACAGGAAAGACCTTTTCTTATGGTGCCGGGAATGGTGATGTTTGGCTTATAAAAACAGATTCTATTGGAACAAAGGTATTTTCAAAGGTATTTGGTGGTAATGAGGAGGACTGGGGAAACTGGATAGAAAAGACAAATGACAATGGTTTTATTATTGCTGGTGTTACGAAATCTTATGGTAATGGTAGTTACGATGTTTATTTGATTAAGACTGATGGTGAAGGGAATAAGGTATTTTCAAAGACTTTTGGTGATGTGGAGGAAGATTTAGGTTATTGTGTGAAACAAACGATTGATGGAGGTTATATAGTTGTAGGTGGAACAAAATCCTTCGGTTCGGGAAGTTATGATGTTTATCTTGTAAAAACTGATGCCAATGGTAATAAAATATGGCAGAAGACATTTGGTGGGAGTTATGAAGATTGGGGATACTCAGTTTGTCAATTAAATGATGGCGGATATATTATTTCAGGTTTCACTTCTTCGTTTGGTTCCGGTATGGGAGATGTATGGATAATAAGGACAGATAGCCTTGGAAATAAGAAATGGGATAAGACATTTGGTGATAACCAGGATGATGGTGGAGTAGATATTAAGGTTACAGCTGATAATGGATTTATTATTGCAGGTGTTCATGGTTCAAACTCTGGAGATGTGTGGATTATAAAGACTGATAGTCTTGGGAATAAACAATGGGATAAGAAATTTGGTGGAAGTAATCAAGATGGTGCAACATCGATTGATATAATAAATAATGAATATATTGTTACAGGCATGACCATGTCTTATGGTTCTGGTAATGGTGATTTATGGCTCATAAAGATAGATTCAAATGGTAATAAAATCTGGGATAGGACATTTGGTGGAGGAGAGCAGGATGGTGGAACATCTGTGAAAAAGACAGATGATGGAGGTTTTATAATAACCGGTATGACAAAATCTTACGGTGAAGGGAAAAGTGATGTGTGGTTGATAAAGACAGATTCAGAAGGAAAGACTGTAGAATAGGGTCAGTCATAAACTTTCAACCTTTTGCATAAAAAATAATTATTCTGTAATTGAATAATAGATTATATTAACGCCCATCTTAAAGGCTTCTTCCCTTTTTTCTGGAGGGTCTTTATATACATCAAGGTCATTCCATCCATCTGAAATATTTGAATTGTAAGTATAAAAAACTGCAAGCCTTCCATTTATGAATATTCCGTATCCCTGAGGAGGTCCTTCATAATGTTCATGTATCTTTGGAAGTCCTTCAGGAAATTTGTAGAAACAATTGTATATTTTATGTTCCTTTGGTATTGGTATAAGCTGATTTTCAGGTAATACTTTTGCTAACTCCCTTCTTATATGTTCATCCATGCCATAATCATCATCAACATAAAGAAATCCACCATTCCAGAGATATTTTCTCAGGAATTCCTGTTCATTCTGTGATAGAAATATATTCTCGTGCCCCGTTATGAATATAAAAGGATAATGAAATAACCTTGGGTCATCGAGTGTAAGGACAATCTCCTGTTTATTTGTCTTTATCCCTGTCCTTTTTTCAAATTCTGTCATCATATTGGGAATTATTGTTGGATCATTGTACCAATCACCACCATTATATTTTATCCTGACCATCTCAATTTGCATAAGAATTAATAATAACATAAGTTTATCCCCTTGGATGAAATGATTTGATTGTCTCTTTAAGATATTCCCTGTCTATATGTGTATAAATCTGTGTAGTTGAAATATCACTATGCCCGAGTAACATCTGGACAACCCTTAAATCCGCACCACCTTCAAGAAGGTGGGTAGCAAAAGAATGTCTGAATGTATGGGGTGTTATTTTCTTATCTATACCAGCCTTTGTTAAATAAAATTTCAATTTCTTCCAGAATCCCATCCTGCTCAACTTTTTCCCATCTTTTGAAAGGAACAATATAGGTGTTTTTACCTTTACAAGAAATGGTCTTGACCTTTCAAGATAGTCAATAACTGCTTTAATACCTTTACTTCCGACCGGCACTATTCTTTCTTTATCTCCTTTTCCAAGAACTCTTATGAAACCATCTTTTAGAAAAATATCTTCAACCCTTAATGATAAAAGCTCCGATATTCTTAACCCACAACCATAAAGAAGCTCAATACAGGCTCTATCCCGTATACCAAGTATTGAGTCATCTGTTGCTTCAATAATTTTTTCTATTTCGTAAAGATCAAGGACAACAGGTATCTTTCTTTCTATCTTCGGTGTTTCAATAAGTTCTGTAGGGTCTTCTTTTATAATACCTTCTGCGGTGAGGAATCTGAAGAATATTCTTAAAGAACTCAGTTTTCTTGCGAGTGAATTTGATGAAATACCCTGTTTCCTTAATGCATTAAGAAACGAGATTATTTCAGAAGAAGTTGATAAAGTTATATCATTCTTTGTATATGATGAAAACTGAAGAACATCATTAATATATGCTTCAAGTGTGTTTTTTGAAAGCATCCTTTCAGCGCGAAGATAGTTTTCAAATTCTTCCTTATATTTCATATTCAACACCAATCTCAGGTATTATGAATTTTCTATTAGTTCCTTTAAGGTAATCAGAAAAAGGAATTAGTTGTTCATCTTCACCATGAACAAGGAAAATCAACTTTGGATTTGTAATTTTTACATACTCGATTAAATCATTTCTATCAGCATGTGCACTGAATTCATTCATAACAACCACCTTGCTTTTTACTTTATGTTCCTTTCCAAAGATATTTACATATTTCTGGCCTTCTACAAGTTTTCTTCCAAGTGTATTTTTTGCCTGGAAACCAACAATTAAAACTATATTATTTTCATCTTCTATGTTGTTCTTTAAATGGTGTAATATCCTACCATGTTCACACATACCACTTGCAGAAATTATTATCATGGGACCTCTCATAAAATTCAATTTTTTTGATTCTTCAACATCGTTAATATAATTTATATTTTTAAACCAGAATAAATCTTCTGAAGTCTCTTGTGCTTCTTTATCAAGATATTTTTTATTTTTTAAAAAAACATCTGTGATGTTAATTGTTAATGGTGAGTCAACATATATTGGGATATCTGGAATTTTATTATCCCTCTTTAATTTATTCACACAATATATTACCTCTTGTGCCCTCTCAAGTGCAAAAGATGGGATAATTATTTTACTTTTTTTTGAATATGCTTCATTCACTATGTTTATCAATTCATCATAAACAAATTCAAAAGGTTTGTGTAATTTATTACCATATGTTGTTTCTAAAATCAGTATGTCAATATCTTTTAAAAAGACAGGGTCGTTAATTAAAGGAAGGTCTTTCCTGCCCAAATCACCGCTAAAAAGAACATTCTTTCCATTTTCTTCAATCAATATCTGTGAAGAACCGAGAATATGTCCTGCTTCAAAAAATTTTATATTTTCAAATCTTTCTTCGTATTCAATCCCATTAAGATATTTGAGTGATTCTAACGCATCTTTATAAGTATATAATGGCTCTAATAACGTTTCATTATTCTTTTTCCTTTTTTTATTTATATACTCTATATCTCTTTCATGGATGTGCCCTGAGTCTGGGAGTAGAAAATTTAGAAGGTCAACAGTGGGTTTTGTTGTTATTATTTCCTTTTCGAAACCATTCTTAATGAGATTTGGTATATTACCTGAATGGTCTATGTGTGCATGGGAAAGAATCATAAAATCAATATCTTTTATATTAAAAGGAATATTTTTATTCAAAATTAGTGATTGTTCCCTTTTACCCTGATAAAGACCAAATTCTACAAGAAATCTTGAGGAAGATTCAACTATGAATTTACTACCCGTAACTTCTCTAACTGCTCCAAGAAATTTAATCTTCATAGGAATGCCTTTTTTATCTCTTTCAGTCTTCCTTTAGGACCATGACCTGGAAGAACTATGAGATTATCGTCTATACTTAAAATCTTTCGTATTGACTTTTCAATCAGTTCTTCAGAACCACCATAAAAATCAGTTCTTCCAATTCCAAACATCATAATTGTATCACCTGTAAATATGTAGTCTTTGTAAAGAATACAGATACTTCCTGGTGTATGCCCGGGTGTATGTATAATTTTAAATTCTTCATCTTCAAATATGAATATATCACCATCTTTTAAAAATATATCACCTTCTGGAGAGGAAATATTCTCGCCGAATAAAATTGAACCGTTTTTTTCAGGCGAAATTAAAAATTCATTGTCGTATAAATGAATACATATCTTTGATTGATATTTATCTTTATATTTTTTGTTTCCTTTTATATGGTCAAAATGTCCATGTGTGTTTATAACATATTTAGGAATTTTATCTGTTTCGACAAATACACCGGGGTCAATAACAAGTGAACCTTCTTCACCTTCGAGAACATATGTATTTGTATTCAAACTCCCTGTTATAAAATTCTTTATTTCCATACAATCCAGAGGAGTAAACTCGAAAAAAATGTTGCGAGGGTTGTAAAAAATAAACCTATAGCAATAAATTGAATAAAAGAAAATTTCTCCCCCTGTTTTTTTATTATACCAAAGCCTACAATATTTGCAGATGCACCTATTGGTGTTATATTTCCACCAACTGTAGAACCTATTATTATTGCAAAAGGTAAAAGATAAGGATTAACATTGATTGATTCAGCGAGCTTGATACCTACCGGTATCATTGCTGTAACAAAAGGGACATTATCAATAAAACCTGAAAGAATAACAGATATGAGTATGAGTGAAATAAAGATTAAAAATATATTACCTTTTAAATACCTTTCAATAGATAAGGCTATCAAATCAACCACACCCGAACTATTAACAACATTTATTACAATGAAAACACCCATAAGGATAAGGACTGTATCATAATCAAATTTTTTTATGATTTTTTTCGAATCTCTCATTGAGAATATAAGTAAAAAAATTGATATTATAAAACACCCTATTCCTGCGGCAGAACCAAAAATATTTTTGTTCAGGGATGTGATAAGAAGCCATAAGATTGCTAAAATGAATGCAATTATACTTCTTATAGATGTTATTTTTTCTTCTTTTATCTTTATTATTTTTTTTCTTCTGTATTTGATAAATATCAAATACAAGGATAGTAAACCTCCTATAGCACCCGTTTGAACAATGAAAAATAGACCTACTCTTCCATTAAGTATGAAAAAATCGAAGAATGTCAGTTTCATATATCCTGCGAGTATCATGCTCGGTGGGTCACCTATCAAGGTTGCCGTTCCTTCAAGGTTTGACATAAGAATAATACCCATTATGTAGGGAACAGGTGATACTCTTGCCTTTCTCGATATCTCAAGTGCTATAGGTGCTAATATCAGGACTGTTGCAATATTTTCAAGGAATGTCGAAATAAGACCTGATATTGCTGATAATGCAATGACAGAACCAAGGACAGAATTTGTTCTGTCAGTAATTTTTTCTGCTATAACAGATGCAATTTTATCTTCAATCATAAACTCCGTTATTATTATAAAGCTTGAGAATATAAGAACGATATTCCAGTCAATGAATCTAAAAACATCAATAATCTCCAGTTTTCTTAGAATCAAGAAGATTGCGACACCTGACCATATGATTATACTTCTATGTTTGTGGAATATTGCAAATAGTATGTAAACTGATATAAAAACTATTAATACAGAGACCATTCTTTAATATACCAGACTTTTCCATTTTCTTCAAACTTAACCAAACCAATTTCAGGTGCATAATACTCTTTTGTTTGAATGGTATCAGTATCAAGTATTAAGAATCGTTCGACTTTGTAACAATCTCTGAATTTTTTTTCATTAAATTCTAATTTATTTAAATATCTGACCTTTACAAAATTCATGTAATAGTAAAAGATAGTATCCCCGAATGCAATTTTTTCTAAATTTTTCTCAATAATGAAGCTGTCTCCGTTTACTGGTGGGTTTGGAAGGTAATACTCATAAATCTCGTCAAAGAAGATTTTTTCCCCTAAATAAGTTTTGATGAGTTCCCTTTTTACATGAATTCCATCATAATCTTTTTTTAAGAACATACTTTTACTTCCTAAAACTAAATGATAAACGGTATCATAATCTTCAACGTATTCTTCAACGTATGAAAGAAAATCAGATTCTCCATCGGTGTATACCCACTGATTACCGTCTTTTAAAGGGAAATAATCCCTGAAAATGTAATTATTGCAACCCGAAAGAAATACCAATATTGACAATATCAAAACCAAAATCATCGAATACCTCACTCATTTTTAAATTAATCGAAATGTATTCTGTTCCAAGCTTTATATATTTTTTTATAAAGAACGAAATAAGAGATGCGTAGCCACTTTCTTTTCCACCAAGAATGGATACTCTGTTGAAGTATAAAAAAGAAGGATAAAAACCAGTTTTAAAACCAAATATATCCGTGTAAACACCATATCCATTCTCAATATAACCGAGATAATAAGTTGATGATATAAAAAATGAGTATGTTATATTTGTACAGAATATCTTCTTCCCATAAAAAAGTTCGAATTGTAACCCTGTAGGAGTTGTCTCAAAAAGGCTACCAGTTGTTAAAGATGTGTAAATACCTACGTTAATATCGCATAGAATAATAAATAGCATATCATTATATTAAAAAAAAAGTATAAATTGTCAATTGACTTTTTCAATTTTTTGATTAAATTGTTAAAATGAATAATGATTTTGGTATAATTAAGATAGATGCAGATTATGATTTCGATGTTGATTTTGGTGATATATTTTATTGTAAATGTCCTTTCTGTGAAGATGAAAATATAGTATCTGTAGAATATCTTAATCCAATACGCGTTTGTGAACATTTTTCAGGTTTCGATCCGCAGGATAGAACATTTCTATTCATAGCAAATTCTGATATTTCTGATGATTTAGATGAAGATATTATTCTGGATGAAGAAGATTTCGATGATTTATCATCTTTTTAAAATTTCTTAAATATTATTCTTAAAATATCATTAAGGGTAATAAATAATATAAGTGATAATAGTATAAAAACCCCTATGTTCTCAAGAATCTTCAGAGCATTTGCACCGGGTTTCTTTCTTAAAATTATCTCGTAAAGTCCAAGTATAATGTGTGAACCATCAAGTGGTGGTACAGGAAGGAGATTTACTATTCCAAGATTTATTGAGATAAATGCAACGAAGAAGATAAAATTCTTTATTCCCCATTTCATAGTCTTCTGGGTAAGGTAAACAATCGAGATAGGACCACCAAGCTCCTTTGGTGATACCTTTCTTGTTACTAAAAGCCTAAGTGTTGTAAAAATCTTCAAAGATGTATCCATAAATTGGATTCCTGCAATATTCAATGCTCCTATTAAGCCGACTTTTTTTATCTTAAATGGGGTGATTATTCCGATAACACCAATTTGGACAATTGAATCTCCTGCCATGGTTTTCGTCAACTTGGGAACTACAATTCCATTCATAATACTACCATCTCTGTTCCATACAATTTTAAGTGTTTCATCACTTGCAGTGGCGATTCTATTTCTTAAATCATCCCAGTATAATATATTCTCTCCGTTTATTGATATTATTGAATCACCGGTTTTTAGACCTGCTTTATAAGCAGGACCATCCTTCTCAACACCACCAATTACTGGTGGATAGAGTGGTGATATCTTAAAAATATCCTGTTTTTTAACCAAAAGAGTTTCATTTCTATCTTCTCTTAAAATGATTATGGAATTTTCTTCTTTTATATTATTTTCAAATTCAAACCAATCATTTATTTCTTTTCCGTTCATATAAATTATCCTATCACCTTTTCTGAATACAGATGTTGTATCGTCGGGAATGATAAGTGTTGTTTTTGGTGTTTCTATCCCCATAACAAGAATTGTTATGAAGTAAATAAGGAAGCCTGATATTAGATTCGCAAAAGGACCACCAGCAATAACAAGAATCCTTAAAAGAGGGTTTCTCGAATAATATTCATCGCTTTCACCTTTTATTTCTCCAGGTTCCATTCCTTTAATCTTTACATATCCACCAAGTGGAAAAATACTTATTCTAAATTCTGTATCATTCTTTTTAAATTTAAATATCGCAGGTCCGAAACCTATAGAAAATACGGGAACCCCTATACCTGAAGCTCTTGCTACAATGAAATGAAGAAGTTCATGAACAAATATCAAAAAGCCAAGAAGAATTATTGCTAATATTATTGATAATATCATATTCCGCTCCTTATTGTTTTTTCGACCCATTTCTCAATCTCTATTATATCTTCAATAGAGTAATTTTCTTTTGGTTTGTGTAATCTGACAGTTTCTTTTACAATCTTATAAATATCATTGAACTTTATTTTCTTTTCAAGAAACATTTGAACTGCTATCTCATCTGCTTTGTTCATAACAGCAGGGTATGTTTTTCCTATTTTCAGGACATCTAAAGCAAGTTTAAGCATGGGAAATCTTACATAATCAGGTTTTTCAAATGTAAGTTTCTTTACTTTTATTAAATTCAATTTTGGAAGTTTCGAATCAATCCTTTCAGGATATGTTAATGCATATTGTATAGGGATTCTCATATCAGGGACTGAAAGCTGAGCAACCATTGAGCCATCTTTAAATTCAACGATTGAATGAATGATTGATTCCGGATGGATAACAATATCAATCATATCAGGTGTTATATTAAATAATGCCTTTGCTTCATGTGCTTCAAGACCTTTATTAAATAGCGTAGCAGAATCAATTGTTATTTTTTTACCCATTTTCCATCTTGGATGTTTCAATGCGTCATCTATTTTTATATTATTGAAATTTTTTTTATTCTTGAATGGACCACCTGATGCTGTGAGTATTATCTTTTTTAAATCTTCTTTTCTTCCTGATTTTAAAGCCTGAAATATTGCAGAATGTTCAGAATCAACAGGTATAATATTCTTTCTGTGTTCATCTTTTATGAAGTCTGAGAAAGCAACGAGTATTTCCTTGTTAGCCATAGCAACTATTTTTTTCTGATTCAATGCATGGAAAAATATCTTTACTGCCGATGTCCCGGTAGTTGCAAATACAATAATATCACATTCATCTATTAGTTTCTCACATTCTTCAAAACCTATAATTAAGTTTTTTGAATTATTTATATTTAAATCCTTATTCAGAAGACAAAGATAATCAGGATGAAATTCTTTTCCCTGTTTGATAAGTTTTTTTATATTGGAATGGGATGCAAGAAATTTTATCTTAAATTTTTCCTTGTTTCTTTTAATCACTTCAAGTGTATTTACACCTATAGAACCTGTAGAACCTAAAATTCCTATGTTTTTCATCTTGCTGCAAAAAACCTCAGATAATAATAAACTATTGGAGAAACAAATAGAATACTGTCAAATCTATCGAGAAAACCACCATGCCCTGGTATCAAATTTGAAGAATCTTTCAGATTTGCGTCTCTCTTTATCATAGATTCAACAAGGTCTCCTGCTGGTGCAAAAAATGCTGTTAGAAGACCAAGTGCAAGACAATCAAACCATGATAGATAGGTTGCATAAAAGATACAATAAATAAAGCATGCAATTATTGAGAATATACCTCCACCAATAACACCTTCAATCGTTTTATTCGGAGAAATCCATGGGAAAAATTTATGTCTTCCAAATTTTCTACCGATAAAAAAAGCGGAAGAATCGTTCACGAACGTTAACGCGAATGGCAGTAAAGCGAAACTTGTTCCTAATCTTATTTTAATGTTAAATATATTATAATATTCACGAGGGGTTATATTTTCCGGCATATTCATAAGTAAAATAAGATGACTGAATAACCACCCTACATAGATAACCCCAAAAAGAGTGCTTGAAATATTAAATAGGGAATTCTCGGGTTTTCTCCTGAACAGTTCAGCAATACTTAATACAAAGATTAATACAAGTGGTGTGATAACTGTGAATATATGGGATTGGAAATATGAGTTTAATCCAAGCACCATCGCAGCAATAATACCGAGTCTTTTATATGGTTTTAATCCTCTTGCCCTTAATATATCAAAAAACTCATATGAGCCAAGAAATATCCCAAACTCAATAAGGATTAAATAATATATTTCTCCTGCCCATGCAATTATTATAAGGCAGGGTATGAACAATACAGCTGTAATCCATCTGTGAAAGAGATTTAAATCCCCCCGAATCTTCTCTCCCTTGTTGAATATGCTTTTATCGCCTTAAGAAGTTCTTTTCTGTCAAAATCAGGCCAGAGGACATCAGAAATATAAATTTC
>CBFGJG010000015.1:31954-39163 GCA_965649055.1 Caldifarciminota bacterium
TCACTATACGCTATCTGGTATAATAAAAAATTTGATATTCTAAATTCATTGCTTGTTCTGATAAGTAAATCAGGGTCCGGTAAGTCGGGTATATATAGAAATTTTCTTATGCTTTCCATATCAACTTTTACACCTTTTTCAACCGCTTTATTTATAGCATCAACTATTTCAGCCCTTCCACTGTAATTCATACATATCACTAAAATAAGGTCTTTAAAGTTTTCTGTTTCTCTTGTAATGAATTTTATGTTTTCCTTTACTTCTTCGGGCAATTCTTCAAGCCTTCCCATAAAAAGAACCCTTACTTTTTTTTCTTTGAGATTATCTATCTCTTCCCTTATTGTCTTAGAGAAGAGTTTCATTATCTCTTCAACTTCTTCCTTTGGCCTTGTCCAGTTTTCTGTTGAGAAAGTGAAAAGTGAAAGATATTTTACACCAAGGTCAAGGCATGCTTCTATTGTTTTTCTGACTGCCTTCACACCTGCATAGTGACCATAACTCCTTGGAAGACCTCTTTTTTTTGCCCATCTTCCATTTCCATCCATTATTATTGCAATATGTTCCGGTATCTTAATCATTAAGGATTTCTTTTTCTTTACGTGAGATAAGGTCTTCAATCTCTTTTATAAATTTGTCAGTTATCTCCTGTATCTTTTTTTCAAGCCTTAACTGGTCATCCTCTGATATTTTTTTCTCGTCCTTTAAAGTCCTTGCTTTTTCAATGTATTCCCTTCTTAAATTTCTTAATGCAACCTTCCCATCTTCTCCCATCTTTTTTACAAGTTTTGTAAGTTCAACCCTTCTTTCCTGTGATAAAGGTGGAATTGGTATCCTTAATTTATCATGTTCTTTTATTGGGTTTAATCCTATATTTGATGATTTAATTGCTTTTTCTATTTCAGGGAATGCATTTGCATCCCAGGGATGAACAATAAGACAATTTGGTTCTGGTGCTGTTATGGATGCAATCTGGTTTAGTGGAACAGTTGTTCCATAATAATTTACCTTTATATTCTGTAAAATAGAAGGTGATGCCCTGCCTGTTCTGATACCTGCAAGTTCGCTTTCTACAACCTTTATTGATTTAGCCATCTTTTCATGTAATTCTTTTGTTGTATTTTCAATCATATTTCCTCCTTATTTTATTAAAGAACCTATATTTTTACCTTCTATTAGATTTAAGAGATTTCCTTTCTTAAAAAAATTAATAACGGCAATTGGAATTCTTGAAGGCAAAAGAAGTGAAAATGCTGATAAATCCATAATTCCAAGTTTTTTTTCAAGGGCATCTTCGTATGAAATATTTTTTAAAAATTTTGCATCAGGATATTTTTCAGGGTCTTTATCATAAACGCCATCTACTTTTGTTGCCTTGATTATCAGATCTGCTTTTATCTGTAAAGCCCTTAAAGCAGATGCAGTATCTGTGGTTAAAAACGGTTTACCTGTTCCACCTGAAAAAATCATAACACCTTCAAAATCTATAAGTGGATTATAATCTGAAAGTAGGTTTGTTATTGGTAAACCTGAGGTGATAGAGACTTTAATTCCTTCTTTTTTTAGTGAATCATACAGAATTAGCCCATTTATCATTGTTGATAGCATACCTGTATAATCTATTATTTCCCTTGTCAATGATTTAAAAGATGTTGCGCCACGAAGTATATTACCACCACCAATAACAATTCCTATCTTTATACCTTTTTTTAAAACGGGTTTTAATTCCTGAACAATGTAATTTATGCTTTTTTCAGATAATGGTTCTTCTTCCGATGAAAATGCTTCTCCACTCAATTTTATAAGAATCCTTTTTGGCTTACTCTCCGAGTGCATATCTTGTGAATCTCTTTATAATTATATTTTCACCAAATTTAGATATTGTTTCTTTCAAATACTCTTCAATTGTTTTTGATGGTTCTTTGAAGAAAGGTTGTTCAAGAAGACAATTCTCTTTATAGAATCCTTCAAGTTTGCTTTCAATAATTTTTTCAATGACCTTGTCAGGTTTTCCAGTTGCCTTTGCCTGTTCCCTGTAAATCTCCTTTTCTTTATTTAGCACTTCTTCCGGGACATCTTCTCTCGATACTGCAACAGGATTTGTAGCAGTAATTTGCATAGCAATATCTTTTGCAAATCTTAAGAATTCTTCTGTTCTTGCAACAAAGTCTGTTTCGCAGTTTATCTCAACAATGGTTCCTACTCTATTTCCCGGATGTATGTAAGCATATATAACACCATCTTTTGTCACTCTGCCTATCTTCTTAGCAGCTTTGGCAATCCCTTTTTTTCTTAATATTTCTATCGCTTTTTCAATATCGCCATTTGATTCTTCAAGAGCACCTTTACAATCCATTATACCAGCACCTGTTCTTGCCCTTAATTCTTTAATTAATTCCATATCTATTTTCAATTTTCCTCCTTTTCAGGTATTTCCTGCTCAACAATTGGGTTCTTAATTCCTTCCTGAATTGCTGCTGTTATTATTCTTGTGATAAGTTGGATTGATTCTATCGCATCGTCATTAGCAGGTATAGGATAATTAACAAGTGTTGGGTCTCCATTGGTGTCAATTACTGCAATTACAGGAATATTCATAATATTTGCTTCATGTATTGCATTCATTTCCTTTTTTGCATCTACTATATACAGCACATCTGGAAGTTCAAACATATTCTTAAGACCAGAAAAATATTTTTCCATTTTTTCTTTTTTTGCTTTCAGTTTAGCAATCTCCTTCTTTGATTTTTTGTGTATTTCTGCAAGTGCAATCTGTTCTGAAAGTTCATTGAACTTCCTTATACTTTCTTTTATTGTTGAAAAATTTGTTAATGTTCCACCAAGCCATCTTGTGTTAACATAGTAAGCACCGACTTTTTTTGCCTCTTCTTCAATAATTGAAGATGCCTGTTTCTTTGTTCCAACAAAAAGGAATTTTTTTCCCTTAGCGGCTTGTTCCCTTGCAAAATAATAAGCATCGTTCAAAAGCGAGACTGTTTTTCTAATATCTATTATATGTATACCTCTTCTTTCTCCATAAATGTATGGTTCCATAGCTGGATTCCACCTTGCTACCTTATGACCAAAGTGAATCCTTGCTTCAAGTAAATCTTTAACAGAAATGATAGACAAGCAACCTCCTTATCTTTTTGAAAATTGAAAACGTTTTCTTGCTTTTGGCCTTCCGTATTTTTTTCTTTCAACCATTCTTGGGTCTCTTTTCAAAAAACCAGCGTCTTTCAAAACCTTTCTAAAATTTGGTTCCATCTTAACAAGCGCCCTTGATATTCCATGGATAATCGCATCCTTTTGACCAGATACCCCGCCACCCTTAGCAAAAACCCTGATGTCAAGCTTTCCGACAAGATTTGTAAGCTCAAGTGGTTTCATAACTTCATAAATAACATAATCAGAGTGAAAGTATTCTTTAATATCTTTCTTGTTGACCGTTATTTTACCGGTTCCAGATATTAATCTAACCGTTGCCCTTGCTTCTTTTCTTCTTCCTGTCGCAACTATTTCATTCATTTTCAACTCCTATTTTTATTTCTTTCGGTTGTTGAGAACTATGTGGATGTTTATCTCCTGTATAAATCTTAAGCCTTTTCATCATCTTGCTCCTCAGCTTGTTTTTTGGCAACATACCGTTTACTGCATTGTAAATGATGAATTGGGGATTTTTTTCCTTCATCATTTTGAAAGAGATTGTCTTAAGTCCACCAAGAAATCCGCTATGTCTGTAATACTCCTTGCTATCTTCCTTCTTACCTGTTAATAAGACCTTCTCAGCATTTATAACTACAACAAAATCACCACTATCTGTGTGTGGTGTAAAGTTAGTCTTGTTTTTTCCTCTTAAGATATTTGCAACGGATGTTGCAAGCCTACCAAGAGGAATGCCATTAGCATCAATTAAATACCAATCCCTTTTGACATCTTCTTTTCTTAACATATATGTTCGCATTAAACCTCCTGCAGTTTTTTATAGAATATAAAAAAAATTTTTTATATGTCAAGATTTATATTTAAAAAATTTTGGTCAATCAAAAGTGGCTACAAAAGGAAGGTTTCTGTATTTTTCTTTATGATCAAGCCCGTAACCTATTACAAATTTATCCGGAATTTCAAAACCACAGTAATCAGGTTCAATAAGCACATTCTCTTTCTTTTTCCTTAATAGAACACAGGTTTTTACACTCCTTGCACCTTTTTTCTTTAAGTGTTCTATAAGAAAAGAGAGTGTTTTCCCTGAATCAAGTATCTCATCAACTATCAGGACATCCCTGTTTTTAAGTTCTGTAAGAACTTCTCTTTCAAGTATTAACATATCTTGTTTCTTCTCACCTTTGTATAAGGAAACGACCACAAAATCAAAATCTATATCAATCTTTACATTCCTTACTAAATCAGCAAGGAACATAAATGCACCTTTTAAGACCCCAACGAATACAGGCTTTTTATCTTTATAATCAATCGTTATTTTATTGCCGAGTTCCTTAACCTTCTTTTTTATATCATCTTCATTAATAAGTATATTAAATCTTTCTTCCATATTTTTCACACAATTTTAAGAATATATACACACCGTCAATTAAGGCATCTTCATCAAAAATCATATCTTCTGTATGTAGTTCAGACATTTTTCCTTCCTTCCCACCTGCACCTAAAAATGCAAAACATCCTTTTACATATTTTAAATAATATCCAAAATCCTCACCACCCATAATGGGGTTTTTAATCTCTTTAAAATCAAATTTATTTTCACATATGCTCCTTAAAACATCAACTGATTCAGGGTGATTTTTTACAACTGGATAACCCCTTCTGTAATTTATATAGTATTCGGCACCAAAGACTGATGTTATGCCCTTTAATACTTCTTCAATCATAAATGGTGTTTTTTCAAGGAGCTCATCATCAATATTCCTTGCGGTTCCCATCATATGGACTTCATCAGGTATAACATTGTAAACTGTTCCACTATGTATTGCACTTATTGTTATTACAACCGGTATATTTGGATTCTTTCTTCTTGAAACTATTGATTGTAAAGATGTTATGAAAAGTGATGCGAGATATATAGGGTCCTGTGTTTTTTCAGGTGTTGAAGCGTGTCCACCTTTACCTTTTATCCATATATCTATTTCATCGGATGCAGCCATAAATTCGTTCTTTCTTGTTATAATCTCACCTGTTTTTAGAGATGGTTCAAGATGTAATCCAAAAATATACTTTATCCCTTTTAAGACACCTTCTTTTATCATACCCGGTGCTCCTCCCGGTGTTCTTTCTTCGGAAGGCTGGAATATAAGTCTTACTGAATAGTTCTCATTTGTTTCTTTTAATATCTTTGCAGTTGTAAGAAGCATAGCCATATGTCCGTCATGACCGCATGCATGCATCTTTCCCGGATTAATGGATGAATATGGAAGGCCTGTTTTTTCCTGTAATGGTATTCCGTCCATATCAGCCCTTAAGGCAAGTTCAGGTTTTTCACCTGAATCTGAATATAATCCTGTTTTATTACAGGTGATAGTTTTATATCCGAGTTTCTCAAGGTAATTTTTTATGAATTCGTAAGTCTTTATCTCTTCAAATGCAAGTTCAGGAATCTTATGTAATTCCCTTCTTAATTTTACAACTTCTTCTTTGTAATTTGATACAATCTTTAATAAATCCATAATGAAGTTTAATCATATTTTTTAAAAATGTCAAGGGAAAATGAAATATATATAGTTGATGAATTTAATTAGGGTTCAGATTCTATAGAAATCAAACCATATTAATATTTATGGTAAAAACTTTTATTAGGTTGGGGAAATTTTTCTTAAATGATACTCGATTTTTATCTTTAAAAATTATGAAAAAATATTTGACATAATTAAAAAAATGTTTTAAAATAATAATATGTTAAGATAGAATCTTTGTATATTAAAATTATCCGGCAATTCTTAACATTCTGAAAAAATAGTGAATATTTAACCTTTCAAAAAGGGGGTCTTTGTGAAAGTTATACTTTCACTATTTAAGAAGTTTTCTTTTTGGTCTTTTGTCTTTCTTTTTGTTTTTTTATCGTTCAACCATACATATAAACATAAGGTAAACGATTCTGGATTAGGTTATGAATTATGGTTAAATAATGTGATGAATTATATAAAAGAGAGTGAATATGATATAAGATGGCAGGAGAAATACGAGGAATATCAATCACCGAATCGCTCACATAATTTAAGGTTCAGTTATTATGAAGATGGATTTAAGGTTTGTCCGAGGGAAGATAAGGATAAATGGGAAGTAAAGATAATGTTAAAGGAATATGGAAGGGATAAGAAGATAGAATATAAGGGTAAAGGGCTCACAGTCCAGAAAAACAGAGGATATGTAAAAGGTAATGGTATAGATATTGTTTTTGAGAATAATGAGAAAGGGATGAGGGAGGATTTCATAGTTTATAAGAAGGTGAGAGGTGAAGGTGAACTTGTCCTTGAATTTGAAGTGAAGATGGATAAAGTAAGAATGGGTATAGATGGTAAAGAGATAAGTTTTGGTATGGATTGTTCAGGAGGTGCAGAGGTATTAAGGTATGGTGATATGAAGATAACGGATAAGGGAGGTAAGGAACTTAAAGGTGAATTCAGGATAATATCATATAACAGATTTGCAATAGTTATAGATGATAAAGATGCAAGATATCCAATAACAATAGACCCGTTATCTATATCACCCAATTGGACAGGAGAGTCAAATCAGGTATCAGCATATTATGGTTATTCAGTTTCAACAGCAGGGGATGTGAATGGAGATGGATATTCAGATGTAATAATTGGTGCTTCTACTTATGATAATGGAGAGTTAAATGAAGGTCGTGTTTATGCCTATTATGGTTCTTCAAGTGGATTATTATCAATGCCACATTGGGTAAAAGAATCAAATCAGATAGGTGCAAATTTTGGTAATTCAATCTCAACAGCAGGAGATGTAAATGGAGATGGGTTTTCTGATATTATCATAAGCGCTTATAGTTATGATAATGTGGAAACAAACGAAGGTAGAGTTTATGTTTACTATGGTTCTGCAACAGGATTATCTTCTTCACCAAATTGGACAGGGGAATCAAATCAGTCAAATGCATATTTTGGCAATTCAGTTTCAACAGCAGGAGATGTTAATGGAGATGGGTTTTCTGATATTATCATAGGCGCTTATAGTTAT
>CBFGJG010000016.1:0-38822 GCA_965649055.1 Caldifarciminota bacterium
CAACAAGGATGACTTATACAACAAAATATGGTGATTACACCCTTTATTTTAAGCTATCAAGCAGCGATGAATGGTATAAGTGGGCAGATGAGAATGGAGATGTCTGGTCATGTCCTGTAAAAGCAGATAAGAATTATTGTATCCTTATAGGTAATGATGGATACATTAATTATTATACACTAACAGAAGATAATAAGAATGGTCCAAAGGTATGTTTTCTTAATGGTTCGGATAAGAAGGTTAAGAGGATGGAGATATCAAAGAACTGGAAGAGTAATGTTCAGGCATACTGTGTAGATTTTGAGCCTAACGACATTTCAAATTTTGTTACATTTTCAAAAGGTAGTTACAGTATGTTCTGGCAATTTCCATTCCAGGTAAAAGATGATGATTATTATTATTATCCTAATGATGACAGGACAGGAAAGGAGATATTCAAATTTGTTGATGGTGAATATGACCTTTTCTTAATATACACAAAAGGTGATGCAGAATACGGGGTCCTTTACGAAATAACACCACAGGATTAAAAGATTTATATATTTTAGGTTAAAATAAATCTAAAAATTTTACTTGCAAAAAATTTATTTTGTGTTAATATAATTCTATGAAAAATAAATTTATAAGAAAATACATCTGGGGTACAAATCTGATATCAATTGTATGTATATTTGTATTGATAATTATCCTACTTCCATTTTATGTAAAAATGAACCAACAAGAATTAATTAACTTTATTTTATATGCTGGTGGTATATCTTGTTTTTATGTTATTATATATCATTTCGCTCAAGAGAGAAGATTATATATTGTTTTAAAAAAAGGTAATGTGAAAAATATCTATCTTACACCTTTTTATTCATTTTTACATAAGACTTTTGATTATGTCATAGGTGCACCTGTTCTTTTCTTAATATTCAACAAAATTCTCAATCTTTTACCATGGGATAAATTTATACGTGGAACACTTGTAGTGATTCTCGTAGGCCCTATTGTATCATTAATAGTTTATTTCTATGGAGAAGCATTAATAAATGAAGAATTGAAGAAATATAAAGAACCACTTAAAGGTTTTCGTTTATTTTCAAAAATCCTTATTGTAATGTTTATTGTTATTTTATTTTCTTTCTTTATGGGTATTGTATTTGTGAAATTTAAATTCGCTATAATCTTTTTACTTTTATCATTCATACTCGTCTTGGTATTTGCACTAAGGATAAAGAATACCATTGAATTTTTATTGATAAACTTTGAAGCCTTCACGTCAGGGAAATTCTCTTTGAATGAGAGATTAAATATAAAGACAGGGGATGAACTGGATCAAATTGGATATCACTTCAATGCATTCCTTGATATTGTATCAGGTTTTATACAGGATATAAAAAATACAACTGAAAAGATGAAAAAGATATCTGAGGTGGTTGCTTCTTCAAACGAAGAGATAACCGCTTCTATTCAACAGATATCTTCAAGTCTTGAAAATCTTAATAATGAAATTGGTCAGTCATCACAGGAACTGAAGATGTTAAGGGATAATGCTGAAGCAGTTAACGCTATGGCAGAGAATATGGAATCTCAGACAATGATGTTAAAGAAGATTGCGGAAGAATCAGAAAAAATAGCAATTGAGGGAATAAAGGGTATTGAAGATGTTTTAAAAACAATAGAGTCAAATATAAGGTCTGTTGGAGAGATAAATCAAAAGATGTCTTCTCTTATTTCTTCAAGTGATGAAATAGTTGGATTCGCAAATATGATAAACGATGTTGCTGAAGATACTGACCTTCTTGCCCTGAATGCTTCAATTGAAGCAGCAAGGGTTGGAGAAATGGGTAAAGGATTTTCTGTTATCGCAGAAGAGATCAGGAATCTTTCAAATCTTTCAAGGGATTATCTTACAAAGGTTAATGATACATTAGAGAAAGTTAAAGGCTCAATAAATGATTTCAAGATTGCAACTGAAAACACCTGGGGAAAGATATCTCAGAATATCGGCTCACTTGACAGCATCAGGGAATCCCTGAATAAAATATCCCAGAATATTGCATTAACCACAAATATGACAAATCAGGTTTCCGAGACAATAAAGGAAGAAGTCCAGAATGTATCGAGTGTTTTTGTAAAACTTGATAATATTGCAAAAAGCATTGCAAATGTCTCAGCAACTGTTCAGGAGATTTCAGCATCAACACAGCAGCAGATGGCTTCACTTGAAGAAATCTCTACAATTTCTCAGGATTTATTAAACAGTTCAAAAGAACTGGAAAAAACTATTTCAAAATATATATAACTTTTATTTCTTCTTAATAACGAGTTTTATAACTTCATCAACACTTTCAACAAAATAAAACTTCATATCTTTCTTAACAGATTCTGGGATGGTCTCTATATCCTTCTTGTTTTCATTAGGTAGTATAACATTTTTTATACCTGCAAGTTTTGCTGCAAGGACTTTCTCTTTTATACCACCGACTGGAAGGACTTCCCCTTTTAATGTAATCTCTCCTGTCATGGCAAAATCAGGTGAAACCGGTTTTTCAACAAGCGTTGAGAATATTGATATGAAAATAGTTATTCCAGCTGATGGACCATCTTTTGGTATCGCACCTTCCGGTATATGAACATGAATGTCATATTTATCGAAGAAATCAGGGTCAATGTTGAATCTTTTTGCATTTGCCCTTATATAAGAGAGTGCTGCCTGTGCAGATTCCTGCATAATCTGTCCGAGTTGACCTGTTAATATTAGACTCTTCTTACCTTTCATCTTATTTGTTTCAACAAATAAAACCTCTCCACCAAAAGGCGTCCAGGCAAGTCCTGTGGCAACGCCAATGTTTGGTTTTTCAAGCCTTTTTTCTTTTATTATCTTAACAGGTCCAAGGAATTCATTCAAATTCTTCAAAGTTATATTATAACTACCTTTCTTACCCATACTTTTCAATTTTGCAATCTTCCTCGCTATCTTTCCAATCTCTCTTTCAAGATTCCTTACCCCTGCCTCCCTTGTATAACCTGTTATTATGGACTCAATAATATCATCACTCAACTTCAAATCATTCTTTGTAAGACCGTTCTCTTTTATCTGTCTTGGAACAAGATACTTCTTTGCAATCATTATCTTTTCTTCAATTGTATAACCCGGTATTGTTATTATCTCCATCCTATCCCTTAAAGCAGGTGGAATTGTATCCACTATATTTGCAGTGGTAATAAACATCACATGTGAAAGGTCAAATGGAACATCTATATAATGGTCTACAAAAGAATGGTTCTGTTCAGGATCAAGAACCTCAAGTAATGCACTTGCAGGGTCTCCTCTAAAGTCTGTTCCAACTTTATCCACCTCATCCATCATAAAAACTGGATTTTTTGAACCAGCTCTTTTTAAACTCTGTATTATCCTTCCTGGAATTGCACCCACATATGTCCTTCTATGACCTCTTATCTCTGCCTCATCCCTTACCCCACCAAGTGAGATCCTTATAAATTTCCTTCCGAGTGCCTTCGCAATTGATTGTCCAAGTGATGTTTTACCTACACCAGGTGGACCTACAAAACATAGTATAGGGCTTTTAGGGTCTTTTTTCAATTTCCTTACAGCAAGAAATTCTAATATCCTTTCTTTTACATCTTCTAAGTCATAATGGTCTTCATCAAGTATTTTTTTAGCCCTGTTTATATCAAGATTATCTTCTGTCTCTATATCCCATGGAAGGTCAAGTAACCATTCAATATACGTCCTTATAACTGTATATTCTGCAGATTGTGGTGGTATTATTCTCAATCTGTCAAGTTGTTCCCGTGCTACTTTTTTTGCTTCTTCGTTCATCTTTGTTTTTTTAAGCCTTTTCTCAAGTGTTTTAATAACATTTTCTTCCTCGGACTCCTCGCCAAGTTCTTTCTTTATCGCCTTTAGTTGCTCTCTTAAAAGGAAATCCCTTTGCACCTTCTCCATCTCTCCTTTTATTTTGTTCCTTAATTCTTCACCGAGTTTCAAAACATCGAGTTCTTTTGAAAGAAGAGAAATAATTATCTTAAATCTTTCCTTCACATTGAATGTTTCAAGGAGTTTCTGCCTATTTTTAGTATCCATTTTCATATTTGACGCTATAAAATCTGCTATCTTTGCAGGGTCTTCTATGTTAAGGATAATCGTTGAAAGATCCTCGGGAAGATAAGGTGATAAACTAACAAGTTCCTGATATAATTTTATAGCATTGTTAACAAGTGCCTTCAATTCATTATCGTTTTCTACAACATCTTTAATAATCTCTATTTCAGCAGTGTAATATGGTTTTGTCTGAACAAATTCTTTTATTCTTATTCTTTCAAGACCCTGAACAAGTATTCTCAAAGTCTGGTCTGGAAATCTAAGCATACGAACTATTTTCCCGGCAGTCCCAATATTGTATATCTCATCCGGATTCGGGACGTCTTTGTTTCCCTTTTGAAGAAACATACCTATAAGCTTGTCTGAATTTAAAACAGTATCGATCATCTTTATATTTTGCGGGACTAATATAGAAAGTGGTATAAGGATAGTTGGAAAAGCAACTCCATCTTTCAAAGGTAAAACCGGTAGAATATTTGGGATCACTACCTGTTCTTTATCAAGTTTTATTTCCATCTCCATTGTTCCTCCTATTCAATCTTTATCTCTTTTTCAACTATATTTTTCTTGGGAATAACGATCTTCAAAAAACCATTTTCGTTAGTAGCACTTAGTTTCTCTATTTCAACATCAACAGGGAATCTTATAATCCTTTCAAATTGCCCGAAATCTATCTCCATTGCGTAATAATTACAATTTTCTGAAAAAAATGGGTCTTCCCTTTTACCATTTATTATCAGATAATCACTATCAACCTTTATACTAATATCTTCCATTTTAACACCGGAAACATCAAGAAGTATTATTAAATTCTCATTTGTTTCAATGATATTAACCGGTGGTTTCCATGGATGGCCAAAAACAACAGCCCTTCTTGAATGTAAAAATCCATCAAGAAGTTCTTCCATCTCTTTCTCAAACTTTTTTATCTCATCAAATATATCATACATACTTCCTCCTCATTAAATATACATTATCACCTATATTTGCACTGAAAAATTTTGCAGCATCACCAAGATTCACACTTATTTCAATTAGGTTATAACTATTAACAAGGGCAAGAATTTCACCTTTTCTAACATCACTGTACGATTTATAAATTGGAATAATTTTACCCTTGAACCTTACAAAATTCTCATCCTTTATCAATGAAGATTTTATGTTGGTTATAATATTACCAAATTTATCTATATGTATAACCTTTCCTTTTATATATCCTTTTTTTATTTCAGGTTCATTCATTTTTAATATCACAGGCTTTTCATACTTTCTTATGTATCTTCTAAAATCATTTTTTAAGATCTTAACAGCAAAAGGTGCATAAACATCCCTACCAAAAAATGTATTTGAATCACCTTTTTTAAAATCTATCCTGTAAACTTCACCTAAAACAGGTGTAAGAACACCATTATCAGGTGCAAGAAAAAACCTATTTTTGTAAATGCTCAATATAGGGATTGATTTTTCACCAACAATAGGATCAACAACTATTATATTAACTGTATTCTCTGGAAAATATTTGTAATATTCTGATAAAAAGAATGAAGCAGTGTTAATATCTCCACATTTTATATTATGGGTTATATCTACTATGTTTACATCTTTTATAGATGATAATATTATCCCTTTCATAATTCCCACATATGGGTCATCGAAACCGAAGTCAGTCATTAATGTCAATATCTTCATTTATAAAATATATAAAATTTATAAAAATTTGCAAACATTAAAACGGAACTATCTCGTAAATAGTTATCTCTTCTGTCTTTCCTCTTATCTTAACCTTGCCTAAATTTCTTACATTGTAATCATTCTGCAGTCTGTTAAATGTTGTTTCGGAAATAAGTATATTTGTAAGAAATTCCTTGTTTAAAGGTTCTAACCTTGCCGCCGTATTCACAACATCGCCAATAGCAGTATATTCTATCCTTTTCATAGAACCAACATTCCCTACTATTGCAACACCAGTATTTATACCTATTCCAATCTCAAAGTTTCTTCCCCTGTCTTTCTGCCACCTTCTATTTAAGTCCCTTGCCTTTTTTACCATCTCTATAGCAGCTGTAACAGCCTTATCTGCATGACCTGGGAAATGGATTGGAGCACCAAAGACTGCCATTATACCATCACCAAGGAATTTATCAATCATACCATTGTATGCAAAAATTATGTTAGACATCTCTTCAAAGTATTCATTCAGTGTGCTAACAACCTTTTCTGGAGGTTCTTTTTCTGAATATCCGGTGTAATCCCTTATATCGCAGAAGAGAACCGTAACTTCTTTCCTCTCACCTTTTATATAAAGATCTTTTGATGATAAAATCTTTTCAACAACATCAGGTGGAACATATTTGGAAAAAGATTGTCTTAATTTCCTTTTCTCTGCCTCAACTATTGTTAGCCTAAAACCAAGTCCAATGAGATACGATATAATCATTGTTATTATTGGCCTTGCGAATTCAATTGAATATAAAAATAAAATATAGATAAAAATATTTATAAAAACAAAAAATAATAATGATAGGATAAAAATTATTATAGATATTAAAGGTTTTATCTTTATTGCAACAAAGAAAACAAATAAAATTAAAATAAATCCTGTAATGTATTCTAACCAGAAAGGTGCAAAATTAACAAAGCAATTGTTTAAAATGTTAAGAATAATATTTGCATGTATCTCTATACCGGGCATAATTCCAACAGGTGTGTTCTTAAGGTCTGCAAGACCGGATGAAGATGAACCAAGCAAAACTATTTTATCTTTGAAGATATTCATCGGAATTCTCTCATAAAATACATCCGAGAAGGATATTAAATTAAAACTTTCAAAATTGCAGAGATAGTTAATATTCACATTAAAAAATCTATCTGTTTTTATAACCTTATCACCAATACCGATCTTCCCATTACACAGAGAAAGATTTTTGTTTATTGTATTAACAACAGATAGAGAAAATGCAGGTAACAAATTATTATTATAATTCGTTACAAGTTGCACATTCCTGATAACTCCATCAAAATCAGGATTAACATTTATTATTCCGATTCTTGAATTCCTTAGAAATTCTTCTATTGGTAAGATAATTCCACTATATACCGGTTCTACTTCTATTTTTTCCTCTATCCTCTGTCTTTCAAGTTTTATCTCTTTCTCTGTCTTTTCATAATTTAAAATTCCAGCAAGAACAACCTTCCCTGTCATATTAATAGAGCTTGAAAGATATTGATCAAAAGAGAAGATATTGAGTATAGAATCTATCATATCCTGTTTTACTTTACCTGTCAATAATTCCCTGTAGATATTTTTTGTTATATTGTTTAATGTATCAGGCTCTGAAAATATAAAGTCTACCCCTATTACCAGAGGATTCTGAAGGGAAATTTTCTCTATAACATTTGCAAAATTGTATCTTGGCCAGTTCTGGAACCTGCCAAGTTCATTAAGGGTCTTATCATCAACATCAACTATTAGTATGTTTCCTGGTTTAAACTCTCTATCCATATTAATATTTTGTTTCAGGTCATAGAATTTTTTTTCTACAGGAAGATGAATACCAGTAAAATCAAAGAATAGATAAAAAACAAGAAAAGTTATTGCTACTAATATAACAATTGGTAAATTTTTTTTCATAATAATATATTATACACAAAATAAATAAGTCAATACTTATTTGTAATAAATTATATCATTTTATCTTGACAAATTTAATTAAGTGTATATTTTTTAATAACCGGGCCCATAGCTCAGATGGTTAGAGCGCGCGGCTGATAACCGCGAGGTGGATGGTTCGACTCCATCTGGGCCCATAAAATTTTTAAGAGGTATTATATGTTAATAATAGTTATTTCATTATGGAGTAACGTATATATAACTGGTAATCCTGTTATAACAAAAGATTTAGAACAGGGTTTTATATTACCATCACTTTTATATAAATATAATGATTGTTTCTTCCTTGAAACAGGTTTTATTGAAAATTATGGTGTTAAGCTCTCCCTCCCAAATGAATTTGGTTTTATTGGCGTAAGATTTACTAAAGGCTTAAATTACAATTGGGATGTTACTGATCCATTTTTTGAGATTGTTTACGGATATCAATTTTTCGGACTGGGTTTAAACTATGCAAATTTCAGGAACGAAGAACAAAATTCTCTTTTAGAAAGAAAAACATATGGTGGAACAGTCTCTTTCAACTTATTTGATTTTGTTATTGCTCTTAAAGTTTACAAATATTTTTACAATGACAAAAGGGTCTGGGGTATTGAAAGAAATAGAAACAATTATTCATATGATGCAAACATTATATATTCAAGGGATTTTATTACACCATTCTTCCATTACTCACATAATGATTTCTCATTTGAAGAGGCGAATATTGTTGATACAAGTTTTACAGAATCTAAAGTAGATAGTATGATACTTGGTGTTGGATTAAATTTAAGTGTAAATGATTTTGTTAATTTTATACTTATACCCAATATAAACATTTATTCCGAAAAAGAGGATGAGAATTCCTTAACAAGAAGATGTCTTTCTGTTAATGGAGGGTTTGATATAAGATTTAAATTCATAAAATTCCTTTTTGGTATGAATGGAAGCTTACAGCAAATATTGGAAAAACAGGATACAACTTTACTAACTGATTATAGTCAGAACATAAATTATAGAACTGGAATTTTCTTCCTGGTTAAAGAATTTGACTTTGGCTTTGTCCTTAATAATAATTTCTTCTCTCAAGGACCTTATTTTATAAGTGGGATACCTTTAGACCCTGTAGTAGAATTCGGAATTACCTGGAGATTTAAAGATTAGGGGGCGTAGCTCATTTGGTAGAGCACCTGCCTTGCACGCAGGAGGTAAGCGGTTCGAGTCCGCTCGCCTCCATTTTTTATTATGAAAATAGGTGTAATAAGATTATCTTCGCTCGGAGATATTGTTTTTCTTACCCCATTTCTTGAAAATCTCAGAAAGATTTATCCGGATGATCAGTTATTTCTTTTCACTGAAGAAATTTATAAAAGCCTGTTTACTGATGATAAAAGGATTAATTATGTTCTTTCAGAACCTGTGAATGAAAAATTTGATTTAATTTATGATATGCACAGGACAGGAAAATCCAAAAGATTTCTCAAAAGACTCAGGTTTAAAGATTATAAGACACTGAATAAAAGGGATTTTGAAAGAAGATTCATGATTCTAACCAAAATAAGGTTAAAAATTCCAGATGTTATCGACAGGTATCTCGAAGTATTAAAGGAATTTAACCCGGAAAGAAAAAATCCTGAATTTTTTATAAATAAAAAAGATCTAAGAATTGCTGAGAATGAATTAAGAAAATATAGAAGGCCTTTTATAGGCATATTTCCAGGTGCAAAGAAGAAATCAAGAAAATGGAAATTTTACAAAGAATTATCACATTTAGTTAAAGGTTCTGTTTTTTTATTCGGTTCAAAATCGGAAGAAGAAGAGTATTCATATATAAAGAATGAAAAAAGTTTTTTTGGACTACCTTTTAATCTCTTAAAAGCATATCTTTCTTTAATGGATATTGTTATAGGTAATGATTCAGGGGCTGTCCATCTTGCGCAAGCTGTTGGAACAGAAGCTATTATGATATATGGTTCTTCTATTCCTGAGTTTGGATTTAAACCATTTTATGGTGGTTATATTTCAAAGAATCTACCTTGTAAACCCTGCTCTTTACATGGAATAGACTACTGCCCTTTTCAATTCAAATGCAATGAGATGATTAAACCAGAAGAAGTTTTAGAGAAGGTTCAAGAAAAGTTGAAGGTTTATGACTGACCCCAAGATACTTTTCAGGGCTCCAAATTGGGTTGGTGATGCAATTATGTCTACTGCTATCTTGAAAGAATTGATGGATAAATATAGTAAAATTTATATAGGTCTAAGGGATTATGTCTCACCCATATTTAAAGGTTTTAATAAAGATATGATATTCTTAACAAAAGACCCGTTTAAAAACAAAAATTATTTGAAGAAATTTGATTTTGATATTGCTTTTTTATTCACCCCTTCATTCTCATCCGCTCTTGAAACATACCTTTCTGGTATAAAAGAAAGGATAGGCTTCCCTGAAGATTTCAGAAGTTTTCTTTTGACAGGGAAGGTCAAAAGGGATAAGATACATATCCTTGACCAGTACAGGGAGATTGTTAAAGATTATGTTGAACTGAAAAATTACAAACCTTTTATACCGGGTTTTATAAGAAAAAAAACCAATGAGAAGATAGCAGGTATAGATATGAAGAGTGCATTTGGTGAAGCAAGGAGCTGGAAGAAAGAAGGATTTTTTGAGATAGCAAGATACCTTGAAGAGAAAGGTTATAAAATATTTCAGATAGGAAAAGAAACCGATAATCAGATTACAGAAAAAACCATAAACCTTACAGGAAAGACAACCTTAAAGGAAGTTATAGAGATTATATCTAGAATGAGTATTTTTATCTCTGTTGATACAGGCTCCATGCATATTGCAGGTGCATTAGGTGTTCCACAGGTCGCTCTTTATCTTTCAACTTCACCAGAATGGACAGCACCTTTTTACAATGATAAATTAGTTGTAATTAAAAGCAATGCTGAATGTTCTCCCTGTTTCAAGAGGGAATGCAGGTTCGGTGATTATCATTGCAGGGATATAGATATCAATATTGTGAAAGAAAAAATAGGGGAGCTCATTGAATAAAGCAGTTATATTTGACAGGGATGGAACAATAATAAAAGAAGCAGGTTACATAAAAGACCCCAAACTTGTTAAAATCCTTCCAGGTGTTCCTGAAGGGCTCGAGATAATAAAAAAACTTGGTTTTCTCAAGATAGTTTTAAGCAATCAGTCAGGTATTGGAAGAGGTCTTATGACCTTAAGGGATGTTGAAAAGATAAACTGGTGGATGGAAGATTATCTATTGAAAGAAGGAATAAGATTGGACGGAATCTTCTTTTCAATTGACCCTCCATGGATTGATTCAAAGACAAGAAAACCTGCAACAGGACTCCTTGAAAAGATAATTGAATGGTTCAAGATTGATATTAAACACTTGTTCGTTGTCGGAGATAAAAAGGATGATCTCCTTCTTGCAAAAAATATAGGTGGAAAACCTGTTCTTGTGCTTACAGGTCATGGTAAGGAAACCATTAAAGAGATGAAACCGGAACTTATATTCCCTGATATTTTAAGTTTTGCTGAATACTTAAAGGGCATTTATGTGTAGGTTTTCAGGATTCACTTATAAAGATAAAAACTTAGCAATAGAAAATATCAGGTTGATGAATAAGGAACTATCAAGGGGCGGTCCTGATGATGATGGTATTTATATTGATGAGAATATATGCCTTGGTCATAGAAGGTTATCAATTATTGACCTATCAGGGAATGCACATCAACCAATGGTTTCAGAAGATGGTAATTATGTTATTGTTTACAACGGGGAATTATACAATTTCAGGGAATTAAAGGAGGAACTGAAAAAAAGAGGATATTTCTTTAAATCTGATTCTGATACAGAAGTCATATTAAAATCATTCATTGAATGGAGGGAATCCTGTTTTAAAAAATTCAAGGGTATGTTTGCATTTTCAATATATGACAGAGTAAATAAAATTTTATATCTTGTAAGAGACCAATCAGGTATAAAACCTCTTTATTATTCAATTAACAAAGAAGGTATAATTTTTTCATCTGAGATAAGAGGTATTAAAAAATATAAATCATTATGGAAAGAGGAAGATGACTGGAAGATATACTTTCTTCTCCTTGGTTTTCTACCGGAACCATACACAACATTAAAAGATGTCTTTATGCTTCCTTACGGGAGCTATCTCAGGTATGATATTTATAATAAAAAGCACATAGTTAATAAATATTCTGAATATGATTTTAATAATACTTTTAAAGATGAAAATTTCGCTATAAAGAAAACAAGGGAATTGATTGAAAATAGTGTAAGAAGACATCTTATTTCAGATGCTCCGTTAGGTGTATTCTTGAGTGGTGGTGTTGATTCAAGCATTATATCAATATTAGCATCCAGTATGAAGGATGAAATTGTTACGCTATCGATAACATTTGATGAAGAAAAGTATGATGAATCATTTTATCAGGAGATCGTTAAAAATAAGGTAAAATCAAGACACTATCCGTTTAAGGTGGGTAAGAAGGATTTTCTGAATCATCTTGATGATATATTGAATGCTATGGATCAACCTACATTTGATGGTGTGAATACCTATTTTGTCTCTATGTGTGCAAAGAATGCAGGATTGAAGTCCGTTTTATCAGGGCTTGGCGGGGATGAATTATTTGGTGGATACCCTTCATTCAGAAGGATTGAAAGCCTTATTTTTCTAAAATCAATCTTTAATGATTTCAGTTTTTTTGAGAAGGCTAAGGATGATAGAATAAAAAGAATTTCTTATCTTGGAATTAAAAATCCATTATCGTATTATCTTTCTTTAAGGAGTGTTTTCACTACAAGTGAGATTTCATCATTGCTTGGAATAGAAAAAAAATATGTTCTTAAAGCAATAGAAAAGATATTCTGGGATAAAAATATAAATGATTTTGGGAGGAAGAATTTTGTATCCTATTTAGAGATGTTTTATATGAGAAATCAATTGTTGAAGGATTCTGATTTTATGAGTATGTGGAATTCTATTGAAATTAGGGTTCCTTTCCTCGATTATGATTTAATGAATTTTGTTTTATCAATAGACGAGAAGATTAAATTTAAAAAGGAAAAATATCTCTTAAAAGAATGTTTTAAAGATATCCTTCCATTTGAAATTGTGAACAGGAGAAAAAAAGGATTCAGTTTCCCTATGAAAGAATGGCTAAAGGACTTTGAATTAAAAACTGTAAACAATAATAAAATTTTATTGGAATTGCTGAAAAAAAATAAAGAAGGAAGGGTTCATTGGACTAAAATCTGGAGCATTTTTATCCTTTTAAATTTCCGTTAAAAATTTTTAATTGAGAATTTAAAAAAACACTTGACAAATATCCAACTTTTTATAAATTATATCTGCCCGGTGGCTTTACCGGAGGGGAAACACCCGTTCCCATTCCGAACACGGAAGTTAAGCCCTCAAGGGCCGATGGTACTTTCCTCGCAAGGGGATGGGAGAGTAGGTCGCTGCCGGGCTTATTATTTTTTTATAAGAAAATCTTCCATCTTTCCGGCTCTGATACATTGAATGAATATTCAATACCTTCTATATCAAAAATAATCCTGTTTTTTATAAGTTTTATATCCTTTAATTCCTTCTCAAAAATCTTCTTTCCTGCTGAAAAACCTAATACCTTACCTTCTTTTATACAAACATATGCAGGAAAATTGCTCCTTGTGAATCTGAATTTTGCTGTTACAAATGTCTTTTCTTCAAGTATTGCACCTTCTATTCCTTTTGGCTTCTTAAAACCAATATAAAAAACGAAAATTATTATTAGGATTGTGAAGAATAGGATAGAAGAGAATATTATTATGAATAATTCTGTGCTTACCAGAATTGACGAAGGTATCTTAAAATCTTCTATATCTTTTATAAATTTTTCATCAACTTTCCTTCCATCTATCTCCATATTTATAAGAAAATTCTTCATAACATCATAATATTTATTAAAAGGCATTGACGAATAAAAAGCAAGCCAGTATGTCCTCCCTTTGTAATAAAAAACAGCAACTGCATTGAATCCTTTCTTTGTCTTATAAATAAAATATGCACCTGTGTCTTCAAAAGGGTAAATATCTATAAATAATTTATGTTCATTCTTTTTTGAATTCAACAACTCTTTAAATTCAGATTTTGTCATTTCCTTATTTACAACAAGAAATTCAAAGTTTATATTAACAAATTTACTTCCTTCCCAGTTGTTCCTGAAAAATCTTTCTTCTCTGACATCAGGATAAAATGATTTTATACCAAGGGTTTCTTTATGAACCATCTTAACAGGAATTTTTAAGAAGTAATAAAGGGAAACTATTATTACAAGTAATATAAACACAATCAATTTTATTATGTTTTTTTCATTCATAAAGCTTTACCATGACATTTCTTAAATTTCTTACCGCTACCACAAGGACATGGCTGATTCCTCCCAATATCACGAACACTCTTTATCTTCCTTTCCTGCTTCATTCTGGATACTGCATCATTAAATTTTTTATCAAGAACCGGATCACCTATTGTGAGGACCTTATCCTGTGGAACATTAATATCTTTCTTTTCTTCCTTTTCACCTGCTGCTGATTTTATTGAAAATTCTTCCTTTCTTTCCACGCCAAATACCTCTTCAGGTAATGTTATCGCTTCTGGTCTGAATCTGTAAAGTATCCTTACTGCATCTTTCTCTATCTTGAACATCAGTTCTTCAAACATTCCAAATGCTTCTTTTTTATACTCAACTAATGGGTCTTTTTGTGCATAGCCTCTTAAAGAAATACCTTCCTTTAAAGCATCGAGTTCATACAAATGATGTCTCCAGTTTGTATCTATCGCCTGAAGTAGTATTATCCTTTCGTATTCCCTCATCTTATCCGATGTAATAATTCTCTCTTTTTCTTCATATCTTTCTTTTATAATCTCAAGAAGTTTATCCTCTATCTCTTCCTTTCTTCCACCTTTTCCAATCTCTATATCAACAAGGAAGTTTTCAACCAGTTCTTTCCTCAAACCTTCAATATCCCATTCTTCCAAGATCCTTGATTCAGCATATTCTTCAAAAATAGAAAAATATACATCTTCAATATACTCAATAACCCTCTGTTTCAAATCTTTCCCGTCGAGTATCTCATTCCTAAATGAGTATATAACTTCCCTCTGTCTATTCATAACATCATCGTATTCAAGTAATCTTTTCCTTATATCAAAATTAAATCTTTCAACCCTTTTCTGTGCGTTCTCAAGTGCCCTTGTTACAAGTTTATGTTTCAGCGGTTCTCCTTCTTTTATTCCCATCCTGTCCATTGCAGAAGATATCCTCTCTGTTGCAAAAAGCCTCATTATGTCATCCTCTAACGAAACAAAGAATCTTGATGAACCAGGGTCTCCCTGCCTACCAGAACGACCTTTTAGCTGAAGGTCTATCCTCCTTGCCTCATGCCTTTCTGTTCCAATTATGTATAAACCACATGGCATATCTTTTTCACATTCTTCTTTATTTGCATTTGATTTTTTAAGACTTTCTTCAAATAATCTTCTTTCTTCATCTGTTTTTAATTTAGCCCTTGCTTCTTCTTCTTTAAGAAGGCATGTTTCACATTTAACAACACCTTTCTGGAGTTTAATATCTGTTCCCCTTCCAGCCATATTTGTTGCAATAGTAACACGACCTATTTCACCTGCATGTGATATTATCTCCGCCTCTTTCTGATGATATTTTGCATTAAGGACCTGATGCGGAATATTCTCTCTTTTTAATAGTTTCGAAAGTATCTCTGATACCTCAACAGAAACTGTGCCTACGAGTATCGGTCTTCCTGTCCTGTGAACCCTTTTTATCTCGTTTATTATAGCCTGATATTTTTCTTTCTTAGTTCTGTAAATCAGGTCATCGTAATCTATCCTTCTTACAGGTTTATTTGTGGGGATAACAACAACATCAAGTTTGTAAATCTCCCAGAATTCATTTGCCTCTGTTGCAGCTGTTCCTGTCATACCTGCAAGCTTTTTATACATCCTGAAATAGTTCTGCAATGTTATAGTTGCAAGTGTCTGGGTCTCCTTTTCAACTCGAACATTTTCTTTTGCTTCAATAGCCTGATGAAGACCATCAGAGTATCTTCTTCCCGGCATAAGCCTGCCTGTGAATTCATCTACAATTATTACTTTTCCGTTCTGAACAATGTATTCAACATCTTTTTCAAACAGAGAATATGCCCTCAAAAGCTGATGAACAGCATGTATCATCTCTGATTTCTCCGCATATTTTCTATGTATAGCTTCTTTCTCAACAAGTTTTTCCCTTGGGAGTAATCCTTCTGTCCTATCAATCCTTGCTATCTCAGAAGATAGATCTGGAAGTGTAAAGAAATCAGGGTCTTTTGGAGCAATTGCATTCCTGCCTTTTTCTGAAATATCAACAATGTTTGCCTTTTCATCTATTGAGAAATAGAGTTTCTCATCTATCTCCGACATTTTCTTGTCTTTCAAATATCTTGCCTCTGTTTCTTCTATCAGCTGCTGAACACCAGGTTCATGCATAAGTTTCATAAGAAGTCTGTTTTTGGGTGCCCCTCTTTTCACCATAAGGAGCAACTCACCTGCTTCCTTTAATTCGTTATTCTTCAATTTCTTCTCTGCCTCAACGATAATCTTATTCAACTCAAAATTCTGCATTCTGTAAACCCTTTCAACCTGCGGTTTTAAATCTTCATAGTGCTGGACAGAAACATCAACAGGACCCGAGATGATTAAAGGTGTCCTTGCTTCATCTATTAATACTGAATCAACCTCGTCAACAATCGCATAATAATGACCTCTCTGAACCCTGTGTTCAGGTATAACAGCCATATTATCCCTTAAATAATCAAAACCAAATTCATTATTAGTTCCGTATGTTATATCTTTAGCATATTCTATCTTTCTTTCTTCAGGTGTCATACCCATCTGTATCACACCAACTGAAAGACCTAATGTCTCATAAACAGGTCCCATCCATTCCCTATCCCTTCTTGCAAGATAGTCGTTCACGGTCACAAGATGGCATCCATTGCCGGTCAATGCATTTAGATAAAGGGGCATCGTTGCAACAAGTGTCTTTCCTTCACCTGTTGCCATCTCTGCAATTTTTCCTTGATGAAGAACAATTGCACCGATAATCTGGACATCGTATGGAACCATATCCCATTCTTTTTCTATATCTGTTACAAGCCATCTTTTTCCAAGAAGTCTCCTTGTGGTTTCTTTAACAAGTGCGAACGCATCAACAAGTATGTCATCAAGGGTTTCTCCTGCTTTCAATCTTTCTTTAAATTCTTCTGTCATCTTGGGGAGTTCTGAATCATTTAATTTTTTAAACTCTTCAAATCTTTTATTTATTTCATAAACAGTGGGAAGAAGGGAATTTATTATTCTTTTATTTCTTGAACCTATGATTTTAGTCAACAATGAGAACATCTTTTCTTTCTCTTCCAATAGATATATACTTCACAGGAACAAGTAACATATCCTGAATAAATTTAACAAATGTCTTTAATTCCTGAGGAGCCCTGAAATATGAATCTACACCTTCAAGTGTTTCCCAACCAAGAAATTCCGCGTATTCAAGTTCTATCCTATCAAATAGTGAAAGATTGGCAGGAAAACCCTCTATTGGGCTTCCATCAAGAAGGTAATTAGTGCATACTTTTATCCTTTCAAAACCAGAAAGAACATCAAGTTTTGTGATAAAAATTTCAGTCACTCCATTTATAAGACATGAATATTTTAATTGTGGTATGTCAAGCCATCCTATCCTT
Organism: Caldifarciminota bacterium; assembly: GCA_965649055.1. Lineage (GTDB taxonomy): Bacteria > Hydrothermota > UBA3072 > UBA3072 > B12-G15 > CBFGJG01. Next base: position 17,591 of record CBFGJG010000016.1, read on the forward strand.
CTTTCCCTTCCTGTAGTTGAACCATATTCTTTCCCTTTTTCCCTTATCTGTTTCGCCTGTTTTGTCTTTATCTCTGTTGGGAGTGGTCCATTACCAACCCTTGTTGTATATGGCTTTATAATACCTATAACCCTATCAATCGCATTAAATCTTATTCCTGTCCCTGTAAAAACACCTCCTATACAGGGGCTTGATGATGTGACAAATGGGTATGTCCCAAAATCAATATCAAGCATCGAACCTTGAGCACCTTCAAAGAGAATTTTTTTCCCCGAAAAATGGAAATGATTTAAAAGTGAAACCGTATCTATTATCATATGTGCAAATTCATCATAATATCTATTAAGATAATTTAGTAGTTTTTTTTCGTCCTTTGTCCTCTGTTTTATAATCTTCTTCAGCCTTTCAGAATCTTCAAGGTCTGCCATTCTTAATCCAAGCCTTGCATATTTATCCTTATATGAAGGCCCTATTCCTTTCATGGTTGTTCCTATCTTCAATGATTTTTCTATCTTTGCATCTTCATCTTTATGATAGGGAAGTATTATATGTGCACGCTCGCTTATAAATATCCTTCCTTTAGTGTTAACACCCATTTTTTCTATTTTCTCAATCTCATTATATAGAACTTCAAGGTCTATAGCACAACCATTTCCTATAACACAGATTACATTCTCCCTGAAGATTCCGGATGGTATATGATGAAGGACAATTTCTTCTCCGTTATATATAATAGTATGACCTGCATTTGGTCCACCCTGATAACGGACAACAACATCAAATTCTTCAGCAAGATAATCACACACCTTTCCTTTACCCTCATCACCCCATTGAAGCCCAAGAACAACCACTCCCATTAGAAAGACTCCCTGTAAAATATCTGTATTCCTCTTCCAATATTATCTGAAAATAAATCCTTAATGTCTATCTGTATTCCAAGGGGTAATGCTTGATTCTGATAACCAAGAGAAAAAATATTCTGCCTTTCTTCACCACTGTTCAAAATCCATTCAAATATTATATAATGTGCCTTGCCTATATTTACATAAGCATCTGCAAATCCATCAAGAACTTTTCTTTTAAAACAATAATTAAGACCACCATTAATAGAGATTGCAAAAACGCCAATCTGCTGTCTTCTCCCAAGAACACCGTAAAGCCCTTTTGATAAGGAATCAAGATATGGAATCGTCGTATACCCGATTAGGAAAGAGTTAGCACCATCATTATAAATCATTCCCCTTAATTCAAGCCAAACCTCACGGGCCCAATCAATATCACCATATCCAACGATATTTTTTCCACCATAACCTGCTTTCATACTGAAATAATCCCATAAACCTATACCTAAAGAAAATTTAATCCAGTCATCAGGTTCTACCCTCAGATTGAAATTCACTTCACCATGTTTTTCGATTGATGGCAATGGGTTATCAATTCCATTTATAGGGATGGATATATTGCTTACAAAAATACTGAATAATATAAAAAACATTCTAACCTCCTTTTTTAATTTTTTTATTTTTTATTTTCTTATTAACCATGTTTTGATTAATATACTCACTTATTTAATTTCGTCAAGGAATTTTTCAGAAAACAAATCTTAATTTTCCTTCACCAATCTCTCTATTCATTTCAAAAATCAATTCTTTATCAAACCTTATTCTTGTAAGGGTTTTTATTTTTATCTTATCTTCAAAAAGAATATGAAGTGGTATACTACCAGGGTATTTCTTTATAATGCTGTAAATTTTCATAACATCTTCCTCTTTCATTTCTTTGTCTAAAATTAGGAATGCCTTTCTAAGCTTTTTAGGAACCTCATCTATTTGTAATATTGTGTTACCCCTTATTGTTATCTGTTTTCCTTTCATCGATATATTACCTTTTACAACGATATTTGTTCCCTGAACAAGGATATCCGAGATTTCTTCTCCCTTGTTCTCTGATACAGTAACCCTGAAATTACCATCTATATCTTCAACAAATATCTCATAATAACTTCCATTTTCTCTTCCTTTTTTCTTTTTTGCTGAAGTTATTGTTCCGCCTGCAACAATCAGTTTCTCCAATTCGAACTCTTCAAGCATAGATACAGGGGTAATAACAGAATTAATGTAATATAAATATGATTCCATCGGGTGATTAAAAACGTAAAAACCGAATGCTTCTATTTCAAAACTTCTTAACTCATCATCTGTAGGAAATTCTATCTTTGTTTCTTTCTGGGTTTTAAATATTTCCACTCTATTGTTTTTTTCCTGTGGCCCATTTGAAGTTAATTTGAATATCAACTCTTTCCTGTTTTTATTAAATCTATCAAAACAGCCTGCTTTAATTAAAGCTTCTACAACCTTTTTATTCACCTTGTTTCCAAGAACACGCCTTCTGAAATCATCAAAATCTTTATATGGTCCATTTGTTTCCCTTTCTTTAATAATAAAACTTGAAGCATTCTCTCCAACATTCTTTATTGCCCCAAGTCCAAATCTTATTGAATTATCCTCGTTCGGTATGAACTCATACAATGATTCGTTTATATCAGGTAAAAGGACATCTATATTGTGTTTTTTCGCATCGAGAATGTATCTTTTGAGTTTATCTGTGTTCTCCATATCTGATGTCATATTCGCTGCGAGAAATTCCTTTGTATAATGTGCTTTAAGGTAAGCTGTTCTGTATGTAAGCTCACCGTAAACAGTGCTGTGAGCCTTATTGAAAGCATAAGATGCAAAAGTTTCAATACTTGAAAAAATCTCCTCTAATTTTTTTGGATCAACTCCCTTATTCTTCCCTCCTTTTATAAAATCCTCTTTAAGTCCAATCATAATAGTTGGGTCCTTTTTGCCCATCGCCTTCCTCATTTCATCTGCTTTAGCCCAGGAAAAACCACATAATTCATGAGCAATGAGCATTGCCTGTTCCTGGAATATTGGATAACCATATGTTTCTTTAAGAATCTTCTCAAGTGATGGATGTGGATAATCTATATTTTCTTCTCCATTCTTCTTCCTTATAAGGGTTTGAAGATTTATGTTTTGTAAAGGACCCGGTCTTATGAGTGCTAATATTAAAACTATCTCTGAAAAAGTATTTGGTTTAAAACTTTTAAGTATATTCCTTGCACCTGGTTCTTCAAGTTGAAAAACTCCAAGTGTATCACCTTCTGCTAATAATCTGTAAACATCTCTGTCATTTTTATCAAGTTTTGACATATCTATTTTTTCCTTGATGTAATCAAGTGTTTTTCTTATAACCGTCAATGTTTTAAGCCCCAGGATATCTATCTTTACAAACCCAAGAACTTCAAGGCTATTCATATCATATTGCGTCTTAAAATCCATTCTGGAACCATTTGTTGAATCTTCTTCGGCAGCTATACATATAGGAATTAAATCTGTTATACTTTCAGGTGTTACAACAATTCCTGAAGCATGTATACTATGATGTCTTGCTACACCCTCAAGTTTTCTTGCTACTTTAAAAAGATTATTAATATCTTCCCTTGTGTTCACAAGTGTTTTCAGTTCGTTTGATAAATCAACTGCTTTATCAAGACTGTCTGTTTCTATCATCTTTGCAATTTTATCTATTTCTGTGAGTTCAAAACCAAGAGCCCTTCCTGTATCCCTTATAGCTGCTTTTGCTTTAAGAACTGAGAAGGAGATAATTTGAGCAACTTTATCTTCTCCATATTTATTTTTTATTATATCAATTACCTCTCCTCTTCTTTCATCTTCAAAATCAATATCAATATCAGGCCATGTTATCCTTTCTTTATTTAAAAACCTTTCAAAAAGGAGATTGTGCTCAAGCGGATTTACTTCTGTTATACCAAGGGCGTAAACAACAAGGCTTGAAGCCGCAGAACCTCTACCAGGACCTACAAAGATTTTCTTATTTCTTGCTTCTTTAACTATCTCGTGTATTATTAAAAAGTACTCTGAATATTCTGTAGTCGCTATCGCAGAGAGTTCTTCCCTTAATCTTTTTTCAACCTCTTCAGTGAACTCTATTTTTTTCTCCTTTAATCCCTTTCTCGCAAGATGTTCAAGGTATTCATTTGCATTTCTGAATTCATCAGGAATTGATATTTTTGGCATCTGCATTTTCTTCTTTTTTTCCAGTAAAGTTATTATTTCTACTTTTTCTGCTATATCCAAAGTATTTTTTAAAGCCTCGGGTAAATCTTTAAATAATTCCTTCATCTCCTCAGGTGATTTAAAATAAAACTCATTAGAAGGAAACCTCATCCTGTTTTTATCATTATATTGTTTATTTGTCTGTATACATAAAAGTATATCATGTGGATATGCATCTTCCTTCAAAAGATAATGCACATCATTTGTACAGACTAAAGGGATGTTCAACCTCTTTGAGATATTGATCAGTTCTTCGTTAACTTCATCTTCTCTTTCAATGTTAAGCCTCATTATCTCAAGATAGAAATCCTCACCAAATAATTCTTTGAAATTCTCTGCATGTTTTAATGCAATATCTTTTTTACCTTTCAAAATATCCTGACTTATAATCCCATTAATACAGGCACTTAATACAATCAATCCTTTAGAATTTTTAACAAGTGTATTCCAGTCAAATCTTGGTTTTCTGTAAAATCCTTTTATATATGAAAGTGAAGATATCTTAACAAGATTTTTGTAACCTTCTTCATTCTTTGCAAGCAGGACTATATGTGCAGGCTCATCATCCTTTTCCTTTTTCTCCATATCATCATATACGAAATACCCTTCAATTCCTAAGATAGGCTTTTGATGTTTTGATAGAGCAAGATTGTAAAATTCAATTGCACCAAATAGTCCTCCATGGTCTGTTATAGCTATCGCTGGCATTTTAAATTCTAATGCCTTATTTACAAGTTCTTCTAACTTAATTGTTCCATCAAGAAAAGAATACTGTGTGTGATTGTGGAGATGAACAAAACTCATATTTTCTTAATACATACCTTGTAAATTCTCTGTTCAGAAGACTTCAAAACATTTATAAGTAGATTTCCTATTTTTATATTCTCATTGTTTTTTGGAATCCTCTTAAGCCTTTTCATTATCAATCCTCCTATTGTTCTTACATCTTTCTCGTTAAATTTTATATTATAATACTCTTCTATCTTTGATAATTCAAGGTTTCCACTCACTATTATTTTATCATCTTTTATTTCTATATTCTGGTCTATATCAAATTCATCCTGCAATTCTCCTACTATCTCTTCTATCAAATCTTCAGTCGTAACAAGACCTTCTACTCCTCCGAACTCGTCTACAACTATTGCTATTGATATCTTCATCCTCTGAAACTCTCTTAATGTTGAAAGAACAGGTTTAGTATAAGGTATAAAATAAGGAAGTTTCATGATGTTGCATGCAAAGATTTCTTCTTTTAACTTTCTTATCTTTAGAATCTCTTTTATAAAAACTATTCCTACGATGTTATCGATCTCTTCATAATATACCGGGAATTTACTGTAAGGTTTTTCTGAAAAGATATCAAGAATCTGTTCTATAGTTGACTCTGCGGAAACAGCTGTTATTTCAACCCTTGGTATCATAATTTCACTCACAGGCATCATACCTATTTCTGTTATACTTGTTATTATTTTTTCTTCTTCCAGTGATAATTTTTTCTTTTTCGTGTTTAAAAACTTCAACATTATTTTTTAAAATCTAAATTGATAACACCCGCTGATAAAATTACTTTAAAACCTTCTTCTATACTAAGATCTGTCTCTATTGTATCTTTTTTCTTCACGAGTAGATAAAATCCAGAAGTAGGATTTGGAACAGTGGGAACAAAAACATTTATGTATTCTTCTCCATTTATAATTAAAGATTGTTCACTTGTCATAAAACCTACTGCAAAACTCCCGTCTCTTGGATATGGAATTATTATGACTTTTCTGAATGCACTTTTATCAATGAATATTGTATTTATCATCTTTTGAACTGCACTGTATACACTCTTAAAAAGAGGAAGTCTGTTCAAGGAACTATTGAATAATCCCAGTAGAAATTTCCCAATATAACCAGAAGTTATCATACCAATAATGTATATAATGAAAAAAATTATTATAAAACCTATAATTGAATGAACAAATGAAGGAAGAACAGAAAAGAATTTTATATATTGAAGATATCTTCCTAATAGTCCGCCTATTTTATTTATTAGAAAAAAAATAATAAAAAATGTTACTGTTATCGGCAATACAGCTACAAGCCCTGTAATAAAATTTTTCCTAAAATTTCTCATAAAGGAATTTTAATTTTTTATTTTTTTATGTCAATATATTTTATTTCTTGACTTTTAAAAATTTTTTTTAAAAATAAAAAAGGAGATTCTATGAGCATAAGTCCTATATACTTATTAAGTGGTTTAGGGATGATTATTGTAAACCTTATATTTATTATTTACTGGTATCTCTCAAAGAAAATTATTTTCAATCTTTTCTTATGGGGTGCTCTTGCGTGGATAGTTTCGGTAGCACTGAAGGCACTTGGTTCTTATTTCATCACAAATAAACTCATTGTTTTTTCAAGGCTTCATTTACCAAGATTTTTATCCGAACCTATTATCTGGATATATGTTGGGATTATGACAGGAATATTTGAATGCGGTATTACACTTGCCTTCTGTTTCATAAAGAAGATTAAAGAAACCGATTTTAATGGTTCAGTGGGCTTTGGTATTGGTTTCGGTGGGATTGAATCGTTTATTATCGGTATGATTTCTTTTATATCCATTTCTTTAATCCTATTAATACCGGATAGACTCCCACAAGAGATTCTTGATAAGATATCTTCATCTTTATATTCTCCTGTGTTAATACCTGCAACAATAATTGAAAGGTTTTCTGCTTTATTCATACATATTTTCTCTTGTGTCCTGATTATCCTTTCTGTAAAAAGAAAAAGGTTGGGTTGGTTCTGGTTGTCATTTATCTATAAAAGCATTGTAGATGGATTTGCAGGTTATTTAATATTCACAAAAGGTAAAGAATCTCTTTCTGTTGTTTCACAAAGTTATATTGTTGAATTATATTTTTTCCTACTTGCTTTAGTAGGCATATTTGGATTAATAAAGATAAAAAAATTTTTTTATAAAGAATAAATTTTATTGACAAAAGATTTATTTAAAATATGATTCTTAAATGTGTATAATTTTTTTAGATGTTTTTAATATTTTGAAAAATAATGAGATATTGTGGATAATTTTGTGGAAAAAATGTGGATAAATGGTGGATAATATGGAAGAATGGAATAAGGTTCTGGATTTAATAAAAGAAAATGTAGGTGAAGGTGCCTTCAAAGCATGGTTTGAAGATATTGTATTCATCAGTTTTGAGGATAATACCGTGTATCTTGAGATATCTGATGAATTCAGATTAAGCTGGGTTCTTGAACATTATTCCAAGATTTTAACGGAAACAATATCTGGTGTTTTTGGTAAAGACTGCGATCTAAAATTTCTTGTGAAGAAGAAGGTGGAAGAAGATAAAAATGATATTATTTATGTAAAGAAAGAAGAGAACTTTCAGACAAATCTTATTGATAGATATACTTTTGATTCTTTTGTAGTAGGAAAATGTAACGAATTTGCCTATTCTGCTTCTCTTGCTGTATCAAGGGCACCTGGGAGGACATACAATCCTTTGTTTCTTTATGGTGGTGTTGGTTTAGGAAAAACCCATCTTATGAATGCAATAGGAAATTTTATACATAATACTTTTTCAAATCTAAAAATACTTTATATACCGACTGAAGTTTTTTTAAATGAGATGATACAGGCTCTGCAGAATAACAGGATGATGGATTTTAAAAACAAATTCAGAAACCTTGATGTTCTTCTTATTGATGATATACACTTTCTCTCAAACAAGGAAAGCTTACAGGAAGAATTCTTCCATACATTCAACACGCTTTATAATGAAAAAAAACAGATTGTAATAACATCGGATAGACCACCAAGGGAACTCGTTTCATTACAGGAAAGGATTGTTTCAAGGTTTATGTGGGGTTTAATTGTAGATTTACAGCCACCTGATTTTGAAACAAGACTTGCAATACTCAGGAAGAAATCAGAGGAAGATGGAATCCAGCTTAGTGAAGAATTATTAAGTTTTCTTGCTACAAATATAAGGTCTAATATAAGGGCACTTGAAGGTGCAATAATCAAACTCCTCTACTGGTCATCCATAACAAAAAATGAGATAACACTTGATGTTGCAAGGGAAGTCCTAAAAGATATAATAATTCCAATGAAGAGTGAACTTACAGCTGATGATATTATAAAAACTGTGTGTAATTTCTTTAATGTTTCCATATCTGATATAATAGGAAAAAGCAGGATGAAGAATGTTGTCCTCCCAAGACAGATTTCTATTTATCTTATGAGAAATCTGACAAGATTATCCTTAAAAGAGATTGGAAAATTATTCATGAAGGACCATACAACCATCATTCATTCCATTGAAAAGGTCCAGGATTTGAAGAAGGATAAGAAAATAAAAGAAATAATAGATAGGATAACCAGTGAATTGGAAGGTGGAAAAAGTGTTTAAAAATGCTTCTTTTAAAATTTTCCAACATCAATGTGGAAAAATTTTTTTTATATTTATCTTAAAATTATGAAATTATGAAACTTTTCAACTTTTCCACATTGACATCTACTACTGATTTATCTATAATCTTTAATAGTAAAAAAAATGGAGGAATATATGAGATTTACAATTAATTCAAAGGAATTTCTGGAGTCTATAAATCCAGTTTTAGACACATTACCCACACATGCAACTTTCCCTGTCCTCACAAATTTTTTGTTAATAACCGAGAAGGACAGGATAATAGTTTTTGGGACCGATATCGACAATTCAATAAAAGCAAGCTTCCAGGGAAAAGTTGAAGAATATGGTGCATGTGCTGTTTCAGGTAAGTTGATTAGAAACCTTTTAAAAGAGATTAATGATGATGTTATTTTTGAAAAGAAGGAGAATAAGATCATAATAAGGCATAAGAAAGGAAATTTTTCACTCGGTATAATTGAAAGAGAAGAATATCCTGAGGTTATTGGAAAACTTCCCGAAAATATGACTGAGTTTAATATAAGTGATATAAGGGAATCCATTGAAAAAACAATCTTCTGTCTTTCATCAGAACAGACAAGGAAAATTTATATGGGTCTTTACTGGGAATATAAGAACGGAAAACTGAATATGGTTGGGACAGATGGATACAGGCTTGGTGTATATTCAAATAAGATAGATTTGAATATGAACGAATTCGGGGTTATTATACCTCCAAAGATACTATATCAGGTTTTATCACTCGGTAAAGATACTGTGAAATTTGGTCTTGAGAAAAACAAGGTTTATTTTGTATGTGGTAATTATATACTTACATCAAGATTAATAGAAGAAGAGTTTCCTGAATATGAAAAGGCAATACCATACGATAATAAAAATGTTCTTAAAGTGGAGAAAGAAGAGATACTCTCAGTCTTAAGAAGGGTAAGTGTGATTGCATCTGATAAACCAAAGACAGTTAATTTTTCTTTTAACAAAGAAATAAAAGTTGAAGTTAATTCTGAACTGGGTTCGGGTAGTGAGACATTATCGGGTGAATATGAAGGTGATAAATTAAAAATCTCATTGAGTTCCAATAACTTAATAGAATTTATAAGAAGGATTGATAGTAATATAGTTGAGATTTATTTTGGTGATTCTGATAGACCTATAATGATAAAAGACCCTGCAAATGAAAAAGTGTTATTTATAACAACACCAATCCTTATGAAAGAATGAGGTATTATGGATTTTAAGAAAATTTTAAGTAAAATAGAAGCTGATTATGCTGATCTCAGGTATGAAATAATGAAAGAGACAGTTATTAATTTTAACAGAAAAGAGCTTGTTCAGGTCTCTTCAAATTCAACAGATGGTTATGTTTTAAGGGTTTTAAAAAATGGTGGTCTTGCGTCAATTTCATTCACAAAATTAGAAGACCTTGAAAGGGTTATAAAGACAGTCCTTGATAATGTTCAGATAATTGCAAAGAAAGAGAAAAAAAAGGTGAGATTAGAAAAAACATCAATAATAAAAGATAGATTTATACCGGAATTGAAAGAAGACCCAAGGAAGGTTACAATAGATGAAAAATTAGAACTTACAAGAAGATACAATGATATTGTATTAAGCTCTGATAAGATAGTGAATTCAAACCTGAAATATACTGAAACTATAAGGGAAAAAACCTTTTTAAGCACAGAAGGGGCAGAAATATTTGAGGAGCTTGTAACTTTAAGTATTTCAGGATTAGTAACATCAAGAGAGGGAAATGTAATTCAGAATGTTAGGGTTGGAATTGGTGGTAGCGATGGTTTCAATAGATTGAGAAATAGGGAAGAGGTATTCGAAAATAAGAAAAAGATAGTTCTTGAATTGCTTAAAGCAGAGCCTGTAAAAGCAGGGACTTATAATGTGATTTTAAATAATAGTATCGCAGGTGTCTTTACACATGAGGCATTCGGTCATTTCTCAGAGGCAGATATAATTGAGAATCATCCGACATTAAGGGAAAAAATGAAGATAGGTGAGAAACTTGGTAATGAGATTGTGAATATTGTAGATGATCCTACAATACCGAATCAGCTTGGATACTATAAATATGATGATGAAGGGGTTAAAGCTGAAAGGGTTCAGTTGATGAAGAATGGTATACTAACTGGTAGACTACATTCAAGGAGAACCGCAGCTGAATTTGGAGAGAAACCAAATGGTCATTGTGTAGCAGAAGATTATAATTATGCACCTATAATTAGAATGGGAACAATATTTATTGAACCTGGTAATATGAAGAAAGATGAATTGTTTGAATTGCTAAAAGACGGTCTATATATATGTGATGCAAAAGGTGGTCAGACAGCAGGTGAGAACTTCTCTTTCGGTGCTCAATATGGATATTTTATAAAAAATGGGAAGATAGACAGAATGATAAGGGATATAAATATTGTTGGAAACCTATTCAATACACTGAAAAATATAAAATATATTGCAGATGATTTAAAACTTGGTGAGACTGGTGGATGTGGAAAAGGACAGACTAATATACGTTCTTGCCATGGTGCACCTCACATTCTCATTGAAGGTGTAGTTATAGGAGGAAGATAATGGAAAAGTTAATGAAGATTGCAAAAGAGAAGAAATTAGAAGCAGAAGTTTATTCTTATTTTGAATCATCTGATAGCCTTTCCTTTGAGAATGGTAATTTTAAAGATATATCCAGTAATAAGACATTCGGTGTAAGTTTGAGGATAATAAAAAATGGAATGATTGGATACGCATACACTAAAAACCTGAAAGATACTGAAGAACTTGTGAATAACGCACTGATCGGAATAAAAGAAAAGGTAGAAGCACCTTTTGAGTTTCCTTTAACGGATAAAGTAAAGGAATTAAGGACTTATGATGAAAAATTAGAATCTATTTCAAATATTGAAATAGCCGAAGAATGTGAAAGGGTTTTGAATGAACTCAAAAAAAGGACAAAGGGACAAATAAACCTGAGTGCCGGTAGGACGATCTCAGAGGTCGAGATAATGAACACCAAAGGAACAAGATTAAAGAAGAAGGTATCAAACTATGGGATTCACGTTCTGATAAACTATCCCAATACATATGCAGGGATACAGAGATTGTTCATTTCACGTTCTTTTGAAAGAATGGATGAAGAAATAATAGAATTTGTCACTTCATTATACAATGATTCTGAAAAGATAGTGAACCCAAAGGGCGGGAAGATGAAAGTCCTTTTCCTCCCCGAGATGATGTTCGTTCTTTTATGGAGGGTTATTTCAGGAACAAGTGGAGAGAGTCTTTACTTGAAAGAGACACCTATTGCGGATAAATTAGGTGAAAAGATATTCAGTGAAAAACTTACAATTTTAAATGATCCCTTAGATGAAAAAAAGGTTTATTCAACCCCTTTCGATGATGAAGGGGTTAACACAAGAAAATTTCCTATTATAGAGAAAGGGATTTTAAAGAATTTCTTCTTTGACCTTTATTATGCAGGAAAAACAGGGAATGAACCAACAGGTAATGGTTTTAGAGGTGGAGTATGGGGTGGAGACCCTATAAGGATAAGGCCAAGGCCTAATCTTAATTCAATGTTGATTGAAAAAGGAGATAAATCATTTGAAGAAATTATATCCATGATGGATAGAGGTATAATAGTTGCAGGTCAACTCGGTGCACATAGTGGTAATATACCTAACGGTGATTTCTCAATCGGGCTTTCACCCGGGATATATGTGGAAGACGGAAAGATTAAAGGAAGGGTTCTTGATGCAATGGTTTCAGGTAATATATATGAGGTTATGAAGAATATTTTGGCTATAGAGAATAAGGTTTACCCTTCTTATCTTGGATATTATCCATCTATATTGTTTGATAATGTTTCCGTTGCTATAAAGGGGTAACAATTCACATTGGTATATTAAAATATTTTAGAAGTTTAAGATGGTTTGAAACATTTGTTCGTTGTGGTGCGCCTTTTTTAGGTGTCATTCTTTCCATAGAAAGTTTTAAAGAAGTATCAATCATTAGATTTTTCCTCCTTCTTTTCGGATATTTTTTACTTGTTTCACACATATATCTTTATAATGAGTTAAAAGGGAAGGGGTTCGACCTCCTTGATAATTTAAAGAAAACACCCCTTTTAAAAGGTGAGCTCTCTTATCTTTCTTTGTTTATCTTCTCTTTGATTCTTTTGTTTATCAGTCTTTTAATTTACTTTTTTCTCAATCCTTTATTCCTTATCTTTGCATTTATAAATTTAATTATGGGTATCACATATGTTCACCCTAAGATTTTATTAAAAGACAAACCTTTTTTCTCCATAATATTTCTTTTCATAGCAAATTTCAATGATTTTCTGATTGGATGGATGCTTTTTTCTAAAATAACAATAGATTGCATCTTAATATGTGTATATTTTGGTCTCCTTGGTGCCACAGGACAGATTGTCCATGAGGTTAAAGATTATGAAGCAGATAAAATTTCAGGTATAAGGACGAATGCAGTGAGATTCGGGAAGCAAAGACTCTTTCTGACAGGAATAATTATTTATTCAGCGTCAACTTTGTTCTTTACCTATATTTCATTAGAATATTTAAAAAAACCCTATTTTATACCACAATTGCTAACTTATCCTTTTTATCTGTATTTTTTCTTGAATGTAATGAAGAAGGGTTTTGATAGAAGAGAACTCCACAAATTTGTCTTCATTTATAGAATTATTTATATAATTATTGGAGCTACAATATTTTTAATGAAAACAGTTTCGATATGTTTCACGTGAAACATATTTTTATAAGCTATTAAAAATGAAAGTAAAAAAAGGCAAAAAAATAAATAAAAAAATAAAAAATCTACTTGACTAAATATCAGGTGTGATTAAGATATAAAAAAATAAAAGGGAGGAAATATGGCTGAAAAATATTTAAATTACATTGATGGTAAATGGGTTGAGAGTGTTTCACGTGAAACATTTGAGAATAGAAACCCTGCAAACTGGGAAGAGTTAATAGGTGTCTTCCCTTCGTCAGATAAGGAAGATGTGGAAATGGCTGTTAAGGCAGCAAAAAAGGCACAGAAAGAATGGGCTTCTCTTACATTTCCTGAGAGAGGAATGATACTCGGTAAGGCAGCGGATATTATGGTTCAAAGGAAGGAAGAACTTGCAAGGCTTATGACAAGGGAGATGGGAAAGGTCTTAAAAGAAACAAGGGGAGATGTTCAGGAAGGTATAGATACACTTTATTATGCTTTTGGTGAGGCAAGAAGACTTTACGGTATAACAACACCATCAGAATTAAGGAATAAGGCATGTTATACAATTTTTAGACCGGTTGGAATAGCAGGGCTTATAACCCCCTGGAACTTTCCTATGGCTATACCATGCTGGAAATCAATCCCTGCACTTCTTTTAGGAAATGCAGTGATTCTGAAGCCGGCATCAGATACACCGGCAACCGCAACAGAACTTGTAAAAATACTTGTGGAAGCAGGGGTTCCGAAAGGTGTTATAAATATAGTTCATGGTAAAGGTTCAAAGGTTGGTGAGGCACTTCTTGAACATCCTGATGTCGGGGTTATATCCTTCACAGGTTCTTCAGTTATTGGAAGAAGAATAGCCGAGGTTGCAGGGAGGAATTTAAAAAGGGTGAGCCTTGAACTTGGTGGTAAAAATCCACAGATAGTTATGGAAGATGCAGACCTTGAAAATGCACTTGAAGGTGTTTTATGGGGTGCTTTTGGAACAACAGGACAGAGATGCACGGCAACATCAAGGCTCATTGTCCATAAAAAGATTTACAAGAAATTTATAGATATGCTTGTAGAAAGGGCAAAGAAGATAAAGATAGGAAACGGACTTGATGAAAAGGTTGAGATGGGCCCTGTTATAAATGAAGCACAGATGAAAAATATATTGAATTATATAGAGATAGGTAAGAAAGAAGGTGCAAAACTTGTCCTGGGAGGAAAGAGATACACAAAAGGCGAATGTTCCAAAGGATGGTTCATTGAACCTACAATCTTTATAGATGTTGAACCACATATGAGGATATTCCAGGAAGAAATATTTGGTCCTGTTCTCTCAGTCTCCAAGGCAGAAGATTTTGAAGATGCAATAAATATGGCTAATAACACAGAGTATGGGCTTTCATCTTCTATTTATACAAATAATATTGTTTATGCTATGAAGGCAATACAGGAACTTGAAGCAGGTATAACATATGTGAATGCACCTACAATTGGAGCTGAATGCCATCTTCCTTTTGGTGGTGTGAAGAATACAGGAAATGGGCATAGGGAAGGTGGAAAATGGGCTTATGAGATTTTCTGTGAGATAAAGACAGTTTACATTGATTATTCAGGAAAGCTTCAGAAGGCACAGATAGATGTTGAGATAAAGAAGTGAGCCCTTTTTTATCCATCTTTACACTTGTTTATCCATTCAGTATCGGTTTTAAAGGCGGTGTATGTTTTGAAAAAGAGGGGTTTTTCAACCCCTCTTTTTTTTTAGAAGAAAGAAGGATATTTACAGAAGGAATAATCTCACCATTAAGTATAGAATACGATAGTTTAAATTTATTCACGAAATCAAATTCTTTAGGTTTGAATCTTGTTTTTAAAATAAAAGAAAATTTTTTGATGTTAGAAGGCACCTATACTAACTTATCGCAGGTCTTAGATATTTACAGGAAATATGAATACATAAAAACAAGAAGAGTTTATGAAGGTTTTAATTTAAGCATTATGCTTGGAAGAAATATAAGAAAAATATATCTTGCATCCGGTTTTGAATATTTTTCTATCACAGGTTGGAAACTATTTAAGATAGAAACAGGGGTTTTCATATGATACCACCATACAGGATAAAGGTCGTTGAAAATATAAAATTAATACCTGAAAAGGAAAGGGAAAAATCGATAAAAAATGCAGGATACAACCCATTCCTTATACCTGCAGAGGATGTTTTTATAGACCTTGTATCAGATAGCGGTCTTTCAGGATTAAGCACAGAACAACTTTCAGAACTTATGCTTGGGGACGAGTCTTTTGCACAACAGAAAGGATATTTTTATTTTATAGACAAAATAAGACAAGTATTTGATTTTCAATATATTACCCCGTTTCATCAGGGGAGGGCAATAGAAAATGCCCTTTCAGAACTCCTTGTTAAAGAAGGTGATTGTGTTGTCTCGAATTCTTTCTTTGAGACAACTCGTGCGAATATAGAAAAGAGAGGTGGAAGGTGTGTTGATTTTCCTGATTTAGGTGATGAAATTTTTGGTGGTAATATTGATATTGAAAGATTAAATGATTTTTTAAGCAAAGAAAAGGTAAGGTTTATCCTTTTAACATTGACAAACAATACAATGTTTGGATTACCTGTAAGTTTTGAAAATATGTATAAGGTTAAGGAAATATGCAGGAAGAAAAGAATATTATTAATCTTTGATGCATCAAGATTTTCTGAAAATTGTTATTTTATCTGGAAATACGAGTTCAAGAACAGAAGATTTAAAGATGTTATAAAAAAGGTATTTTCGCTTCCTGATATAGCATATTTGAGTGCTAAGAAAGATGGGCTTTCAAACACAGGTGGTATTTTTATGACTAGAATTAAAGATATATATGATAAAATGCAGAATATTTCTATGATAAAGGAAGGTTTCATAAGCCATGGTGGGTTAAATGACAGGGATTTAAGGGTGATTGCTAAAGGGATCGAAGAGGTGATAGATGAAGATTATATTGAGCACAGGATAGGTCAGGTAAGATACCTTATAGACCTTCTTTTAGAGAATAAAATTCCTTTAAAGACAAGATATTCAGGGCATGCTGTTTATATAGATGCAGAAAAAATCCTTGGTTTTTCAGAATATCCTGGATATCTCCTATCAGCAGTTCTTTATATAAAAGGTGGAATAAGGGGTGGAATATTCGGTGGAAAACTCTCAATGGGTAAAGCACCTGAAACATTAAGGCTTTCAATACCAAGAAGGGTTTACTCAGAAGAACATCTTAGATATGTATCTTGTATTTTGAATGAGGTAAAAGATATAAGGATAAACTGGGATTTAAAACCTTATTTTATCCCTGAAGATTTAAAAACTTTTGGTGTGCGTTTCAGGAGGGTAAAAAATGGAAATAAAAGATGTTGAAATATTCAAGGGGCTTGATGATAAAGAGATAGATTTTGTGAAAAAAGAAGGTGAAATTATAAATATAAAAAATGGGGAAGTTCTAATTAATGAAGGTGAAGAAGGAGATAGTCTTTATGTGATCCTTAAAGGCTCCTTTTCAGTTACATCAAAAGGAAGCACGATAAAGGTCTTAAAAGAAGGTGAGATTATAGGAGAGATGGCAATCCTTCTTGGTGGCAAAAGAACAGCAACGTGTAAGGCTATAGAAGATTCGGTTTTATTTAAGATGGATAAAGAGAGATTTTTTGAATTCACAAATAAACATCCTGAAACAGGGATTAAGATTTTAAGGATACTATCTTTAAGGTTAAAAGAGACAACAGATAAGATGTTGGATGAAATAAGAAGGGATACTGCATTAAAAACAATAGGAAGACTTGCTGGAACAGTTATACATGATTTAAAAAGCCCGATAACCGTGATAAAAGGTTATCTTGAATTCCTTGAGAAGGATTTATCTTTAGATGAAAGGAAGAAGATAATAGAGATATTGAAGAAGGAAATCAATAAATTACTTTCAATGATACAGGATTTCCTTGAATTTTCAAGGGGTAAAGAGACACTGAGACCAGTAAAGGTAGATTTAAAGGATTATATTCAGGAGATTATTCTGTTTATGAAGGAAGAAGCTTCAAAGAAAAATATAGAGATAAAAATAACCGGTGAAGGGTTTTGCTCAAATATAGACCCAATAAAGATGAGAAGGGTTTTCACAAACATTATACAGAATAGTATTGAAGCAATGGAGAAAGGTTTAATTGAGATAATATTAAAAGACGGGGAGATAGTATTCAAAGACAACGGGAAAGGTATGAGCCCTGAAGTTAAAGAAAGGATATTTGAGCCATTCTTCACATCAAAACAGACAGGGACAGGTCTTGGAATGACAATAGTGAAAAAAATAATAGAAGACCATAATGGAAAAATTTTAGTTAATAGTGAATTAGGTAAAGGAACTGAGATAAGTATTTTCTTACCTAAATCAGGGTAATCATTTTATCTTTAATGTCATTGTATTATCAATATATAATTTAACAGGTGTATTCAAAGGAGCGATATTCGCAGTCCCTGTGAGCGTTGAAATTGTTTTCTTTTCCACAGGTATACCTTTTTGAATAGAAAAATTTATCTCGGAACTTTGATTTCCTGAAAGACTAAAATCTACATTCACACCAAGAACCTCTTTCCTTGTCTTCTGTTCTATTGTCCCTTTCTCCTCAATAATTCCAATTTTCTTCCCGCTAAAAAGGTCCTTGAATGTGAATGTGTAATTTCCCTTTTCGTTAACTGTGTTTGCGTATTTATTCCATACATCACCAATCTTAATCTCTTTAGCAGGGATAAATATAAACATACATAGAATCTTACCTAATATCTCATTGAATTCATTCACACCATCAATCTTCCCAGTGTTCAAGATATCACCATTATTTTTTATAACAAGGTCAAATGTTTTCCCTTTTATCTTATCAATACCTGGAATTGTTAAACTCCCCTCATCAGAAGCAATTGTTCCTGTAATCCTTTCAATAGTTACCGAAAGTGAGATAGTGTCAAGGTTCACTTTTTTTACAAGCATATTCAAGTCAGTATCAATATTCACATCAAACAATTTTGTTTTTCCAAGGAATTCAAGTTTATTCCTGCTCAAAGACTGGATATTGTATCTTATGACTTCACCCTGATTTAGAATCAATTTAAGAAGTATAATTCCTTCAGGTAGATGTGAGATTACATCCTTCGCTATCTTTGATAAAGATGCGCACCCAAAAAGAAATATTATAAAAACAGAACTTAAGAATCTTTTCATAATACCTCCTGTAATTTTTATTATAATAAATCTTTATAAAATGAAGTCAAATAAAATTAATTTGATTTTTAATATAATAAAGATATTTTTAGGGTTTAAAATTCTTTATATCACAGAAAATTTAAAATTCTTTAATATTGACTTATTTAAAAATTCATTTAAAAATATTATATGATTCTTCTTATAATAGCAAAATCGTCAAAATTAGCACTTATCTTGAGTGCGACAATACCCGGTGGAGGACAATTCTATACAGAAAATTATTTTAAAGGTTTCATTTTTCTTGGCGCTGAATCATATCTATTTTATAAAACATATGATTTTTATAATTCCTATAATGATTATAAAAAACTTTTTTTAGAAACAGGGATAGATAGTTTTAGAATAAAAAGAGATATAGCACAGGATAATCTATACGATTTTATCTGGTGGGATGCGGTGGTGTATATGTTATCATTGCTTGATGCGTTCATAGATGCAGAACTTTATAACTTTGAGATGGACTTCAAGGTTAAAGAGAAAAAAGCAGAATTAAATATAATTTACAAAATCAGATGAAATACAAGGAATTATTTGAATCAACAGATTTAATATATTTAGTTTTAGATGAGGAGGGAAGAATAGAATATATTAATAAATTAGGTAAGGATATTCTTGGATATGAAGGTGAGAATATTTATGATAAAAACTTTTTTAAAATTATTCCTTTAGATATAAGAGAAGATTTTGAAAAAATAACAGAAGAATTGTTAGACGCAAATGAACCAATAAGTAAATATTACAAAAGCTATATATTGGATAGAAATGGTGAAAAGATAGAAATTTTGTGGCTAATAAGTGCAATAAATTTAAAAGAAAAAAATAAAAAAATTTTATATTATGGTTTTATCATAAAAGAATTTATTGAAAAAATCTGTTCATTTTTTGAAGATGAAGAGAATCAAAAATACTCAGAGATATTGAGGATATTCTGTCATAATATAAGTAATATGCTAACAGGAATAATAGGGAATCTCTCAATTTTAAAGGGTCTTGTAGAAAATAATAAAGATGCATTTGAATGTATATCTGATATAGAAAAATCATCATTAAAATTAAAGGAACTTGTATCCCATGTTCTTAATTTTTCAAGAAGAGAAGAATTAAAGATTGAAAAATTTGATATTGTTAAATTAATAAGAGAAGATGTGGATATGCTTTTAAAAGATAAGGATATAAAAATTGTTTATGAGATACCTTGTGATATTTTTGAAATAGAAGGAGACCCTGTTAAGATATCTCTTGCTATACAAAAGATAATAATGAATTCAATTGAATCAATTGAAAAAGAAGGAATAATAAAGATTTATATTGATAAGATAAAATTGCTGGAATACCATCCGCTGCTTAAACCAGGTGAATATGTGGTTTTAAAGATAGAAGATAATGGTTCAGGAATACCTGAAGAACATCAATGTAGAATTTTTCTTCCATTCTTCACCTTGAAGAAAAATAGATTGGGTTTAGGACTACCAGTTTGCTTAAAAATAGTTAAAGAGCATAAAGGGCTTATAAAGTTTAAATCCCTGATTGGTAAAGGGACTGAATTTACCATTTATTTACCTTTAAAGCAGAAAGATTAAAAATTAAAAGAAAGACCTGTATTTATCCACAGGAAAATCCCGCCATAATCAGGAAAGGTAACCTTTGTTCCATCAAATTCTTTTACTTTATCCTTGTTTGTCCAGAGATTTATGAAGATATCAGAAGATGGAAATTCAATAAAAAAATATTCAAAAAGATAGGTTCTTATCCTTGGAAAAATATTTAAAGAGAATGATTTTGATATGTATTTTTCTTCTTCAGGGACTGCTTTTTTAGTAGTGTTTTTCCATATCTCCATATCCGTAAATCCTGCTCCCAAACCAAGAACTGGTTTTATCTTTATAAAAGACTTTTTAAATGGATGAACAGAAAAATCATAATAAAACCTTGTTGAAATTAAAGTTCCTTTCAGGTTTTCCTTATCACCTTCTATAAAATTATTTGTTTTAAGGTGCATTGAATCTAATTGAACATTTATATAAATAAAAGAAAAATCATATTTTACTGGATTCTTAAGATTTAAACCAGAATAAAAAGTTATATTAGAAGGACCAATATTTCTAAATGAATTCTGCATAAGTTCTGATAGTTCGATTCCTATACGGAACTCATTCTTTTCGTATGAAAAAAGAAATTCCACTACTATTGCTATAGTTAAAAACATCTTTCTAATATCCTTTTTAAATTATTATAAAATAATAAATATAAATGTCAAGTTAATTAAAACTTTAAAAAAGGGAGTAAAATAAATTTTGTGTAAAAATAAAAATTATGTGTAATTTAATTATTGATGGAATAAATAAATATAGGGTGATAAAGAAAAAAAGTCAGGTTCTCAAGGAGAACCTGACCAAAAATTTAACCATTAACCATAGGAGGTTAAACATGAATAAAGAAAGTCTAACCACCCTTATTAATAATTTAATACAAAAACTTGCTCATGGCAAGTTAAATTCAAAAGATTTTTATGAAGAGGTAAAAGCAAATGTTCTCCCTATGATTTTGAATACGATAATGAAAGAAGAAAGAGAGATATTCCTTAAAAGCAATGAAGGAGAA
>CBFGJG010000017.1:0-38525 GCA_965649055.1 Caldifarciminota bacterium
TGATATACCAGCATATAAGAAATCTGTCTCAAAATATTCAAAGAAAACCCATGTAGGACTGGAAGGACTCTTTGGATACTTTGTAATTGTAATTAATTTTGCCTCTGGATGCCTTTTAACTGCCTCAATGAACATCCTCTTTATCTCTTCATACCTTGGATGTTCTCTTACATTATAACCTACCATAAAAACAAACATCAAAAACATTTTAAACCTCCCTTTTTAATTTTAAGTTTTCAATCCCTTTTATTTTCCCCTTTGCATCCTCGGACGAAGGTGCAAAGGGGATTAAATAAATTTTATCCTCCTTATTAAAATATATATCTTTCCTGGATTCCTTAATATGCATTCAAATGATAAAACTTCTTCTCAAGAGAGAGTTTATTTTATTTTTGCTTTTGATGAAACTGATAAGCATATTTTATTTATAAATAAAAAATATAATCCTGTCAAGGATAAAATGAAAAAATCTTGGAAAAGATCATGCACATGGTGGTACAGTTAAGATAGTGAAGATAGGGGTTATGAACTTGCAGAAAATAATTTTTTAAGTTAAATAACTCTAAAATAAGAAGTGGGAGATGACTTATGAAGCGATAGCAAATTATATACAAGAAGAATTTGATTTATTATTATGAATACAGGTCATATTGAAAAACAGCGAAGGAGTTCGGGAGGTAATATAAAACCAGTGATTAAAGTTTTAGACAAAATTTAAATCTTTACTATAATAAATTGTACCATCATGTCCCTGATCTTCCCGAAAATCGTTAATTTTCTACAAAAATTAAAAACTATATGACATTTATTTTTAGTAATATTATATGACATTAAAAAATAGTATCCACACACAAATATAAAATTAGTTGAAAATTTTCTTGATTAAATTATAATATGAAATTATGAAGAATAGTTTGATTAGAAAAATATTCCAATACCAGAAAGAAAGATTTCCATTTGTAGTAAATAGTGTTTTTATACTATTGTATTATTTTGGTTTTCAGAATTTAATAATTTTCAGGACAAATCAACAATTCATTTTTAATATTGAACAATTGGCAGGTTATATAAGTATTTTTCTCGTATTTTTAGAATTAAGGCTTATTGACGAGATAAAGGATTTTAAAACTGATAGTTTATATGCTAAAGAAAGACCTGTCCAGAGAGGTATTATAACACTTGGTGAGATTAAATTAACTATTTCTTTTTTGCTTTTATTTCTTTTTTCACTGAATATTTTTCTTGGCCTAAAAGAATTCATTGGTTTCCTTACTATACAGATTTTTATATTCATTATGTTTAAAGAATTTTTCATAGGTGAAAAGATAAAGAGAAATAGACTGATTTATGCTTCATTACATATGATTGTTATGGTCATCTTTATTTTCTATATATCAATCTTTGCAGGAGTATCGCCTTTTATAAAAAATAACCTAATAATATATGCACTATCTTATCTTTCAGGGTTTATAATTGAAATAGGAAGGAAGATAGAAGCACCTATAAATGAAAAAGAAGGCGTGGATAATTACTCAAAACTTTTGGGACCAAAAGGTGCGTCAATCTTGCTTTTATCATTATCCCTTATTTACAGTATAATTTCAATTATGAATATAATTAAAAAAAATATATTATTTATAATACCTCTGGTTTTAATTCTTCTTATAGTATTAATAACAGGATTTATTTTTGTTATTAGTTTAACCCCCAAAT
Source organism: Caldifarciminota bacterium (assembly GCA_965649055.1). Lineage (GTDB taxonomy): Bacteria > Hydrothermota > UBA3072 > UBA3072 > B12-G15 > CBFGJG01. The sequence continues at coordinate 1,714 of CBFGJG010000017.1, forward strand.
CCCAGAAAAATATGAGCTTATCAACACAGGTTTTACTTATGATTTCATTCATTCTCTTCATAATACTACCCTCAAGAGGATAAATGTTATTAAGTTATAGCAGAATAAAGAGAAAACATTTAATGATTGTCGGTAATAAGGCATATAACCTGCACATTCTTATTAAAAATAATATCCCTGTTCCTGAATGGTTTGTTATACCATCTAATTATTTTGAATACTTCTTCAAGAAATATTTTAGGGAAATAAAATCCCTCATTGATTCAGAAATAAAAGAAGAAATGGTATACAATGAGATATTAAAAATTATTGAAGGTGAAAAAGATTGGTTTTTGAGAAAGATCTCACCATTTGAAGAGGAAATAAAAAAACTAAAACCTGTAAGTATTAGATCTTCAGGTATATTTGAAGATATTTCTGGTGCTTCATTTGCCGGTCAATTCTCTTCATTTTTAAATATAAATAAAGATTTTCATGAATATATTATAAAATGTCTTGCATCCATTTTTAATCCGCAGAATATAGTTTATCATAGGAAAAAAGATATAGATATAACAAAAAACAGAATCGCAATCATCATACAGAAGATGATAGATGCAGATAAATCAGGTGTTATATTTTCATCACATCCGGAAACTGGTGAAGATATGAAGATTATAAATGCAACATATGGACTTGGTGAAGGCGTTGTTTCAGGAAAATTCGAAACAGATACATATATAATATATAAAGGTGGGAAGATTGAGGCTAAAATCGGTAAAAAGAAAAATATTGTAAAATTAGATATAATTAATGGTGTAAAAATCGTTAATCTGGATAATTCTACAAGCCAAAAACCATGTCTTAATAATGAAGAGATAGAAAGTCTATGTAATGTTGCTGATAGAATTCAAGAAATTTATGGATATCCACAGGACATAGAATTTGCAATAAAGGATAATAATATATTTATCCTCCAGACAAGACCAGTAACAACAATAAAAGAAAGATTTATCTGGGATAATTCAAATATTATTGAAAGTTTTCCTGAACTTACTACACCACTAACTTTTTCATTTGCAAATGAAGTTTATTCAATCGTGTATAAGATAGTTATGAAGAGTTTAGGAGTAAGTGAAAAAATACTTGAAGAGAAATCTTATATATTCAAAAATATGATTGGATTTATTAATAACAGGATTTATTACTCGCTTGAAAGCTGGTATACTACACTTTCTTTTCTGCCTGCATACTCTTCAAATAAAAGATTTATGGAAGTAATGATGGGAGTGAAGAAGGAATATAAAGAAAAAAATAAAATTCAATACACTGGGATTAAAGGTATTTACGATACCCTGAATGTAATTTTAAGGATGCTTTTTAATTTTATCATGCATGATAGGAATATCAAGAAGTTCACAAAAATATACAATGATGGAATGGATTATTTTGAAAGAATGTTGAAGAGAAATTTATCACTCAAAGAATATACGATTTTGTTTGAAGAAATGAAGAAAAGAATTCTGTATAGATGGATTGCACCTATAAACAATGATATCTTTACAATGATTTTCTACGGGATATTCAAAAAATATATATCAGAACTTTTAAAAGATGAAAATACTTCAATATATAATCAATTACTATCAAAAGATGAAGATATGGGAAGTATCACAGTCGGTGAATTCCTTTTAAAAATTGCCGAAGAGATTAAAAAGATACCTGAAATGAAGAAAATTTTAATAGAAGGTAAAAAGGAGAGATTCTTCAACGAAATAGAAAATTATGAAAAGCTTGATAAATTGTTCAAAGAGTATCTAAAAAAGTATGGATACAGGTCTTGTAACGAACTCAAACTTGAAGTGCCAAATATAAAAGAAGAACCTTCAAAATTACTTAACATATTGAAGAATATGGTTGAAAAAGATGTTTATGATAAATCCCGAAAATCAGACATATATAAATCTGCTGAAAGAACTGTTTTAAGAGTAATTTATTCAAAGCCTTTCCCTTTTAATACATTTCATCTGATATTCTTCAAATTCCTGTTAAAAACTACTAAAAAAATGATAAGATTCAGAGAAAACCAGAGGCTTGCAAGGAGCAATATCTTCGGTTGTGTAAGGGAATTGTTTTTAAAAATTGGAGAAGAATTTGAGAAGAACAGGATTATAAATAAAAGGGATGATATTTTTTTCATTTCACACAATGAAATTTTTTCCTATATCTTTGGAACATCGTTAAATACAGATTTAAAGAAATTGATTATGTTAAGAAAGAAGGAATTTGAAGAAAACAAAAATAAAAAATTACCTGAAAGATTTACAACATTTATCCCACCATATAGTATCTTGAATACTTTAAAAGAAAAAGAAAAAATAGAAGAATTAAGAGGGATTGGTTGTTCATCTGGTATTGTGAAAGGAAAAGTCCAGATTGTTGAAGACCCATACAAAGATGATATTAAAGGTGATATTATGGTTGCATCACAGACAGACCCGGGATGGCTTCCAATATTTACTCTTTTTAAAGGTATCATAATTGAAAGGGGCAGTTTACTTTCACATTCTGCAATTGTTGCAAGGGAATTGGGTATTCCAGCAGTAATAGGTGTAAGGAATGCAAAGATGTTGCTAAAAAACAACGATCTTGTTGAGATAGATGGTGGTTCAGGAACTATAAAGATACTAAGAGGGTAAAATGGAAGAAATTTTCAAATATTATGATGAAAAGGATAAGGAACTATTTGAATCCTACAGAAAAAGAGGATATAAGATAATTCCAATCTTTTTTAACGAAGGTTCATTCATAGCATATACAAAAAATTTAAATGATGAGATTATAGGGGGAATCGGGTTCATAAAACAAATCCAGAATTTTGAAGATTTCAAGAAAATGATAAATTCGGCTGAAAAATGGTTTAAAAATGAAGATGTAAAAAGGTATTTTATACCTTTAGATTTTAACACATGGCACAATTACAGAATAATATCAGGTAATTTTGAAAATAAATTATTCCCGGGTGAGATGGAATATGATTTTTCAATGAATCAGTGGTTTTATAAAATAGGACTTACTATTGTTGAAAGATACTATTCATATATTGTGGATGATTACAAGGGTGTTATGGATTATCTTTCTCCTTCTTTAAAAAAGATTAAAGAAGAAGGGATTGTGTTAAAGAAAGTTAAACCCGATTTAGGAATAATCAAATCAATATATGAAATATCCTGTAATGCATTCAAAGAAGCATTCTTATTTGAAGAGATTCAGTTTGACGAATTTTTGAAGATGAATCTCAATCGGATTGAAAATGGAATCCTTATTTTAGCTTTCTTTCAAGATAATCCTGTTGGTTTTATATATGGTTATAGATGGAATGATATATTGATAGAAAAGACTGTTGCAGTCTTAAAAGAATATAGAAGGAAATTCGTAGGAACAGCTCTAATTTATAAAATGTATGAAGAAGGTCTTGAGATTGGTTGCAAGAGATTCATCCACGCCTTTATGAGAGAAGATATATCAACACACATCTTTTCAAAAAGATTTGGTAAAATCTACAGGGAATATTCATTATATGGGAAGGAACTTTTCTGAATTAATTGACGAATTTTTTTTAGATAAAAGGAAAGATGATAAAATTGCCTTGTATCAAAAGAGATTTTCAGGTTTAAAAACTATAACATTTTATGACTTTAAAAAATCTGTCTATGAAACATCACAAAAATTAAAAAACAGAGGATTAAATGAAAACGATAATGTTCTAATACTGCTTCCATTTTCGATAGAAATGTACGTCTCGGTTATCTCTGTTTTAATAAATGGTGGGAATGTTTTTTTCATTGAACCATGGATGGATAAAAATTTTTTAAAGAAAATTATTGATGAGAATATAAAATTCGTAATAACAGACATAAAAGGGGAAATATTTTTAAGAATGAATAATATAAAATCAAATTTCATACATATTGATTTAAAAAGTAATATTAATCCAAGGGATGTAAATTTAAATATCAAATATGGAAGTATTATAACATTCACAACCGGTAGTTCTGGAATACCAACAATGGTTAAAAGGACTCATAAAGACCTTTATATACAATTGCAAAGGCTTGAAAGACATATAGAAGATGGTGATTTTGTAGATTTTGTTACATTTCCAAATCTTGTTCTATTAAATCTTTACAAAAAAAGAACCACTATAATACCTTCAATATTTTTGAATTCACATTTCTTTGATTATGCATTAAATAAACTCAATCTTTCAAGAATATTTGTAAATCCATATTTTGGGGAAAATTTTTTAAGAAAAAGTATCTGTGATAAACTGAAGAAAATATATATAGGTGGTAGTATAGTTCCTGTAAGACTCTTGAATGAATTTTCTATAGCTGGAAAAACAAAGATATTTTACGGATGCACACAGATTGAACCTATATCTGTTGTTTCAGGTAAAGATTATGTTGAATATTCAGTTGATGGATATTATCTTGGAAGAATAGAAAAAGACATAGATTATAAGATAGAATACATTGAAAAAGATATTGGCACATTATATGTAAGATTGAATGATGGTGAATGGGTGAATACAAAAGATGTAGTAAAGGTGGAAAAAGAGGGTATAAAAATAATTGGAAGAGAAATGGATATTTTTAAGATAAATGATAAATTCATATATCCCTATCTTTTACAAAGGAGGTTTGAAGATACTGTTAAGACTTTATTTCCAATAAAATATAATGAAGAACTTGTTATTGCTATAGAGGGGAATAAAAGTAAGGAAATTTATAAGAAAGTAGCGGAAAAAATAGAAGATATTTATGGTGTTAAACCGGTAGTTAAGTTTTTAAATAAAATACCAAAAGACCCAAGACAGAGGGGAAAAATTGATGTAAAGAAATTAAGAAAGATTATTATGACTTAAAAAGCATCAACACTCTTTAATATTAAGAGAACAAGCGAAAATACAAGGACAATAAAATTTCTCAAATCCCTGTTAAAAGAATATGATATCTCTCTATAAAGGATAGACCTTAAAAGGTAATAAAGAAAATCAGCAAAAAAATTAATTATAAAAAGAGCATATAATGTTTTAATATCAAAACTATCAAAAATTAAATAGCATGGTAAAGAAATTACAAAGAAAGATATTACAGGTCCAAAATGCATAAATACCGATCTGTGTTTCTTAAAAAATCTACTAATTATATTTCTATCAAGATAGAAATGACTCCATAAAAGAGAGAGATGGATTGATACAGAAGCAAGGTATATTGGATATAAAAATTTCTCAAGAGAAAAGAAGTTTGAAAGGAATACAAAAAACATAGGTATAAAAACAAGTTTTAACAATGGTCTTACCCTGAAAAGCCTCGGATCATCAGCTGGTTTTATCCTAAATATCAAATTCATAATCAGATAACCTATGAAAAATAAAAGTGTAGGTATATACCAGTTAAGACCACATAAAGCAAATGCAGCATAAGAGACTATTACTATTACTATAAGACCACTTGCGCTTATATTCTTAAGTCTTATACTTAAAATTATACAGGAGATAAATATCGTTATCAATATAAGAACCTGAAGAAATACAATTTCCGTTGGTTTTGTTATTAATTTATAAAGCACGAAAAAAGTTCCAAGAGGAATTAAAAGATTATCAGAACCTTCCATAGAGACAGATTCAAGTGATGTTATAAGTATGGCAACTACAAGGCTTATCCATATTGAATTTGCCCTGCTCACATTTGTATATATGAGAACAGGTATATGAACGATCAAAAATGTAATAAAGAAAAAAGTTATTGAACCTTCAAGTGTTTTCATATCGGTTTGGACTTTATATCTTAAATGTCCATAAATTTTTCCAATTATCGCAGCAAGAGGGTCTGATATCGCGAGGACAAGTAGAGAAACAAGATAGATAATATAATTGTTTTTTGAAAGAACATATATTATAAAAAGAGATATGGGAAATAAAAATTCTCCCTTTGTCTCTCTCTCTACTCCACCTATTGAATCAAGCATCCTTTTTCTCTCTCCAATGAATAGTATGATTAAAAATGAAAACGCAAGAATGAATAATGTGATTGTATATTTGAAAATAAAGGGGAAAAATATACCGATTATTGCAGAAAGAAAATGAACACCTTTTCTTGTCCATTCTGTAGGGATTTTTGTCTTCCTGTGTATTACCTCTGAAACTGAAAAAATGAGTAAATATATCACTGATACTATGATAGCAGTTGTAATTTCTCTTATTATTTCATTCATTTTTTTTCCTCAATTAAAATCCTTGAATAAAAAAAGGCTTTATCGTTTATCAAAAAATTATTAGCTTCTTCTATATGAGAAATAACAAATTTTCTGTATTCAGGTGGACATTCTCTTCTTGCAAGCATATTTCTGTATACTATCTTTGCACCTTTCTTTGCACATTTTAATATCATACCATAAATCTTCTTAAATTCCTCATAACTCATGTATTCAAAAATATCAGAGATATTGAAACCATCGTATTTCCGGTTTAAACAGGTTTCAACCGGGCCTAAAACAATTTCTATCCTATCTAATCTCTCTTTTATGATATCAAAATTTTCTTTTCTTAGATAAAATGGTAGCGTATATTTAAAATTACCATTCAGAATAAAGTCAACATATGGGTTTTCCTTTGCAGGAATATTCATTATACCTCTATCTACCCTCATTTTTATACTTTTTGCAACAGGTTCAGTCACATATTTAAAAAATTCCGGGTCTCTACCGAGGTTTCCCATAAGATATTTTCCGAAGAAAATCTGAAACATCAGTTTCCACATAAAGTTATTCCAATCTTGTTTAAAAAATTCTATCCTTTCACTTTTTGAGTTTAACCTAAACATTTTATCTATTGTTTTTCTTGAATGTATAAATGGTAAAACAAATTTCCTGAAAATTATGAAATACCTCTCAAATTTTCCTGTAAATATAATTCCTTCCTGAACAAGATGTTTATGATTATCCCAGTAATATTTTGCATCACCAATATCATCTTTTAGCATCTCATATTTATCAATCCTGTTTTTTGATGGTAATACTCCAAAGAATTCAAGAACCTCGTTGTATTCAAGTTTTTTAAAAGCAGCAATCTTCAATTTAAAAAGCGCTATCTGTGCTGGGCTTAAATCAACACCAGTTATTTTCAAAGGATCCCTGACAAGCATCCCAAGAGTATTATCACCACCAGAAATGATTGAAAGATATACACCGTCCTTTTTTATTTTTAATGATTCAAGTAGTATCTCTGTATCCTCCCAGCAGTTAGCATATCTTATTATCCCGAATTTTTCCTGTAACATAACAAAAATTCAAAATTTTACTATTCTGATTTTTATTTCATCGTCCTTTTTTCTTTTAATGTTTTAAGTGCATTTTTAATAGCCATCTCAAGTGTTTCTAATTTTCCATTAAGACTTTTACCAACACCCTTACTATAAAAAAGTATCTCACCAGTTGAAGTATCTACAAGCCTTACAAAAACAATTCCTTCATAAGCATCTTCATCTTCAAAAAATTCATCTTTCTTAAGATGATTGACATCTGTTAAAAGAACTGCTTCTGCACCAAGAAGTTTACCAACATTTGCAGCAGTTGAAGGGTCAATAGCACCTGTAAGTCCAAATGCCTGCTCATCAAGAATTTTATCTATAGCCTGCCTTTCAATCAAAGAGAAACCATTAATTCCAAGAAGTTCAAGAGATATATAATCAGTTAACGATGATAATATTTTTTTATCACAGGCAGGTGCATTAGAAGATGCTGGTAAAACTGCAACTTTATAAAGTTTAAAAACATCAAAATTAGAAGAAAAGTTAGTATCAGCACCATATTTTTTAATGCTTCCCGAAGTAGCGCATCCTATTAAAATTGATAGTAATAATAAAATATACCTCATAAAACCTCCGTTTTTAAAATTGTATATAGGGTGTTTTTTTAGTCAAGTTTTTTTAACCTTCTTATAATTTTATCTTTGACAAATTGGATTTCCGTTTTATAATTTCAAAAAAGGAGGATTTATGGGAATAATGTTTACTTCACAGGAAATAATTGAAACTGCAATTAGTGCAGAAGTGAATAGCAAGAAGTTTTATGAAGAGATGTCAAAGAAGGTAAAAGAGAAAGAAATTAAAAAACTTTTTGAAGAACTCGCAAATATTGAAAAGGCACATATAAATGATTTTAAAAGCCTTTACGATAAGATTAAGAATAAGAAAGAAGAGATAGCTGGAGATGAGGAGGAATTTTCAAGGTATATGCGTTCTTATATGGAATCCTGGGTATTCAAGACATTTGAAGAGAAGAAGGACATGGTTAATGTTAATGACATTCAGTCAATCCTAAATTTCGCAATATCTTTTGAAAGGGAAACAATCCTCTTCTATCATGGAATAAAAGATAATGTATCAAAAGAAGCATCAAAGATAGTGAATGAGATAATAAAACAGGAAATTGAACACATTATTAACCTTGATAACATATTAAAGGAAATGAAGGGAAATGTTGACGAACTTTTAATAGTCGCATTGGAGAGTGAATTACTTGCAAGCAGATTTTATAAAGATGCTGCAAAGAAGTCAGAAAGTTCAACCGCAAGAAAGTTTTTCAGGGAACTTTCCGAATATGAAATGAAACATTATGAAAATATAAAGCAGATTATAGAAGCAAGGGAAGGACATAAAAAGGTAAAAAAATTAAATATTGAGAAGATGAAAGAAAAGATAAAACCTGAAGTAAAAGGTGAGTTTGAACCTAATAAAACAGAAATTGCAGATGTTCTGACTATTGCTATAGATGCTGAAAAAAAAGCATATGAAAGATATAAAAGACTTGCTGAAAAAATAGAAGATGAACAAGGAAAAAAAATATTTGAATCACTTGCGGAAGAAGAGAGAAAACACCAGAGGATTCTTGAAGATGAATTTTACAACATATCAAATAAAGGTGTAATTATCTGGGGTGATTAAATAATATAGAATTAATTAGATTTTTTTAATTTTAAGATCAAAAATCTGAAAGACTGAATCCATTTATAACTTTGTGTATAATTGATCAAAGGTAATTTAAAATATTAACAATTGAATATTGAAACTTCTAAAACTTTTTTTACAAGAAATTGAGAATATTGGACTGCAATCTTTTTTATTCTGTAAAATCTTTCTTTATCACCTCTTGTCCATCTTAGATTATCTTTATTCTCACCAAAACCAAATGCACCATGTGGGAAATCATCAATGAAAAATAGTGGTCCAACATACGCTATTCTTAAACCTGCAGGTGGTTTTGAACCCGAAAAAATAGCATCTATTGTCTTTTTTTTATCACCATCTTCTAAATCAATAAAATTTGAATGGCTGAAAAAATCCTGTAATGAATGTAATGTTACACCAAGATAATACAATGCTTCCCTATTATTTTGAAAACTAACAACATCAACAGGCCGCTTACCCATTTTCTCATAAATGCATTTAACAGATGTTTCAATAAATCTTCTTCCAGCATTAAATGCATTCAGGTGATATTCAATATTTCCTCTTGATATCTTCCTTCTTTCAAAATGTGAAGGTGATGAAGAGCCTATCTCAACAGGTCCTATATGTATTCTCAAATCCTTCCATCTACCTATCCATGAAAGAAAGCTTATTGATTTATCCGAAAATCCCAATGGTTTTAATGCATCATAAATAATTTTTTTATGAACATCACCAATTATTGGTGGTATTCCCCAGGCGTCGAAGATTTCCTCCTAAAAGAATTTTTTTAGATACTTAAATAATTCTTTTTGTATATCTTGATTTCCTGCAATTATTGAACCTTCAAGAATATTTTCATTCCCTTCAAAGTCAGTAACAATTCCACCAGATTCCCTTATCATAAGTATCCCTGCCCCAATATCCCATTTTTTCATATTGAATTGAACCGCTGCTTCAACCCTTCCACAGGAAATATAAGCAAGGTCTAATGCAGCTGAACCAAGCCACCTTAACGCATTCACATTACCAAATAAAGAACTTATAAATGAAATGTATTTATCTTTTACATTATATGCTGAAACTGGAAATCCAAATGTTATTATTGAACCTGACAATTCTTTAATCTTGTTTACTTCTACCCTTTTATTATTAAGATATGTTCCTTTCCCTTTCTCAGCATAGAAAAATTCATCCCTTGTAGGTTCGTATATTGCACCCCAGATTATCTCATCTTTTTTTATACAGGATAAGGATATACAGAAATAAGGGATGCCGTGTATAAAATTTATCGTTCCATCAACAGGGTCTATGTATATCATTTCTTCTTTCTCAATCAAAGCACCTTCCTCACCGCAAATTCCGGCATCGTATAAAGTTAGAAGATTTTTCGCAAGGAATTCCTCTGATTCTTTATCAGCAATAGTAACATAATCAAGTCTTCCCTTACTATTCACATCTTCAATCTTCAGTCTCGTGAAGTATTTCATTATTATTTTATCCCCGCATTCTCTCAATAATTCCCTCAATTCATTCATCATTCACCCCTTGGATGTGCCTTTTTATAAATCTCTTTTAATTTTTCAATTGTGTAATGTGTATAAATCTGTGTTGTTGACAAAGATGAATGACCAAGGAGTTCCTGAACAGCCCTCAGGTCTGCACCTTTTGTTAAAAGATGTGTTGCAAAAGTATGTCTCAATGTATGTGGACTCATCCTTGTTAATGTGGTAACCTGTGATATGAATCTATTAACAATCCTTTGAAGGTCCCTTTGTGTTAATTTTTTACCTGTCTTGCTTAAGAAAAGATAACCTTCGTTTTTTCCCCTTAATTCAATATATCTTTTAAGGCTTTCAACAGATTTCTTTGTCAATGGCAGAATCCTGTATTTTTTTCTCTTACCAAAAACACTTATTGTTTCATTGAAAAAATTTATATCAGATAATTTTAAATTAACAAGTTCTGAAGCCCTTAATCCACTACCATAAAGCAATTCAAAAATAGCAATATTTCTGATATCAAGTAAATTATTACCTGGAAGTAATTCAAACAATTCTTCCATCTCCCTTTCAGTTAAAAAAGAAGGTGATTTTCTCTTCTTCTTTGGTGATTTTATACTCAAAGCAGGATTCTGTTCTATCCTCCCTGTTTTCTTTAAAAATTTCATAAACGCCTTTATTGAAGAAATCTTTCTTGCCAGTGATGTGTTTGAATATCCATTGTTTAAAAGATGCGAAAGAAAATTTCTTATATCCATAGCTTTAATATATCTATAATCATCAATTCCGTTTTCTTTTAAAAAATTAAGAAACTGTAAAATATCATTCTCATAAGATTTTATTGTATGTTCTGAAACATTCCTTGAATTTAAATAATCAATGAAATCTCTTATATCCATTATGTTTTGAGTTCCTTCTTCCTTGCAGCCGGGAAAAGAATATTATTAAGTATTAGTCTATATCCAGGTGAATTTTTATAAAGTTCAAGTAATGTTGGTGGGTCACCAACAAAATGCTGATAGTCTTCCGGGTCATGACCACCTAAAAAAGAGAATGTTCCTTTTCCACAAGAACCAAATATATATTTTACCTCATCCGTCCCTTTCACCTCTCCAAGTATAAAAACATCACCTTTTATTCTGTTTTTTCTAAATCCAGTATCCTGTCCTAAAAACTCTTTAACATATCTTGTATGATTCTGGATTAAAATAGTAGGTAGCACATCCCTTTTTGCATAGAAATCATTCAGTGTAAAAAATACCTTTTCCCCTCTTCCTGCTGCCTCCATTGTAATATCAACATCTGAATGTTCATAGATTAAGATGTGTGTTATAAGGTTAATATCTTTAAATGCAAATGTCCTTGAAAAATCAGCCAGATTTTGATAATTTTCATTTATACCATCACCATCTATTTCCGGCGGAACTATATCTATACCATAGAATGCAAGCGCAATATCAAGTGTTATAGGTGCTGAACACATTGTGAATAAAAATCCACCATTCTGGACATATTCCCTTAATTTCAGAGCAACATCGTGTTTCATCTGCCAGACCTTCTTATACCCAAGTTTCCTTGCCATTTCTTCATTAACATAGACTGTTTTTCTATACCAATCTGCATCTTTATATGCTGCATAAAATTTTCCATACTGACCCGTGAAATCTTCATGATGTAAATGTATCCAATCATACTTTGATATCTCACCTGAAATAATCTCCTTATCCCAGATTCTATCGTATGGAATCTTTGCATATTCAAGGGCAAGGCAAACCGCATCATCCCAGGGCCCTTCTATATCAGGTATGTAAACCGCTATCTTTGGTGCCTTCTCAAGTAGGACAACCTCCATATTCTCCCTTTCAATTATTCCGTATATCTCATTTACCTGGTCTTCCGAGATTTCAATGTATCTAACACCAAGTATATTTGCCTTCTCTTTTATGCCTTCAAGTGAAGGAAGAAGAAAACTTCCACCCCTGTAATTTAGAAGCCATTCAGCATCAAGACCTTCCTTTAAAACCCAGTAAGTGAGGCCATATGCACGCAGATGGTCTGTCTGAACATTATCCATTGGAATTAAAATCCTAAAAAGAATAAAAATTATCATGATAAAATATTAAAAAATTTTTATGATAAGTCAAGACAAAATAAAAATTTAAAATATTTATAATTCTTTGACGAATTTCAATAGTCAAATTCAACCTTTACACATTACACTTGACATTATTTAAAAAAAATATATTTTATATAAGAAAAAAATATGAGACCTGTGACTGCTTACGGTAAACCTAATTTCTTAAAAGTTTCTTTAATTTTTATTTTTTTACTTATATTCCCACCAATTTTTATTTTAGGATTTATATTAAACTATCTTGAAAAATATCATATTACAATAAAAATAGAATTAATTGCTATAGTCATAATAATTTATACTTTAGCTCTAATCTTCATTATTCTTCCTTTTCTGATTGCCACATTTTCAGAAGGGAGGATAAAGGTAAATTCAGATTTCATTGAATGGATTATATCAGGTAAAAAAGGAAAGATATTCTGGAAACAACCACATTCTGTAAGTAAATGGCAATCTTCTTACAAATATACATTATCTTATGATATACCCTATGAACAGAGCATTCCTGTGATTATCTATGAGATTTCACAAAACGGGGAATACTTAGTATTTTATCGTAGTGCAGGTTATGATGAAGTAAAAAATCTTCCATATAAGGAACTTTCAGGGTTTATGATTGTTTACAGGGCAAGGAAACTTACAAAAACAATTGATGAAATTGAGAAATATAAATGGAAACTTTAATACCTTTAGGTTGTGTAGTTAATGAACATTCTTCAATTTTAAGTATTACTTCTGATATAAAAGAAAGAATCGCAGCAGGATTATTTTCATCTGTTTTCGGAATTTCTTTTCTTTTAATTATTATAATTATTCCTTTTAAAAATATTGGTTTTGCCGGTGTTATTGTATTTTCTTTTATAAGTATTTTTGCCTTTATATTATCTTTTTTAATTTTGTTTTTCAGGTCACAGATTGATTTTGATATTGACAGGAAAATTTTAAGTTTTAAATTCTTTTTTTTCAAAAAAATAATTGGCTCCTCTTCTCTCCCTATTGAAAATATTAATATTATAAGTTCCAAAACAAAAGGTAAGGGTGCTGAATTACAGATAATAATTAGCGAAAATAAAATATGGACAAGGTGGGCATTTTACTCAAAGCCCTTCTCAGATGAAGTATATAATAAAATAAAGGAACATCTTAAAGGTTTTAAGCATATAAGGTTTATTACTTGACAATTTGAAGAAAAATGCTTAAATTACAATATGCTTAAAAAAATTATATTGACCTTTTTAATATTTCTAATCTCTTTACTTTTATCTATTTCAGGACCTTTTAAATACCTTGAATTAAAACTTCTTGATTCGAGGTTCAGGGTTCGGGGAATAAAAGAACCACCAAAGAATATTGTTATTGTTGAAATAGATGATATTTCCTATAAAACAATAGGACAGAGATTTCCATATCCAAGAAGTTATTATGCAAAATTCATAAAAAACCTTCAGAAATGCGGTGCTAAACTAATAGCAATAGATATTGAGTTTGATATAAATGATTTCGAGATAAAAAATGATTCCCTCTTTGCTGATGCGATATGTGATTTTAAAAATGTTGTCCTTGCTTCCAAAATCATTAAAGATGGGATAATTGAACCGGCAGAACCTATTTCAGATTGTGCACACACAGGATTTGTTAACACTATTGTTGACTTTGATGGTATTATAAGAAAGTATCTCTTTAAAAGTAAAAAAGGTTATTCATCTTTTGCCTTAAAGATGTTTAATATACTCGGGAATGAACCTAATATTTCTGGTTTACATTATCTCTATTTTTATGGTCCTTCAAGGACATTCCAGTATGTTCCATTTTATCGTGTTTTGGATGATGAAGAATTTCTTTTAGGCATTGAAGATTCTGCGAATCAATTGAATATATTCAATGAAATCCTGAATGAAGGTGTTTTTAAAGATAAGATTGTTCTTTTAGGTGTTACTCTTGAAGAATTCAAGGATTTAGTCCCAACCCCATTTTACATATCATCAAAAGGGCTAACACCGGGAGTTGAGATACATGCTACTGCACTTGCAAATCTTTTAAATAATGAAAGAATAAATGTCTTTAATATTTTTATCCTATGGATTATTTTGATTCTTACATCTTTTTCACTATTATTCTTAAAATATTCAAAGCCAGTTATTATAAGTGTATTATTTTCCATTTTAATTTTAACAATCGTCATTGTTGACTTCTTTCTCTTTGTTAAGATGAATCTCATAATAAGGCTTACTCCTATAATCCTTGTCCTTGTTATAACATACATAACAGGAATCACTGATTCGATATTTGTATCACAGAGAGAGAGAAGATATATTAAGAATGCATTCCAGAGATATGTTCCCGGTGTGATACTCGATGAACTTGTAAAGAACCCGAAAGAAATTGTCCTTGGCGGTGAAGAAAAGGTCCTAACAGTAATGTTCACAGATATAGAAGGATTCACAAGTTTCTCAGAAGGTAAAGAACCAAAATATGTTGTAAATCTGATAAATCAGTATTTAAGCTCTATGACAAAAATAGTATTCAAACATAAAGGGACTGTTGATAAATATGAAGGTGATGCTATTATGGCAGTGTTTGGTGCACCACATTATTTTGAAGAACATCCAGTTGAAGCAGTTTATTCAGCACTTGAGATGAAGGAAGAGGTCCAGAAGATGTGGAATGAAGGATTCCCGAAACTAAAAACAAGATTTGGAATAAATACAGGGAAGATGATTGTAGGAAACCTGGGGACCGAAGAAAGGATGGATTATACGGTTATTGGGGATAGTGTGAACCTTGCTTCAAGGCTTGAAGGTGCAAATAAATTCTACGGGACAACGATACTCATATCAGGTTCAACTGCTGAATATGTGAAGGATAAGATTCCATTGAGGGAAATAGATAAAATAAGGGTTAAAGGGAAGGTAGAACCTGTAACAATCTATGAACCTATGGGATTTGAATGGAACGACGCATTAAGGATGTATGTTGAGAAATATCAGGATGCTCTAAAGTTTTACAGGGAAAGGAACTGGGATGAAGCAGAAAGGATATTCCTTGAAATATATAATTTTTCAAAAGACAGGGTATCAGGTATATTCCTTGACAGGATAACAATTTTTAGAAGGAATCCACCACCTGAAAATTGGGATGGTGTATTCACATTCACAGAAAAATAGGGGGAAGAATGTTAAGAAAATTTTTAATATTATCCTTTATTTTTTTATGTATAAATCTTCAAAGTAAAGGTGTCTTTCAGGATAAGATGAAGAAGATGGTAAAAGAGTTTGAGAATGTTTATAAGATTAATCCAGAGTTAGTTTTACCAACTAACATTGCTATATTTTCATTTTATTGTGATAAAAAATTGCAAGATAAAGGTGTTGGGAATGCTATTCGTGAAATTCTCACACATTATATACTATATGAAGGTAAATTCAAGGTTGTTGAAAGGGAAGAAATGGAGAAAATCTTTGATGAATGGAAATTGAGCCTTTCAGGTGCAATTGAAGAAGAAACCGCTATTAAAGTCGGGAAGATGATTGGCGCAAGATTACTTATAATAGGAAACATTGTAAAAATAGGTAAGAATTATCAGATAACAGCAAAGATGATAGATTCAGAGACTGGTGAGGTTGTTATTTCAAGTTATACAGATGTTGATGCAAAGACATTTGAAGAAGAAGCAAAACCTTACCTTACACTTGTTCCTGAAACACAGGCAATAGGACTTTATTTCTTTACAATGCTTCCTGACTGGTCAAATTCAGAAGCACTTCTGCCTGATACAGTTCAGGGTATATTTATTGATAGTCTTGGAACACACAAAGACACTATTGATTATTTTTTTATTATAAAACCTGAAGAACCATTAAGGGTAAGGGAATATAGTCTTGGAGGCGGGATAAAATATTTTCCATTCAAGCATCTTATGATTAATGCTGCTATAATGGGCAAGTCAGTCAATATAACAAAAGAAGCAGAAGGTGGTGAAGGGCCTTTTAATACAGATATATATTATAGATTTAATAATGATACATTAAAACAGGTTCCTTATGAAATAATGAAAAATTTATACGGTGGTTTAGGGATTAAGTTAGGAATAAATTTTCCTTTTAATATTACAAGGTTTTTGAAGATTTATCCCGGTGGTGAGATAGAATGGTATTTTATAACCTCTCAATCTCAAATCATTTCGCCAGAAATATTTTATAATGGAACAAACTACTCTATTATTTGTAATTGGCAAACAGAAATAAAAAATATGGATAACTTATTCACATTAAACCTTGGTCTCGAATTTAGACCACAGGCAAGGATAGGATTCTCAGTTACAGGGAAATACAGATTCTTCCATGAATATACAAATCGTATATCAATATATGGTCTTTATCAGGATAATATTGATGATGGAAATATGGTTCCATTCCATATAACAGATTATATTGAGTATTTTAAATTCTTTGGAGAAACTTACACACTTGACTTTGCAATTTCGCTGTATTTTTAAAAATACTAAGTTCGATCTTCTGTTTAAATAATAGAGAAATTGTAGGACACATAGTTAAATTATTATTCTATCTTTAAAATATCGTAAATATGATATTTATAATTTATCCATATTCAATTTATTATGTATTATTCCGAAGACTTGCTGACCTTACCTACCAAAGCCTGTGGGAATATCTAAATCCAAAGTTGAAAGTTTATGACTGAAACCAATTATTGCAAGTTCTTTCAAAATTTGAAAATGATTATCTTAAATTTTATTATTTAATATTTGTTAAAACTCAATTCTCTATTATTTATTTTGAATATTAACTCAAATATAATATTTATGTTTTTAAAATCCCTAATATCTCTTCTATATTCTCAACTGCATCAAGGAACATATTCTTTCCATAAATACCATCCACCAAAATCTTATCCTGAATATAAAACGGAATACCAAGGATTTTGTTCTCAATGATATTAAAGTTTATCTTCTTATCAATCAGCATTTCCTTTCTCTTAAATAAAGAGAAAAGGAATGATTTTAAAACAGGTATCAAATCTTCAATCCTGTATTTACCACCAAGCATATTGTAAGGTTTTTCTTCTTCAAAATTAAATTTATTCAGTGTATAAAAAAGACCTATATTATCAAGCAATAAATACCTGTTTGTTGTTCCAAATGCAGGTATTATAAATTCTATCTGTTTAGAACCCATATCAGTCAAATCTTCTTTTCTCATAACAATCTCATAGTTTTCTTCTATGAACATTTTAATTATATTTGCTGTTTCCTGTAATGTTTTTCCTTCAAAATCTATATCTGTTTTCAAATCCCAGAATGGAAGATATATTTTCTTTGAATCATTTTTTATTTGTTCTTTCACAAATATTGTTTTAATCTCAACAAATTTTCTATCTTTCAAATAATATCCTTTACCACAAACTGCACAGAAATGGAGATTATCTGATTTTAAAGATTGTATCTTTGAGCCACAATTTGGACATACAAGCTTTATAAGTTCAATCTCCATATGAGTATAGAAGAAAGATTAATAAGCCTAAAAATACAATAAAACCAAGAAATGGATTCATAAATGAAAATATAGATATTACCATAGTAAAGATAGGAATATAGTAATTTCTAATCCTTATTCTTTTTTCCCCAGTCATTTTTTCTTCCTTATAAATCACCCTGTTTTTTACACCATCAATCACAAAATAACCAATGTTTGTCCTCGCAGTGAAAACAGGATAATAGATAACAGAAAAATATGGCAAAACACATTCAAGGTCATATTTCAATTCATCATACCCTGTAAATTGTGCAAGAAACCTTTTGATTATATTTTTTAATGCATTATCTTTCATTTTTTCAATACCTGTGGATAAATCCATCACCGAACCAATTTTATGCATAGCTTCATCATCATAGGGTAAAAGTTCAATATCATTTAAATCAACCTTCTCTATTCCAAGTTTCATTTTCCTCACCTGCGGGAATAGATTCTCCCTGTAAGTATTTACATGTTTTTTCAACCATTGTTCATCAATTGTAACAGTGTATGTCCTTAACCTTCCTTTTTCGTCCTTTTCCTGATATGTTATCTTCTTCCCTTTTCTATAACCATATACCCAACCAAATATCTCTGTTTTGACCTTCAGTATCGGAATAAAAATAATCCTGGATTCAATGATTTTAATATTTCTTTCCTTAAAATAATCTGTTATCCCTTTGGCAGGTCTTGCAAAATATCTTTGAATTCCTATTTTAGATGAAAGTATATATTCTGAACCACAATATTCACATAAGACATTCTTATCACCTTCATTTACCTTAACACTACCACCGCAGGAAGGACAATTTATAGATATTACATTATTCATTTTTTTTCAAAAAAACCAGAAATGAAACCAACAAAGGGATTGTAAACTTCAATATCGGTTTCTTTATTAATACTGCCAATATTCCTGAAATTAAAAAGATGATAGTGGGTAGAATATTTATCTTCTTTACTTCTTCCAGAGAATAATCGTTCAGAATATTTCCACTTACTGCACACATCAATATATTATTCCTTGTCTTATAAAATGGTGAGAAAACAAGAGATAATGCATTTTCTATTTTTATCTCAGGTTCAACGAGTTTTTTTTCAACAGGAATTCTATCTCCCTGTGGAATAAAGGTCTTTAGTTCATAATTTGCATCTTTTATACCAACAACATACTCCTCATCGTTGTTTCTTATTACTTTATAAAAAGGTATATAAATAAGTTCAAAACTATCATTAATATTCTTTTTCTGGAAAATTTCTCTTGCATTCTCGTAAGAGATAAGTGGTATTATCTTTTCAAGTGTTCCGGATTCCTGAAAGATAAATATAGAACTTTTGCAGTAAGGACATTTAAGTATTTTTAAACCTGATTCTGTCTCAAATTCAGCACCACAGGAAGGGCACTTTATCTTCATACCAATTTATTACCACATTCAGGACAGAATTTTGAACCTTCAGGAACTTCCTTACCACATTTTGAACAGAATTTCTTTTCAGTTAACTTTTCTCCACATTCCGGGCAAAATTTTGAACTTTCAGGTATATCTTTTCCACACTTTGGACACTTTTTTGTAGTTGCCTTCTTCTCACCTGAACCTTTAAGCATCTCAGGTATTGCCATCCCCATTCCGATCCCGGCACCAACACCAACACCTGCACCTGCTGTTCCACCAGGTTGACTTGCAGCATCACGCAAAGCCTTTGCTGCTTCAAATTTTGTGAAATCATCAAGATTCCCAACTGCATTCATACCTGCCTTCTCATCTATCATCTTCTGGACTTCTTCAGGTGGTGTTATTGATTTTATATAAAAATCAACAAGTTCAAGACCATATTTTTCAAAGTCTTCTGAAATAAGTGATTTTGCACCAATAGATAATTCATCATAACTTCTTGGAAGTTCAAAAATAGATGTGTATCTTTCACCAAGAAAATCAGTAAGCCTTGAAACTATTATATCCTTGAAGAAATCATCTATCTTTGACCTTTCGTATATTTTTTGGGTCCCAACTATTTTGTTCACAAAAAGCTGTGAGTCCTTTACCCTGTACGATTGTATTCCATTTGCCCTTATCCTTATAATCTGAAGTTCTTTATCCTTAAAAAGTATTGGTTCAGCAGTTCCCCATTTTGCATTTGTGAATACCTTTTTATTTACAAAATATACCTCTGCCCTGAAAGGGCTTTTCCCGTTGAATGCAAGACCAAGAACATTCTTTATAAGTGGAATATTTAAAGTTGTAATTGTATGTCTTCCTGGTCCAAAGACATCAAGTGCCTTCCCATCCCTGAAGAAAACTGCTTCCTGATTTTCCCTAACAATCAACTGACTACCAATAGCAATGTCACCAGAGCCCTTTTCAGGAATTCTGTGAACTATCTCTTCACCAGTATCATCAAAAAATTCTATTACTTCAAGAAGTATTGCCATTTTTCCCTCCTGTTATTTTACACCTAAGATTTTTTCTCTTCTTTCATTAAAAATTTTTTCAAAATCCCTGAAAAAATCATTTAGAATTTCAGGATTATTTAACATATCCTCGTTAAATCCAACTATTTTTCTTATCATATCCATATCAATATTAAGAATATCTTCAAGTATCTGTTCGTCAATATTTACAACATCAAAAAACCCTTTATAACCATAAGAAGTGTATTTTACCGAATCTTTTATCCTTTCTATATTCTTTGTTAATGATGAAAACCTGTCAAGTTCTTTCAATTCTCCTGATTTTGTTATTTCTTTTATCCTGCTGTTAAGTTTTTTTTCAATTTCTTCAATCTTTCTATAAAGATAATCCCTTAAAAGTTTGTCTTCCTCTCTTCTTCTTTCCATCTCATAGTATCCTGAAAAACCCGGAATAATGGATGCTAATTCTTCAACAAGTTTTTTTATTGACATCTTTCCTCCATAAAAGTTATTTTATATAATTAAAAAAAATTTAATCAAAATGGCTTTGAGAGGATTTCTTCAACGGTCTTTAAGGCCTTCATATATTTTTCTTTTGGATTCAAATCAACTGCCTTTGAATACATCTCTTTTGCAGTGAAGAAATCACCTTTTTGTTCGTATGCAACACCAAGATTGTAATAAATTGATGGATTTCCTGGTTCTACCTTTAATGCATCTTCCCAGGTTTTTCTTGCCTTATCCCATAATCCGTTTTTTGCAAAAGTTATTCCTCTATTCACAACTTCAGAACCTTTTTCAAGTTCCCTTGATACTGTGATTTTCACAGGTGCAATCATACCTGCAAATTCAAAGGCAATCTTTGAAAGAAGGTCTGAAAGTATCTCCTCAGCAGCAGGTATTGTCCCTTTTCCTTCAACAGATTCATAGTTTTTATCTTTTGTTAAGGATTTTACTGCAAGAAGCTGCCCTGTCTTTACATCAACAACCTTAAAACTTACTGATACTACACCTTTTCTTTTAATATATGATTCATCAACAAGGACTGTCTTCTTTATTTCTACCTGTCTTTCCTCCTCTTTCTTTGTAAAAATATTATAATATTTTTCTGTCTTGTATTCACCTGTCCCTACTTTTTTCTCAACCTTTCTTGTCCCTTTTTCATCCTCAACCTTATATGTTGTCACACTACCAAAGATTAATGCATCAACACCAAGCAATCTACCTATCTCAACAGCAGTTGCCTGGTCTATTGCACCTGTTAAAGAAAATCCCTGTTCCTGTAATATCTTATCTATCTTTTCCCTCTCAAGTATGGTGAATCTCTGTGTTTGTGTAAGTAATTCAGTAAGTTTATATGATGCCTGTGTTCCCGAACCTTTTTCACCCTCAAATTCTGCAATTGCAATCTTTGTGACATTACCGAGACTTACCTCCGGTGGTTTCATTGTCTCAAATGTTACAAGGGAAGATGGTGCACAAGAAAAGAATAATAAAACAAAACATACAACACTTAAAAATATTTTCTTTACCATAATAACCTCCGTTTTATATAGATTATATAGATTAAATAAGCAATGTCAATACATTTTTGTGGATGATTTACCACATATTAACAAGGTAAACCCAATTTTCGTAAAAATAGTTATAAGGCTTAAAAAACCACCTTTACTTTTTGATAACATTACATTTTATTAAATCAGATGTTGAACTATGCTCTATCTTTAAATACAAATAATCCAGATACTTGACTTTTCTTATATTTTAAATATCATTTAACTGAGCGCCTGTAGCTTAATTGGATAAAGCGTCGGACTACGAATCCGCAGATGGGGGTTCAAGTCCCTCCAGGCGCGTATTTTAGTTTAACCATTGCTTCAGTATGATAACTCATAGGGAACATATCAAATAGAATTAATTTCTCTATTCTATAATCCTTTATCAAATTCAAGTCCCTTGATAAAGTTGCAGGATTGCAGGATATATAGACTATCATCTCAAGTTTGGTTCTGTTTATAATATCTATTAAGTTTTTATTAATCCCTTCTCTTGGTGGGTCAAGGATGATTTTATTTGCTTTCTCTATATAATCTTCTGCTTTATTTATATCTATATTGATTGGCTTCACATTTTCACATTTATTTCTTAAAATATTATTACCTGCATCTATTATCTCATTTTCTGATTTTTCTATTATAGAAACATTTTTAACCTTTTTAGAAATTGAAATTCCAAAAGTTCCAACACCACCAAATCCATCTACTATTACATCTTCTTTTGATGGATTTATCAATTCATTTAATTTTTCAATCATCTTTTCTGCTATTCCTGTGTTTGTCTGGAAAAAAGAATATGGCGAAACCTCAAATTCAAATTCATTAAATCTATAAATTAATTTTTCATTCTTTCCCTTTATTATAAATCTTCTAAAATTATCATCAACTCCGATTGCAATAATCTTTCCTGAACTATCGGTTCTCAATATCAATTTTTCAAGATTTTTAAAAATACCTTTTTCTCTGAACTTCTTTATATTTTCTTCCTCAATAAAACATTCTTTTATTATGAATTTTTCGTTCTTCGAATTAAAGTATGCAAATCTATCATCAAGGAAACTATATTCAACCTTATTCCTGTAATTTTCCCTCTTTAAAAAAATTACCTCATCAACATTTTTTTGAATCTTTCCAATCCTTTTTAAATCTTCTTCTAATGCCATTTTTTTTATCTTTATCTCTTCTTCCCTTTTTATATGCTGGAAAGAACAACCACCACAATATCCAAAATGAAAACATTTTGGTTTTTCTCTGATATCAGAAGGCTCAAGGATTTCAACTAATTCACAGATAAAATAATCCTTAACCTTCTTACAATCTCCAACTATTAAATCTCCAGGTGCAGTGTAAGGGATAAGATAAACAAAACCATCCTTCCTTGCCAAACCATATCCTCCATGAATAATCTTTTCGATTTTTAGTTTTTCACGCATTCCAAGATAAGATTTTTATATCTTTCACCTATATTTTTCCATTCGAATCTTTGAATATCAGGAAATTCCTTTAATTTCACCGAATCCTTCATTGATATTTCTATCTTCGACGCAATTTCTTCAGGTTTATGGCCTGATGTTATTGCATAATCTTTTAATAAATCTTTCAATGCTCCATCACTAGATACAAGTAGAATGTTTTTCCCACTCCTTAGATAATTAAATGTTTTTCCGGGTATTGCAAATCGCGATTCTTCATCTGTAAGTATTAAAAGGAGTAAATCAGAAGAAAGCATTTTTCTTATCGCTTCTTTTCTCGGAAGGTATCCTTCGTATTTAAAAAATGGGAATAAATTTAATCTCTCAAGATATTCAGGAATAATATAACCAATAACCTTGAATAAAAAGATGTCTTTAAGATTCCTGATTTTTTTCTGCAATATCTCAAGTGCTTTAATAATATTATCAGGTCTATGAGTTTTATTAATTGTTCCAAGATAGGTTAATGTGAATTTATCCTCTTTTTCTTCCTGAATACCTTCAAAATCAGATTCATTATAACCATTAGTGATTGTTATTATTTTTTTAGAAGAATATCTTTTCTTGAATTCATTCTCAAGGCCATAAGAAAGGGTTACAACCACATCCGCTTTTTCTATTATTTTTTTTTCAAGTGCCTTTGCAAGTTCGTTCTCGAATGGGAAAAGATATTTTCCAATAGGTCCATCTGTATATGGGTCTCTGAATTCTGCTATCCATCTGTATCCTCTTTTTTTTAAAAATAGACCAGCAAGGTGAATTGAAACAGGCGGTGAAGATGTAATAAATATATCACTTTTTTCAAGATTTGATAATAGAAAAGGTAAGAAACCTATCTTGTTATCAGGAAAAGTTATAAAATCCCTTTTACCTTTTCCTGCTTCAAAAGGCGATAAGGGCAAATGGAAAGGGTCAAGGGAATAAATCCTTTTTACATTTACAACATCATCTACTTCTTTTAAAATATATTTCTTTGGAATCTTAGGGGTAAAAACAGATAAATCAAATCCATTCTCTTTTAAATATTTTGTTATTTCATAACTTCTTTCAGTTCCACCCAGTGCAAGTGGTGGAAAATAATAGGTTATCCAGGAAACTTTAATACTTATTTCTTACCTTTCTCCTTGTTTGAATAGAACTCTATGAAAGGTTTAACAAGTTCCATCGGAATAGGGAAGATTACTGTTGAGTTATTTTCTGCAGATATCTCAACAAGTGTCTGCAAATATCTAAGTTGCAATGTTAATGGGCTCTGCTCGAGTATCCTTGCAGCATCTGTAACCTTCTGAGCTGCCTGATATTCACCTTCTGCTGAAATTATCTTTGCCCTCTTCTCTCTTTCTGCCTCTGCCTGTCTTGCAATAGCCCTTATCATTTCCTGTGGAAGGTCAACATGTTTTATCTCAACAGCAGTTACCTTAATACCCCAAGGGTCTGTTTCTTTATCTATAATCTGCTGTAATTTCACATTTATCTTTTCCCTTTCGGAAAGGAGTTCATCAAGTTCAACCTCACCGCATACACTTCTTAAAACTGTCTGAGCTATCTGACTTGTTGCATAGAAATAATCCTGAACCTCTATTATTGATTTTGCCGGGTCCATTATCTTAAAATACACAACTGCATTCACCTTTACAGAGACATTATCTTTCGTTATCACATCCTGCGGTGGAACATCATAGGCAACCAATCTTAACGAAACCCTATTTAACCTATCAAAGAATGGTATTATAAAAACAACACCAGGTCCTTTTACACCTGCATATCTTCCAAGCCTGAAAACCACACCTCTTTCATATTCCTGCAAAACCCTTATTGAATTTGCAAGGAGTATCAAAACAATAATAACTGCTACTATCCAACCAATCATTATTCCTCCTTTTTTCTAACTTTTATTTTAAAACCTTCAACCTTTTCTACAATAACTATCTCCCCTTTCTTTATCTTCTCATCTGAATATGCACTCCAGTATGCACCATTTATATATGCTGTTCCATTCTTATATATATCAGTTATCGCTTCTCCTTCCATACCAATCATACCTTCAATACCTGAATATGGTCTTTTTTTCAGTGTTCTGACAACAAGTGTCAATGCAAATATAAGAAACAATGCAGTTGTTCCAACTGCCCCAATTATTAAAGGTAAAGATATCTTTAAGAATGGAACATCTGTCTTTATAAGCATTAGAGAGCCAAGAAACATTGATATTATACCTCCTATTGTTAAAGGCCCATTAGTTGGTGTTAAAACCTCAAGTATGAACATAATAATACCAAGTATTATAAGTGCCAGACCTGCATAATTTATCGGCAATGTCTGGAATGCAAAGAAAGATGTGATAAGGCATAATGCACCGATAACACCGGGTATTATTGCACCGGGATGTGTTATCTCATAGATTAAACCATATATACCAATAATCATCAATATGTATGCTATGTTTGGATTTGAAATCCTCATAAGAAAAATATCTTTAAAATTCATCGTTCTTCTTTCTATATTTACATCTTTCGTCCTAAGAATTTTTTTACCGGTTGGGAGTTCAACCTCAAATCCATCTATCTTTGTAAGGAGTTCTTCTAAGTTTTCAGCAATAACATCAATAACATTCATTTTTAAAGCCTCATTTGCAGTTATAGAAGATGCATTTATAACTGCGTCAACAGCCCATTTTGAATTTCTTTTCCTTTTCTCAGCTATTGATTTTATGTAAGCTGCTGCATCATTCACCATCTTCTGTTTCATTGCATCATCAATCTTTTCGCCCTGACCGAATGCAACTGGTGTTGCAGCACCTATATTTGTTCCGGGTGTCATAGCAGCAATATGTGCTGCAAGTGTTATAAATACACCTGCCGATGCATCCCTTGCACCTGATGGATGAACATATATGACAACAGGGACATTTGCATTAAGTTCTGCCTGGACTATATCACGCATTGCATCATCAAAACCACCTGGTGTGTCAAGGATTATAACAACTGCCTCTGCATTTACTCTCTCTCCTTCTTTTATAAGTTCAGCGATATATCTTGAAGATATAGGTCCAATTATACCTTTTACTTCTCCAGTAATTATTATTGATGCAAAAAGAAGAAATATCATATATATAAATTAAAATATTAATCTTAAAAGTCAAGTGGAATTTTTCAGTGTGTGATTACTATTTTTTAATGTAATGTATTATTACTATAAATAAATATCTAATAAATGTTAAATTTCAATAGTCAAATTAAGGATTTTCAAAAATAAAGTGAAGGAGAATTAGAAGAAACCTATGTTCAGAAAAAAACACTACATATTTAATAAAAATAACAACCCTTTTTTAAAAAATCTTTTACCTCTAGCTTTCAATGATTTTAATGACTACTTTAATAATATATAGCAAAGTAGGGAATTAAAATCTTATCTTTTATAGGTTGAAATTAGTAAGAATACAAAATTTTGAGAAATGAGAAGACTGACCCCAATTATCTTTTTATGTTCACCTCAAAACCACCCCAGATATTTCCTTCTTCATTCCTCTGTAATATTATATTACCCTTCCTCATAATGTATTTTAACAGAAACTGGTCAGGGTTTTCTGCAAATATATCCCTTGTATAACTTCCATAGATATTCTTTGTGAAATATTTCCCAACCGTTATCTGTGTTGATTTTTCAGCACCAAAAAGGTTTGCATTAAGGTCAAGTGCATCTATACCTAATGAATTCCTTATCCTGTTTAAAAGCTGTGTCCTTATAACATATGATACTGCCTTTGATGGAATCGTTGTGCTCATCCTCTGGAATTTAGCAAGGTCTGTCCATTTCATATCAAGATTTAAAAGTGGTATTATTTCCTGTAATCCAAGTGGTGGTAATGGTGGCTCTGTATAAAGGTCAAACTGCAAATCTGCAAGTGTCCCGGAAACTTCAAGTATAACAGGACCTGTTATCATATTCTTTTTACCTTTTTCTTCCTGTTCTTCCTCATAGGTGAGTGTTGACCTTGCTTTTAGATTTATATTTGGAATGATTTCTTCTACAAATACAAATCTTCCTTCTTCCACACTGAATGGTTTATCAAAATAATAAAAATATCCAGCAAGGACATTCATCTCACCTTCTATCTTTATTCTATCTTTCTTCTTCACAACAACAGAACCTCCAAGTTCCATATCAACAAGGTCGTTTCTTATCCAGACATTCCTTGGCATATTCACAGTGATATCTATATCCATCGGGAATTCCTTTGGTTTCACACCTTTCTTTCTTCCACCAAAAGGAATATTTGCTACAACCTTTAATATATCAATGTTACCTTTTATTGATGGTGAGAATGGGCTTCCGCTCATTGTTACTATACCATTAAGATTTGCCTCTGTATAAAAAACATCTTTTATATAAAAATTAACCAATTTTGCAACAATATTCATATCATAAGGCTTAAAATCTTTAAGTAAAACATATCCAGAAGTGTTGATTGTTTTATCTTTATTTAAAATTTCAAGGTCTACCCTATCTTCTCTAATCTTTATATTACCACCAAAATCTTCCATCTTTAAATTTATCTGTGGTATTGAAAAAGATATACCTGAAATTTCAATATTACCATCTATATCAGGTTTTTCAATTGTTCCTTTCCCCTGAATATCAATTTTTATCCCGCCTTTATAGATATTTATATCTTTTAGATTTGAAACAAGCGGTCTTATATCAGAAAATTGTATATTTATATTTCCCTCTAATGGTTTATTATTTATAAGCCCTTTCTTCATCTCAAATGGAACCTTCGCAGTTATCATTGATGGTAATGTATCTTTGTACAGTTTTAAAGAATGCAATGTTATATAGTCTTCCTTATAATCAACAAGAAGGAATACAGAATCAAATTTTATATCGTTAAACTGGAAATGATTCAAGACACCATAAACACCAAAAACAGGTTTCTCCTTTGTTCCCCTTGCGGTTATATAAAAATCAAGGTCACCTTTCAATATCTGTTTCAGACCAAGGAACATTGCAACCTTTCTTAAATCAGGTGATAATAAATTTATAGTCAAATCAAGTGAATCACCAACATCACCATTCACCATGAACTGAACACCAGGAGCAGCTATTGCGAAGTCTCTTATATTAATATCTTTCTTTACAATAGTTATTTTTATAACTTCCTTGTTTTTTATATCTTCCTTATCTGGCATCTTTATAAGCATTGTATCTATGTTTACAAGAATAGTATCCTTTATTATTGCATTTCCTTTAATATTAAACCTGTTCTTCTGGAATTCTGTATTTAATGAATATTTAACCTCTTCATTTATAACACTTGCTTTTATATTCAATCTTTCAATCTCATTTTTCCCAAACTTTATCTTATTTACAAATATTGTTGCAGCACCTGATTTTAGATTTTCTATTTCTGGTTCCAAGAATAAAGAATCAACTTCAATATTGTTCAAAGAAAAAGAAGTCAAGGTCAAAATACCTGATAATCCCGGGTTTTTCATATCCCCATTTATCTTGAAATTCATCTTCACAATACCATACGGTTTTACCTTCAAAAAACCATGAAGTTTTTCAAGATTAATCCCGTAAGAATTTATGTTAAAATCAAATTCGTTTCTGACATAACTTCCCTTTGCATCAAAATTCATTCCATCACCATCTATATGAAATGTATCTATTTTTATATCCATAAAATCCCTTTTACCTGAAATTTTTAAACTCGTAATCATCAAATCTTCAATCCTTGTATTATTAAAATTAACATCAAAAGTGCCATTACCCTTCGTATTAACATTAAATGTTATTGAACCATTAAGGTCTGTCTTCATACCTGCATACTCTTTTATATTAAATCCTTTCATCACAATCCGGCCTTTAATTCTATCAAGGTAATTACCCTTTGCATCACAATAAAATCCATTTGATTTTATCATTACCTTAAAATCTTTATCAATAAGTTCAGGTTTGATTTCAAGATAACTCAAAGAATATTCTTTGAAGATTACATCTTTTATAACTATATTACCAGAAACCTTTGGTATTTTAACGCTTCCTGAAAATTGAATGTTTAATATTATCTTTGATTTTACATCTATTGGTAAAAATTGGGAAAAATCAGATATATCTATATTACCTTTCAATTTAAGGTCGCTTTCCTTACCGAAAATTCCATCTATGTTTAAAAATCCTTTCTTGAAATTTATGTTCATTTTATCCAAAATTACATCAAGACCTTCAAATTTTATACTCGTTGCCCCTTTAATTTTTACCGGGAGTGAATCATTCACAAGAAGAGAAATCTCATTCATTCTTATATTCATCTTCTCATCATCAGATAGAATAGATATATCTGTTGAGAGATTTATTTTGTAATTCATCAATCTTATATCACCATCGGTAATTTTCATATCATTTATTGAAAAAGGTATAAGCCCGCCACCGCCACCTTTTAGATTCAGGAAACTTTTTATACTATCAATCTTATTAACATAGATTCCTTTTACATATACACCTTTAAATTCCAGTTCTTTCAACTTAAATGGATTGAATGTCACCCTTGCAGATTCAAGCAAGAGTATATTTTCATTATCTTTTACCCATTTTACTTTTTTGATATGAACACTAACAGGTGTTATCTTCAGAGAACCTATCCTAAAATCACCTATTAAGAATTTTCCTGCAAGATTTTCAACAATATCTTTTGAGTATTTTGTATTTATAAAAATAGTTATACCTGTAATTATAACAATTATAAATATTAAAAAAGAAATCAATATTCTTTTTAAAATCCTCATATTATTCCACCTATCGCTATTATATAATCAACCTTGTTATTATTAAATCTATCCTTCCCGAAACCTATCTCAAGCCTCACAGGGCCAACAGGGGAAACATAGTTAATACCAAAACCAGTTGATTTATAAAGTCTATCAAGGTATAAACCATCTGTAAAAATAATTGCATAAAGCCCAGTGATTATCCTGAATTTAAACTGGAGATTGTATGACATGAATCCATTGTAATAATATCTTTCGGTATAAGAATCATATATATCACCAAAAGAATAATTACCAAGACATCTCAATGTGTTCACACCATCATTGTAGAAAAGATACATATATTTTGGAAGTTCTTTATAAAAAACCTTACCTGTTGCACCATAACCTTCAACAACAAACTTACCGAAACCTATTGCTGTTGCAAATCTTAAATTATAGGACTTAAAAGAACCACCAGTCCTTATGGCACCACCATATTTTAAGTCTGTTATAATTCTTAAACCTTTCTTTGGATCGAACGAATTGTCCCTAAAATCAATCTCTGTGTACAGGACCTGAACCTGGTCAAGTTTCAATGCATTTGTTGTATCCCTTGTGTATATCCACTGATAACTGAAATAACCACCTTTATTCTCTGAATGTGTGTATCCCAGTTGTGCTTCAATTCTGTTTACACTTTCATAGAATTGTTTCTTCAATTCCTCAAATTTGTATTTAAATGTTAAATCAAAAGGTGTCCATAGGATTTCTTTTGATGTGAATGCAAATGAAAAATTTGTCTTTCTTCCTCTTTTTATACTTATACCAGGTTCTGCGTCTATCTTTAATCTGTGTTCACCACCAAAAAGCCCTTTTTTAGTCAGACTTATCTTCCCTATTATCCATTCAGGTGACATAAATCCACCGCCAAGATTTATATCCATTAGTTGTGCAGGATGTAAGACGAATTTCACATTAACTGAATCCTTCTGTTCTATAAGACCATCTGTTATAACATCTACCCTGCCGAAAAGATATGTCCCAAGTAGTTTTCTTTTAATGGATGTTATCTTCTCAGGATTATAGATTTCACCCGGCTTTAAATTTATGTATTTTTTTACAACGGATTCCCTTATCTTTGTTTTATTTTCATATTCAAAATCTTTTATAAATACTTCATTGCCTTCTTCAATAAAATATTTAACTATAACACCTGTTCCTTTAAGCATAGTGAATGTGTCCTTTATAGTTGCATATGCAAATCCTTTTGTCGAATAATAATCTATCATTCCATAAGTTGAAAGTGCAGACCTTAATGCATCATAAGGCATACCAACTTTTATCTTTAGAAATTTTTCAAGTGAATCCTTTTCTATTGATTGGCATCCAATAAACTCTATCTTTTTTATCGGATAATGAAGATTTTCATTTATAACAAACTTTATTGATACACCTTTGAGTTTTATGTTTACCTTTATATATTTATCAATAGAAACATCAAAGAAACCATTATCCCTGTATAGCTGGAGAAGTTTGAATTCATCGTGTCTTAATGTATATTCATTGTATTCTGAATTAACCTTTGTATTTATCCAATCAAGAAGGAATTTCGTGCTGAATGCCCTGTTCCCTTCAAATTCAACTTTTAGGACGGTAAAATTCCCATAAAGACTTATGAAAATGATTATAAAAATAATTATTTTTCTCAAGGTATGTATTCCTTTTTTATATTAAATATTGCCTTGTAAACATTATTCATCCCATCAGGAAAAGATTGTATCAGCTTTTTTAATTCAGCTCTTTTAGTATTATCTTTATATGGACAGGGATTTTCAAATGCCTTAAGATTTTTTCTCTTTAAATAGTATTCTATCTCTTTCTCGCTTACAAAATAAACAGGCCTTATAATCCTTAAAAGACCACCAAAAAATTCCTGGTTTGGTGAAAGTGCTGCGACCTCACCATGAAACAAAATATTCATAAGGAATGTAACAGCAGCATCCTCCCTGTTATGCCCATATGCTATTTTTCTTATCCCATTTTCATATGCAACCTCAAAAATCCTTTTCCTCCTCCTCCATGTGCAGAAATAACATATTGTCTCTTTCTTATTATTAAATTCCTTTTCAATCTCGATCTTTTCAATATGGTATCTTTTAAAATTTTTTTTTAAAAAATCTTCTATACCTTCGATATCCTCTCCAAAACCATTATCAATATGTATCGGAAAAACCTCTGAAATATCCTTCCTTTCTTTAAGTATATCTGCAAGGAATATACTATCTTTGCCACCTGAGAATGCAATTGCTACCATTTCACCTTTTTCAATCATATTGTATTTATAGATTGCAGCAGAGACCTTTCTTTTTATGCTCATTCGCTGAAAACAAGTGCCTGGAATCTGTAAAGTTCTGCTGTCTTCCACGCATCTTTTGGTAGTCCTGCTTTATAACATACCTGCTCAAGGAATGTTTTTCTATCCCAACCCCATTCAACAGGGACCTGTGGAAGTAAAAGACCAGAATAATAACCTTTTATTATATAAAGTCCATCCCTCCCAACTACAATTTCTTTTTCAGGGTCTTTAACCTTCTCGAAAGGTGTAAGGACTGATATTTCAATCTCTATATCTTTTAACTCATCTTTTTTAACCGGTAAGAATCTCGGGTCCTGTGTTGCTGCTGCTATTGCCATATCAACTACACCAAGATACAATGGTTTTATACCTTTTATTAATCCAATGCAGCCCCTTAATTCTCCTTTTTTCTTTAATGTTACAAAAACACCTGTTTGAACCTTTAAATTTTCATCTGTAATTTTAAATTCAGGGATTTTACCATTCGTTATATACTCTTCTATCGTCTTCCTTGCTATATTAAGAAGCGTTTTTTTCTCTTCTTCATTCAGTTTAAAACCCAATTCATCTGCTTTTTTTTTAAAAAATACTGCTGATATATAACCAACTACATATCCTGAATAAACACCCATAACATCGTTTGATGTCGTATGATTCAGGACAATTGAACTATCTGCTCCAAGTGCTTTTGAAACATTCATAACAACTGTGGAAGGACCATATCCACATGCTGCTGCAATCCCTTTATTTTCCTCTCTTATAATGAATCTAAGGAAACTTTCTGGTGAAAATTCATTTATATATTTAACTGCTGAATCATTTATCTCCTTTGCTTCCTTGTATGATTCACCATGATAGAAATCAGAACTTGCTATTAAAATAAAATCTTTTTCATTTTTTAAAACATTTATAAGGGCATCTGAGAGAATCTTTATATTCTCTTCATTCTGGACACCCATAACAATAGGGACAATCTTAAAATCCTTTAAGACTATCTGTAAGAAAGGTATCTGGACTTCAAGGGAATGTTCGAAAGTGTGTGCTTCCTGAATGTATCTTATCCTGCTATTTTCTTTCGTCAATTTCTTTGCAATATCTTCGTCTATTTCAACTTCACCAAGTGGCGTTAACCATTTCCCTTTATCATAGACTGAGATACCATCAAAATATGCACGATGCGAAGGACCTATAAGGATAACTGTTTTTATCTTTCTATCTTTTATGGCTGAATAAGCATATGCAGCAGTAGGCCCGGAATATGGATAGCCTGCGTGTGGTGAAATGATACCAATAATATCACCATCTATATTCACATCTTTTAGATAAGATAGTATCGTTTTTTTCAAGATATCCGGATTTCCTGGGTAAAACTGATCACTTACAACTGGTTTTCTAATCATTGTTTCCCCCTTTGTTTTACATCCTGATATTAAAAAAAACAAAAGAATAAAAATTCTCATACAATAAATATAAAATAAAACTGAATTTTTTCAAGGAATATTTAATAAACTTCCTGTTTTTTCTAATAATTACCTAATTACCATAAATTTAAAATTATTTGATGTCTTTTCCCTTCTCTCTATCCTTCCAAAATATACTCCATTTGGAACTTTCTTATCCCATAATATTTCTTTTTTCGTTATCTTTATCCTGTCTATCACAACACCAAGAACATTGTATATCACTATTTCACCTTCCAATATCCTATCAATATGGAATATAATCTTACCTTTCACAATATCATATCTCAATATTACATCTTTATCTTCTTCTATACCTGTTAAACCTGTCCTGAAATCTACCTCATTTGGTGCATTTCCTGATATATAAAACCATCTTGAATGTATCGGTGAACCATACTTTGGATGGTATTTTACCCTTAATCTCCATTTGTAAAGCGTGTTATTATCAAGACCACTTATTACATTAGATAAATTATATCCAGATGTCCCTAAATCTATCCAATCTGTCGTTATCAGTTCTATTCCATCAAATGGTATTCCAATTGGTTTTACTTCTATTTCTGCTTTTCCTAAAATTCTTCCATAGTTTGAGAAAAGATGAGAAGAGAAACCAAATGAGTTCACTGAATATGTTAAAAGTGAAGGAACTATTGGTGTTGTTAAATCTGTCCTTAATTGTTTTAAGTTCACAAGCATCCCTTTTCCCTCATTTCCATAATAAACAAATGCCTTACCTTCGTTTCCTTGTATATTGTCATAAAAATAAGCACCTACAATAATATCAGAGTATCCATCTCCATTAACATCTCCAGCTGTCGAAACTGATATCCCATAGTGTGCACCATTATTATCTGATTCTCCTATCCAATCAGGCAATAAAGATAATCCTGACGAAGAACCATAATAAACATATGCCGTTCCATTGTAATACTGATCAGCACCTATTATTATATCAGAATATCCATCTCCATTCACATCTCCAGCAGAAGAGACTGAAGTACCATAGTACGCACCTGACTGATTTGATTCCCCTGTCCAGTCTGGCGTTGAAGATAATCCAGTTGAAGAACCATAATATACAAATGCTTTACCCTCGTTAGGCTGGCCATTGGTATAATGATAAGCACCAACTATAACATCCGAATACCCATCTCCATTCACATCTCCTGCTGTTGAAACTGAATTGCCAAAATATGCATTTAACTGATTTGATTCCCCTGTCCAGTCTGGCGTTGAAGATAATCCAGTTGAAGAACCATAATATACAAATGCTCTACCTTCATCACTTTCTCCATTGTCATATTTATAAGCACCTATTATAACATCTGAATATCCATCCCCATTAACATCCCCTGCTGTTGAGACTGAATAACCATAATTTGCAGATGCCTGATTTGATTCCCCTGTCCAATCTGGTGAAGAAGATAATCCTGTTGCAGAACCATAGTAAACATAAACTCTACCTTCGTTTGTTTCCACGTTATCATAACTATAAGCGCCTATGATAATATCAGAGTATCCATCCCCATTAACATCCCCTGCTGTTGAGACTGATATCCCATAATTTGAACTATCCTGATTTGATTCCCCTATCCAATCTGGTGTTATAGATAATCCTGACGGAGAACCATAATAAACAAATGCTCTTCCCTCGTTAGGCTGGCCATTGTCGTAAAAATGAGAACCAACTATCACATCTGAATACCCATCTCCGTTCACATCTCCTGCTGTTGAGACTGATATCCCATATCCTGCATCTGCCTGATTAGATTCATATGTCCAAGCAGTTGATGAAGAAAGCCCACCAGAAGAACCATAATAAACAAATGCTTTTCCTTCGTTTACTTGGATATTTGAATACCAAAAAGCACCTACGATCACATCAGAATACCCATCACCATTAACATCTCCTGCTGTTGAGACTGAACGACCATAACACGCATTGATTATATTTGATTCTACTGCCCAGTCCGGGGTTAACGATAACCCATCTGAAGAACCATAATAAACATACGCCCTCCCTTCATCTGTCTCTCCGTTATCATACCTATATGCACCTATAATTACATCAGAATACCCATCACCATTAACATCTCCTGCTGTTGAAACTGAAACACCATAATATGAACTATCCTGATTTGATTCCCCTATCCAGTTAGGTGAAGAAGATAATCCTGTTTGAGAACCATAATAAACATATGCACAACCTTCATCTACTTCACTATTGTCATAACCATCAGCACCTATTATTATATCAGAGTATCCATCTCCATTCACATCTCCTGCTGTTGAAACTGAATTGCCAAAATATGCATTTAACTGATTTGATTCCCCTATCCAGTTAGGTGAAGAAGATAATCCTGTTTGAGAACCATAATAAACATATGCACAACCTTCATCTACTTCACTATTGTCATAACCATCAGCACCTATTATTATATCAGAGTATCCATCTCCATTCACATCTCCTGCTGTTGAAACTGAATTGCCAAAATATGCATTTAACTGATTTGATTCCCCTGTCCAGTTAGGTGAAGAAGATAATCCTGTTTGAGAACCATAATAAACATATGCACAACCTTCATCTACTTCACTATTGTCATAACCATCAGCACCTATTATTATATCAGAGTATCCATCTCCATT
>CBFGJG010000018.1:0-37008 GCA_965649055.1 Caldifarciminota bacterium
CAATGACGACAGAGAAGAAGAAAGGATGGGATTGCCACGCATTCCTGCGGAATGCTCGCAATGACAAATAAGAGGAAGCGGAATGCTCGCAATGACGAGTAAAGGGAATCAAAAGGCTCGCAATGACAAAAGACAAAAGGATGAGATTCTTACAGGTTAGAAAAGAGAAGCAAGAAGCGTGCTAACCTTCGGAATGACAAAAGAGAAGAAGGGAAAGGATGGAATTTGCAGGCTTAAGCCTGCGGCTACGAAGTAATTTTTTAACAAAAAATTTTTTTCATTTTTTATTGACAAAAATATTGTCTTGCATAAAATCTTGAAAATGGAAATAAAATTAAAAGATAAAGATATAAGAAATGAGATAGTGAAGAAGATAGAAGAACTTAATAATACGAATGTCTTTCTTAACTTTCTGGGAATGTTTATTTCCTGGATTCTGCATTCTGAGGCCATAATAATGAAATTAGGGTTTGTCGTTATTATATCATCCGAATACTGGTTTCTTCCTAAATTCTGTATTATAAGCTCCGATATAACTAATAATTTTTTAACATGTTAACAGGAGGTTTAAAAATGAGAAAAGCAGTCTGGAGGATTACCCCGCGTTGGGAGTGGGATAAAACTAATAAGGTAGTAGTGTTTGCGGTAGATGATATTCTGGACAATTTAAAGAACAACGTTATTAACTATATTAAAGAACTGCTTAGTGAATTTGGAATACCCTTAGAGGTTATAGACGGAAATTTAGAATATTCCGAGGATTTGTTGATAATCAAAGAAATTTTTTCTAAGTCATTAAAAAATAATAAAATTGATTTTAATGAATTTTATAAACAGTTAAGTGACCATAGAAATATCGGAAAATTACCTTACGGAGTAGTGGTTTTAATCGACAAGAGTAGGTTCGAGTTTCTTGAAGAAAGAGCTATTTACGGAGTAGGCTTTGATGATGGTTTGGTAATCTTGCGGTTTACTCATAAAGAATCAGTAAGACATGAGTTTGCTCATATGTTGGGATTATTCCATCACGATCCCCCCACTCGAGATTGTATAATGAATTGGGAATGTCCAACATCAGAATTTTGTGTCGAATGTAAAAAAGAAATACAGGAAATATGGAAATCGGGAAGATTATGGCCAGGGCGGTACAATTTATTATAATTAACATTTAAGTTTTGTCTAAAAATTTTATCATAAATCTCATCAATTATTATTAAAATTTAAATGTGTCAGGTCTTGACATTTGACAAAAAATCGGGGTCAGTCATAAACTTTCAACTTTTCTTGTAGAAAAGGATGGGATTGCCACGCATTCCTGCGGAATGCTCGCAATGACAAAAAATGATAATAAAGGTGGCAGGCGTCTATAAAATCGTAACAGAATTTACAGGAAAAATAAAGTAAGTATTCCAGACATCATAATAACAAATAAAATAAGTCATTGGTATTACCAAAAACATCTTCTTCACCTTAAATTCTTTTATTTAACTTAATTTAAATGAGTAAGATAAAACATATATAGGTAAGGCCTATTTTTGTCACATGTCAAGACCTGACACCGTTTATTTTTCAAAAACTACTCCACTCTTAATTAGCGCAAATTCATAATAAATATTGTATCCACCACCGATATCAAAAAAAGAAAGATTATACAGGTTTTTTGCATTAACAACACAAAAAATAAAAAGGAAAAAATATAATTTCCTCATAATATCTCCTATTTTAACAATCCATTCCTTGAAAAACTGTAAAAATCTTCAACATTCCTACCGATTATTATATGGTCCAAAACCCTTATTCCTGCAATCTCAAGGATTTCTTTTATTCTATGCGTGAGATTGATATCATCTTCTGATGGTATTGGTTCTCCTGAAGGATGATTGTGTATTAATATTACTGATGATGCTGTCTTCAAGGATGCCAACTTTAGTATCTCTTTTGGATCAACTATTGTTCCATAAACAGAACCTTTGCTTATCTCTATCTTATCCAGAATTTTATTCTTTATATCAAGAAGGATAACATAGAAAAATTCTTTATCCTCGTCCCTTAAATAAGGATAAAATACATCTTTAACGAACAAAATAACATCCTCGGGTTTCCTTATCTTTACTTCTTTTTTTAATTCTTCCCGTATAAATCTTCTTCCAATTTCAAATGCAGCCTTAATCTGTGCAATTTTGGCAATTCCAAGTCCTTCAATCTTCAAAAGTTCTTCAACAGGTGCTTTGTCTATCTCCCTTAAATTCTTATATTTCCCCATTATTTGTGCTGCTAAACCCTGGGCACTCTTTGAACGTGTTCCTGTCCTTAACAGTATTGAAAGAAGTTGAATATTTGTTAAATTCTCAGCTCCTTCTTGAATAAGTCTTTCCCTTGGTCTTTCTTCTTTAGACCACTCTTTGATAGGTTTTTTACCTTTACTCTTTCTATTCTGATTTATCTCATCCTTTACCCTTTTTACATCTTCCTCATTTTTTATATTTAAAATATTAATAATTTCACTTTCAATACTATCACTTAACAAATTCTTCTTTTTTCCTATAAGATAAATCTTTTTATTTTTGTTTATTGCGGGATATATTGAATTATCTGATAAAAATTCAATTGTCTCATTGTAATCTTTAAACGCCATATTTTTATTTTAAAAAAACATAGATTCATTGTCAAGCAATTAAATTACTCTATATTTTATGTCTTGACAATCTCAATAAGGGAACTATTATAAATGGATAAAAAGGAGGAAGTATGCTTATATTCTTTTTATTAAATTTACAGGAATTAAGATTGACTATTCCTGTGTCAAAAACAGATGGTGATTCTGGAAGTTTAATTGTGAAAGTTTTAGATGAGAATGATAATGTTGTTGGTAATTTTTCAAAATTCGTAAGGATTTCCAAAGATATAGAATACATAAATTTTAACATCAAGATAAAAGATAGAGATGTTGATCTTTTAAGGGTAAAGGTTTTATTCAACAAAAAGGAGAAGATTTATTCTGTCTATAAACTTATTGATAAGATGATTGTGAATATCTTAGGACAGGATGAATTTATAAAAGGAACTGATATCAGACACAGGATTATTGTAAAAAATATGAGAAATGACGCACCTTTAAATAATGCAAATGTCAAAGTTCTTTTAGATGGAAAGATTGTATTTCAGGGTTTCACAAATTCTCAAGGAATAGTTAATTCTTCATTTAAGGTTAACGAAAATATAAAAGAAGGTGAATTAAAATTTGAAATATCTTCTATATTCGGGAATGAAACATTCACAAGGAAGATTAAGATTTTTTCAGGTTATACAACATACCTTATAACAGATAAACCTATCTATCAACCTGAGCAGGTTATACATATTCGTTCATTGACATTAAAAAAACCGGATCTTAAAGCGGTTTCAGATGAAGAGGTTATTTTTGAAGTAGAAGATAGCAAAGGAAATAAAGTATTCAAAAAAAGAATGAAGACCGATAAATTTGGGGTTGCAAGCACTGATTTTACATTGGCAGATGAAGTAAATCTTGGAGATTATACTATCAGGGTAATAATTGGTGATGAAACTGTTGAAAAAACAGTTAAAGTTTCAAGATATGTTCTTCCAAAATTCAAGGTTGAATTGAAAACCGATAAGGAATATTATCTTCCTGGTGAAGAGCTCGAAGGAACAATAACTGCTGAATACTTCTTTGGGAAGCCTGTAACAGATGGAAATGTCAAGATTAATGTGTATAAATTTGATATAGGATTTACTTTGATAGAAGAGATAAAAGGAAAACTTGATAAAAATGGCCTATTTAATTTCAGATACAAACTACCGGATTATTTTGTTGGTGAACCTCTTGATAAAGGTGATGCGTTTGTTCGTTTTGAAGTAGAGGTAGAAGATAATGCAAAACATACAGAAAAAATAGATGTAAAAAAGATTATCAAAAGAAACAACATAGATATATATGTGATACCTGAAGGTGGAGAATTTAAAAAGAATCTGCAAAACAGTTTTTATGTCCTTGTAACATATCCGGATGGAAAACCCTGTCTTTCAAGTGTTTCAGTTTACCTGAAAGACAGAAAATTTGAAAAAAATACAGATTCACTTGGTATTGCAAAATTCCAGTTCACACCAAAGGAAGACACCCTTGAAATGAGGATTGAAATAAAAGATAAAAAGGGGAATGTTGCCAAGATTCAAAAGAAATTCGGAACAGGTAAAGATGAACAGGTTATGATGATTCTTGATAAAGGTGTTTATAAGGTAGGTAATATTCTGAACGTTAGATTCATTTCAACAAAAAAATCTGGAAGATTATATTTTGATGTAGTTAAGGATAATCAGACACAACTTTTAAAAACCCTGGATTTGGTTGATGGAAAATCACAGGTTTCTTTAAATCTTACAAGTGAACTTTCAGGTTCAATCTGGTTACATTCTTACATTGTAACAAAAGAAGGTTTTATCTTAAGGGATTCAAGGTTTATATTTGTTGAACCACAGAATGAATTGAATATAACGATGGATAAAGATAAAAAAGAGTATCTTCCAGGTGAAAATGGTGTGCTAACCTTTAATGTCAGGGACAAAAGAGGTTTACCTGTTATTTCTTCACTATGTATTGCAATAGTTGATGAAGCAGTATTTGCAGTATCAGAATTAAGGCCTGGGCTTGAAAAGATTTACTTTTTACTTGAAGAAGAAATCCTAAAACCAAGATACGAAATACATAACTTCAAGATGGAAAGAGTAGTTCAGGAAGAGATAAAACCAGAGATTCAGAAGATAATGTTTTCAACACTTTCACCGAAAGAACCATTCAAGATAAATTACAGAACAAAAATAGACCTAACAAAATTGAAAGAAACATATATTACAAGGTTGTATCAATTGAACGACAAAATTTATACTGCTATAAACAAATATTATGATAAATATAGAGAATATCCAAAATCAAAAGATATTGTCAAAACATTTTTAAAAGAAGGATTCTTGAAGGAAAAAGATTTAAAAGACCCGTGGGGAAATAATTACAAGATCTTTAATGAAGATGAATATTTCACATATGTTGGGAATATAATTTCTGCAGGACCTGATGGCATCTTTGATACTGATGATGATATTAATTTGAACCTTTACGAAAGGGAAAGATTCAAAGAAGAAGGTATTATGATGTTTAAAACTATGGGTGCAATGGAAAAAGAAATGATAATCCCGGGGCCTGTTGATAAAATGAGGAATGGTGGGAAAGAAGAACCAAGGATAAGGGAATACTTTCCTGAAACATTCATATTTGAACCTGCTTTAATAACAGATAAAAATGGCACAGCAAGGATAGAAGTAAAGATGCCTGATGCTATAACAACATGGAGGGTTACTGGATTTGGTTCAACAACCACAGGTAGTCTTGGTTCTTTCACTTCGAGTATCCGTGTCTTCCAGGATTTCTTCGTTGATATAGACCTCCCAATATACCTAACAGATGGCGATGAGATATCAATACCTGTTGCCATTTACAATTATCTACCAAGAGAACAGAAGATTAAAATAGTCTTTGAAAAAGATGATTGGTTTGAATTTCTTGAAAACAACATAATAGAAAGAACACTGAAGAAAGATGAGGTTTCTGTTGAATACTTCCCTATAAAGATAAAAAAGATTGGATATTTTCCCCTTCTTGTAAAGGCTTATGGAGAAGTTAAATCAGACGCAATTAAAAGATTTATAAGGGTTTTACCTGATGGAAAGAGATTCGAAAATATAATATCCGAAAGACTTACTGGTGATGTAACAAAAAAGATAGTTTTTCCGAAGGATGCAATAAAAGATGGAAATACATTAATACTAAAAATATATCCCGGAATTTTTTCCCAGGTTGTTGATGGTCTTGATAAGATGTTAAGGATGCCTTTTGGCTGTTTTGAACAGACATCTTCTGTTACATACCCGAATATCTTAATCCTAAAATATCTAAGGGATACAAAGCAGATAAAAACTGATATTGAGATGAAGGCGGAAGAATATATAAGCATAGGTTATCAGAGACTCATTTCTTATGAAGTAAAATCAGGTGGTTTTTCTTGGTTCGGGAACGAACCTGCAAATAAAATTTTGACTGCTTATGGTCTTATGGAATTTTTTGATATGAGCAAGGTTTTTGATGTTGATATGAGTGTGATTGAAAGGACCAAAGATTGGCTAAAATCAAAACAGAATAATGATGGTTCCTGGTCAAAGGATGAAGAATACCTTCATGCTGAATCCTGGGGAAGGATACAGAAAACAAATATCCTACCTACTGCATACATTGTCTGGGCTCTATCTGAAATTGGTGATAAATCAGATGCAGTAAAGAAAGGACTAAATTATATTTATAATAACTTAAAAGATGTAAAAGACCCTTATACCTTATCCATCATTGCAAATGCACTTGTTTCAGCAGACCCGAAGAATGAGAAAACAGCTGAAGTCTTGAAAACACTTATATCTCTTGGGAAGGAAAGTAAGGATGAAATATACTGGGAATCCGAAATGCCAACTATAACATATTCAAAAGGGAATGGCGCTGATATAGAGGCAACAGGACTTGCAATATACGCCTTAATAAAATCAGGGAAATACGGAAATATAATAACAAAGGGATTAAATTATCTTATAAAAAGCAAGGATACAAATGGTATGTGGTTAACAACACAGGGGACAATTATTGCATTGAAATGCTTTGTTGCATCATTGGGGAACAGTGTTGAAGATGCAAATGCAACAATAATTGTAAATCTTAATGGAAAGAAGGTAAAAGAAATAAATATCAATAAAGATAATATAGATATTGTTCAGCAGATAAACTTTGATAACATAAAGGAAGAGAACGATGTTGAGATAAAACTAAAAGGGGAAGGTAATTTCTTATACGAATTAACTTCTTATTATTATATCCCTTGGAAACTAATTCCAAAACCACCTTTACCTTTGTTTGATATAAAGGTAGAATACGATAAGACCGAACTTGAAATGAACGACCTCGTTAAGGTGAATGTGAATTGCATATTGAAAAAAGAAGGAAAAGCACAGATGGTTATTATTGACCTTGGAATACCACCTGGTTTCAGTGTCCTTACACCTTCACTTGATGAGATTGTTGGAAAGAAGATACAGAAATACAATCTTACACCAAGACAGATAATTGTGTATGTGGATGAGATTGATTCAAA
Source organism: Caldifarciminota bacterium (assembly GCA_965649055.1). Classification (GTDB taxonomy): domain Bacteria; phylum Hydrothermota; class UBA3072; order UBA3072; family B12-G15; genus CBFGJG01. The sequence continues at coordinate 7,206 of CBFGJG010000018.1, forward strand.
AAAGCCACTTGAATTCTCTTATATGATGAAGGCAAAATATCCTATTAAAGCAAAAAGCCCAACTTCAAGGGTCTATGAATATTACAATACCGAACAGGAATGTATTATCGAACCAGTTGAATTGAAAGTAAGAAAATAGGGGTCAGCCTTCTCATTTCTCACATATAAATTTATCAAATTCCTTTAATATTTTCTCTGATTTAGTTGATTTATAAATTCTGTGTGCTGTCTTTAAATTCAAACCTGTTAAATCTTCTATTTCTTTAAATGTCATATGAAGTCTATCTCTTAAAATTATTATTGCTTTATCTCTTACTCCTTTATCTTTTATGGGTGAATCAAAAATCCTTTTGAAGTATTCTTCAACATCCTTAACAGTTATTTTATTCCTTGATGAACCATTTCCCCTTTTCTGTAAGCCTATTTTTTCCAAAACACTATTGACAAAATTATCATCACCATAAAATGATATAGCACCATACCTTTTTGATACCAAATTTTCTTTTAACTCTATCATTTCATCGGAAAATATTTGATTACCGAATTCATTTATCAACACCTCATAATCTAAAATACCTCTATCTTTAGAATTATATTCAATATAACTGCTCCATAAATATTCTCTTGGATTTTTACATATTCCTGCCTTGACAGGATTTAAATGGATATATCTAATCAGTGTCACCAGATAATTATCTTTATCAACCAGAATACTTTTATACCTGTCTTGTAATAGATGACCTACCAGACCCCATCTCTTATTAAAATACTGAACATAATTAGTAAGTAGTTGCGCCATAAATCTGCTTATATGAATTTCTCCTGATTCAACAAGAAGATGACAATGATTCTTCATCAGACAATAGGCATATATCCTGATCTTCTTTTTTTCTTTATTTCTTTTCAACAATTCAAGAAATTTTAAATAATCCTTTTTATCTCTAAATATTGCTTGCTTTCTATTACCTCTGAATATTATATGATGTATTGCACCAGGATAATCTACCCTTAATGGCCTTGCCATAATTTTATTATAATAATTTTCATATAAAAATCAAGAAATATGAGAAATGAGAAGGCTGACCCCAATATTTACTTGAAAAAAATAAGAATGCTTATATAATTATATTATGAAGAAGATAGATAATTATAAATATCTCATACCCAAAGAAGGAAATATGAATGTTCCTGGACTTATTTTTGCATCTGAAAAGATGATAAAACATATTGAAGAAGAAAGAACTTATGAACAGGTGAAGAATGTTGCTCACCTAAAAGGTATACAGAAATATTCGCTCGCTATGCCTGATATACATTGGGGATATGGTTTCCCAATAGGTGGTGTTGCTGCTATGGATGTTGAAGAGGGTGTTGTTAGCCCTGGCGGTGTCGGTTATGATATAAACTGCGGCGTCCGCTCTGTCAGGACTGATTTAACAATAGATGATGTTAAGGATAAAATCCCTCAACTTTTAGATAAAATATATGTGAACGTTCCCTGTGGTGTAGGTTCGGAAGGAAAGGTCAAACTTTCTGAAAAGGATATAAAAGAGGTGATGATAAAAGGTGCTAAATGGGCTGTTAAAAATGGATATGGATGGAATGAAGATATTGAAAGGATTGAGGATTATGGCTCAATGGAAGGTGCTTCAACTGAATTTATTTCTGAAAAGGCAATTGAAAGAGGAATGCCTCAACTTGGTTCTCTCGGTGCAGGGAATCATTTTCTTGAGATACAGGTCGTTGAAGATGTGTATGATGAAGAGATAGCAAAAAAATGGAAGTTGTTCAAAGGACAAATTCTTATAATGATACATTCAGGTTCAAGAGGTTTTGGACATCAGATATGCTCTGATTATATCCACATAATACTTAATGCTATGAGGAAATACGGGATTTCTGTTCCTGATAAGGAACTTGCCTGTGTTCCAATAAAATCAGATGAAGGTAAAAGATATATTGCATCTATGAAGTCAGCTGCAAACTTTGCATGGGCAAATAGACAGATGATAATGCACTGGGTAAGGGAATCTTTCCAGCAGGTTTTCAAGAAATCCTCTGAGAGTATGGGTATGGAATTAATATATGATGTTGCACATAATATAGCAAAATTTGAGAAACATATAATAGATGATAAGGAAAAACTATTATGTGTCCACAGGAAAGGTGCAACAAGGGCATTCCCTAAAGGTCATCCTGATTTACCAAATATATACAGAGATACAGGTCAGCCTGTAATTATTCCTGGTGATATGGGAACACACTCATATATACTCGTAGGAACTGAAATAGCAATGAAGGAAAGTTTTGGTTCTACATGCCATGGTGCAGGAAGGCTTCTTTCAAGACACGAGGCTATTAGAATAACATCTAATAGAAGGATACAGGATGAACTTAAATCAAAAGGGATTTTAACAAGGGCAAAATCAATAATGACATTAAGGGAAGAAGTCCCTGATGCATACAAAGATATAGATGATGTGATTGAAGTTGTCGTGAATGCCGGGCTTTCAAAAAAGGTTATAAAGGCAAGACCTATAGGAGTTGTTAAAGGATAGTGAAGATAATATTCCTTGGAACTGGTGGCGGAAGATATGTTGTTTTCAGACAACTAAGGGCAACTGGTGGAATATGGATAGAAGTAGATAATAAACATATTCTTATCGACCCTGGTCCTTCAAGCCTTTTAAGAATCCTTAAAAGTAAAAGGAAACTTGACCCTTCCAGGATTGACTTTATATTTATCACTCACAGACATCTTGACCATTGCGCTGATTTAAACACCATTATAGAGGCAAGAACAGAAGGTGGTTTTAAGAAAGGATGTAATTTATTCATCCCAAAAGATGGTATTGATGAAGACCCTGTTTTATTAAAATATCTAAGACCATTTCTTGAGAAGATTGATATAATGGAAGAAAATAAAAGATATGTAATATCTGAAAATTGTTATGTTGAAACACCAAAAAAATTAATCCATTCTGTTGAGTGTTTTGGTCTTAATTTTTTTTACAAAGATAGAAAAATACTTTCTTTCATTTCAGATACAGAATACTTTGACGAATTATCCGGATATTATAATGGTAATAATGTGATTATGAATGTTGTCTTATTCAAAAAAACTGATCTGAAACATCTTTCATTTGAAGATATCCCGGATTTTATAAAAAGGCATAAACCGGAAAGACTTATAATAACACATTTTGGTATGGGTATGTTAAAACAGAAACCATGGGAACTTGCAGAAAGATTTTCAAAAGAGAATAAAATTAATATGATTGCTGCAAGGGATGGAATGGAGATAGATTTAGATGGGAAAGGTTAAATTGCTTCCCGAAGAAGTGAGAAAAAAGATTTCAGCAGGAGAGGTTATAGAAAGACCTTCTTCTGTTATAAAAGAACTTGTTGAGAACTCAATAGATGCAGGTTCAACGAAGATTATTATTGAGATTGAAGAAGGTGGAAAGAAATTAATCCGCGTTTCAGATAACGGTGAAGGTATTCTTAAAGAAGATTTGCCATTGGTTATACACAGATACACAACAAGCAAGATTTATACAAGTAATGATATAAATAATATAAAAACACTTGGCTTCAGGGGTGAAGCACTCGCAAGTATTGCTTCTGTTTCTTTACTTGAAATCCTTTCAAGGAGTAAATTCGAAGAGACAGGAAAGTTGATAAAATCACTTGGAGGAGAGATAACAGAAGAAAAGGAATATCAAAGACAGGTAGGAACAACTGTGGTTGTTAAAAATCTGTTCTATAATTATCCATCAAGGAGAAGATTTCTTAAATCCCAGAGTGCAGAAACAAGGAGTATTTTATCAGAACTTATACCAAGATTCATTGCACATCCGGATGTTTCATTTGAATTTATAAGTGATGGTGAAAGGCTATATCAGTTTTTCCCTTCAACCCTTGAAGAAAGAATAACAAATATCTTCGGGCTCAACTTCCTTGATTACTTTGAATTCACTGAAGAAGGTGATAGTAACTTCAAAATTTATGGATATTTCCAGAAACCAAATGCAATCTCACAGAAGAAAAATTTCTTGTTTGTAAACAAAAGAAGCGTATGGAATAACCAGATAAATAGTTTTATCCAATCCATGTATAATCTACCAGCAGGTGAAAGACCTTCTTTTTTCCTATTCCTTGATATTCCACCTGAATTTGTTGATGTAAATATCCATCCACAGAAAAAGGAAGTCCTTTTCAGAAACGAAAAATTTCTCTTTGAAATTATTGCAAAAGCAGTTGAGAAGATAATCTTAGGGAAAGATGGTTATAAAATCGCTCTTGATTCACTGACGCAGCTTGACCTTTTTAAAGACAGAAAGACAAAGTTCTGGCAGTTTCACAATTCTTATATTGTTGCACAAACAAGGAATGGTATTGTAATAATAGACCAGCATGCTGCACATGAAAGAATAATATTTGAAAAACTAAAAAACAAAACTGATTCATCTATAAATCTACTTAACCCTGTTGAGATAGAATTTTCTCCATTTGAGATTGAAAACATAAAAAGCGCTGAAAAATCATTGAATGAACTTGGTTTCAGATTTAAGATATTCAGTAATAACACGATACTTGTGGAAGCCTTACCATCTCTGATAGAAGATTTAAGTACAGAAAATCTCACAAATCTTTTCAGGGAAATATCTTCAAGAAATGTAAATCCCCTTGATAAAATCATTGAATCAATTGCATGTCATTCTGCTGTAAAACAGGGTGAATCTCTCACTGAAGATGAAATTACCTATCTTATCAATGAACTATTTACAACTGAAAAACCTTATACCTGTCCACATGGAAGACCAACATTGTTTGAAATAAGCATTGAGGAACTTGAAAGAAGGTTTAAAAGAAGATAAAATAATCGTCCTTACAGGTTGCACCGCATCAGGGAAAACAGAACTGGTAAAGAAAATTGCCGAATATTATCCAGTAGAAGTCGTTTCCTGTGATTCAAGACAGGTTTATAAATATATGGATATTGGGACTGCAAAACCGGATAAAGAAACACTTAAAAAAATAAAACATCATTTAATAGATATAAAATTACCTAATGAATACTTCTCGGCATTTGAATTCTATGAAAATGTTAAGATATTGAATGAAGAGATAAAAAGAAGAAATAAGATACCTGTTGTTGTAGGTGGAACGATTCTATATATTCTTTCTTTGCAGAATGGATTATTCAAGATACCGAAGATACCAGAATCAATAAGGAAAGAAATAATTGATGAACTTGAAAATTATGGTATAGAAAGACTATATCTTGAGCTTAAAGAAAAAGACCCTGAAAGGGCTTCTATGCTTCATCCGAATGATAAACAGAGGATAACAAGGTCTCTTGAAATCATAAGGGCTACCGGAATAAAACATTCTGAATGGATAAAAAAAGAGCATTATAAAGGTATGGCGCTTAAAGTATTCTATCTTTATTCAGAAAAGGAAGAACTAAATAAAAGGATTGAATACAGGACTAATTTAATGATTGAAAAAGGTTTTAAAGAAGAAGTTATGAAACTTCTTGAAATGGGATATACTCAGAATGATTATGGATTATCATCACTTGGATATAAAGAAATGATAAAACACATAAATGGTGAATATACAATTGATGAGACTATTAAAAAAATAATTCAAAAGACCAAAGAATATGCTAAAAGGCAGAGGACTTTTATTAAAAAAATAAAATTATATTCAAAAATAACCCTTGATAATTTTGAAATATTCTGTAAAATTTTAAATGATGAAGAAAAAAATAAGGATTGGTAATATATTTATAGGTGGTAATGAGGAAATCAAAGTCCAATCTATGACTAAATCAAGGACTGAAGATATAAGAAAAACAATAGAGGAGATAAAAAGGCTTGAGGATGCAGGTTGTGAAATAGTCCGTGTTGCTGTTCCCAATGAAGAATCTGCAAAGGCTATAAAGAAAATTAAAAAAGAGATAAGCATACCACTGGTTGCTGATATACATTTCGATTATAAACTTGCAATAGAATCTGTAAATAATGGTGCAGATAAGATAAGGATTAACCCGGGGAATATCGGTTCTGAATGGAAGGTAAAGGAGGTTGTAAAGGTTTGTAAAGAGAAAGATATTCCAATAAGGGTTGGTGTAAATTCTGGCTCTATCAGGAAAGATATACTTAGAAAATATGGCGGGGTTAATATAAATTCAATACTTGAAGGTCTGAATGAAGAGGTTAAGATTCTTGAAGAAAATGGATTTGACAGGATTGTTTTATCAGTAAAAGCAACAGATTTGAAACTTTTTATAGATGCAAATGAAAAAATAAATGAAAAATACAATTATCCTATGCATATCGGTGTAACAGAAGCAGGTCCAGTCCCTGATGGTATAGTAAAATCATCAATAGGTATTGGTTATCTTCTTCTTAAAAATATTGGTGATACAATAAGGGTTTCTTTAACCGAAAGTTCCCTGAAAGAGGTTGAAATTGCATACCTGATTCTTTCTTCCACAGGAAAGAGAAAAATCTTTCCTGAAATAATTTCCTGTCCAACCTGTGGTAGAACCGAGGTAAATACAGTAAAACTTGTAAGGAAACTATTACCAGATTTAAGAAAGATAAAAAAACCCTTAAAGATAGCAATTATGGGATGTTCCGTGAATGGTCCCGGTGAGGCAAAAGAGGCGGATATAGGAATTGCGGGTGGAAAAGGATTTTACCTGCTATTTAAAAAAGGGAAAATAATAAAAGAGATAAAAGAAGAAAAAATAATGTCAGAATTCTTAAAAGAAATTAAAAAAGGAGTGTAATATGCAATTAAAGGTTGAAAAAGACAGGATTAAGGTTCTTGTTTATCTTAAAGATTACAGGATAAGGGGAACACTTCATATTATCCCAAATTCAAGGCTTTCTGATAATCTGTCATTCACATCAAAAAAAACCGACTTTCTACCTCTTACTGATTGCGAAATCACATTTAATGATGGAAGTGTGAAAAAAGTGGATTTTGTCCTAATCCAGATATCTTCTGTGATAATGATCCATGAGGATAAAGAGGAGAAAAAAGGAGTGAAATAATGGAACGCTTCTTCAAGTTGAAAGAGAGAAATACAAATGTTAAAACAGAAATTATCGCTGGTATAGCAACATTTATGGCCATGTCTTATATCATTGCTGCAAATCCTTTGATACTTGAAGCAGCTGGAATGGATAGAGGTGCAACAACACTTGCAACCTGTCTTGTTTCAGGGATAATAACAATCCTTATGGGATTATTATCTAATTATCCAATCGCACTTGCACCCGGAATGGGAATTAATGCATTCTTTGCATATACGATCTGTAAAAGTATGGGTGTTGACTGGAGGATTGGACTTGGTTTCTATTTTATTGAAGGTGTTATAATACTTATTGTAACATTTACAAAGTTAAGGGAGATTGTTGTTAATGCAATACCATATTCATTAAAATGTGCTATAAGTGTTGGAATAGGTTTATTCCTTGCATTCATTGGTTTCGAGAACGCAGGGCTTATAACAAAAGACCCTGTTACATTTGTCCGCATTTCAAATTTTCACGACCCGAATGTATTAAAAATGGTTATTCTATCTTCAATTGGAATATTCCTTATCACTTTTTTACTCCATAAAAAGATAAAAGGTGCAATACTTATAGGAATATTGGTAGCAACTATCTTGAATTTTCTTCCTTTCTTTAAAATTAAGGGTGCAGAACTTTCTTTCCTGAAAGTGAGCCTTGCACCAACATTCTTAAAACTTGATATAATAGGTGCATTGAAGTTAAGTTTTATACCGCTTATATTTACACTACTTTTTGTTGATTTCTTTGATACACTCGGGACAATCATTGGTGTTTCAACAAAGGCAGGTTTTATTGATAAGGATGGAAAGATACCAAATGTTGGAAGAATTCTTATCGTAGATTCACTCGGTCCAGTTACTGCATCTTTATTTGGAACATCAACTGTTACATCTTATATAGAAAGTGCGGCAGGTATTGAAGAAGGAGGAAGGACCGGTTTAACATCTATAGTTACAGGTCTCTTATTCCTTATCGCAATCCCTCTAACACCACTTGTAGGTTTTATAGTTGCACCTGCAGTTGCACCAGCCCTAATTATTGTAGGGATTATGATGATGGAACCTGTTTTAAAGATAAATCTTAATGACTACACCGAATCAGTTCCTGCATTTATAACAATAATATCCATGCCTTTTACATACAGCATATCAAATGGTATAACACTGGGATTCCTTTCATATGTTATTATAAAATTAATAAGTGGAAAATATAAAGATGTTTCTATTGTGATGTATGTTTTATCCGTTTTCTTTGTATTATTTTTTATATTTAGTAAGATGTAGTTTAAAGGAACCTTAAATACTCTAAAATAGCATTTATTTTAAATTCCTGCAGGACATATGTTTCAACTGCTGGTGTACAACCACATTCTTTACATACCTCTTCGTTATAAATCCCTTCCCTGCAACAACAAGGGCTTAATCTTCCATTGTTAACAACTATTCCACCCCATACAGGTCTCTCCCAATTACCTTTTTTCAATGTGATTATACCTTCAAAAGTATTGGATATCTTTAAAGGAAATCTCTTCTTCAATCTCCGCATCTTTTGTATTGCAATTATTTTTTCTTCTTTTGATAATCTCAAATCGCTATTTTCAAGACCAATGTATGGTGTAAAAAGATGGAAGAGTATACCTTTAACATTTTTAAATTTTAAAATAAAACCTGTAAATTCTTCTATTGATTTTAAGTTTTTACTTGTTATTGTGTAATTAATAAATATTTTTTTATGTTCGCTTTTCATTATATTATCCAATATAATCTTAAAAATCTTTGAGTTTCTCATTTCGTCATTCTCTTCAGGGAATCCATCGAGACTTACCCATAGGTAATCTGCATTTGAAACCAATGGGAAAGTTCCGTTTGTGCATACAACAACCCTGAAAAATCCAATATTTTTTGCATAATCGATAACATCATTAAGATTGTAAAGATTATCCTTCCATAGAAACGGTTCTCCACCTGTTATAACAAGCATCCTTGAGCCTGAGTCGTAAAGCATTTTTAAATCCCTTTTAATATCATCAAAACTTAAATCTTTATATCCAAGATTGGAGACAATACAATGTTTACATTTTAGATTACATTTATCCGTTATTATCAGGGTTGATGTAATAGGAATTTTTCTTTTCAAAATCTTACATCTAAATCCATAAAAAATATAATAAATTATTTTATTAATCATTTAAGGATCTTTTCAAGTTCTTTATAGAAATTCTTCATTCCATTCTTATATAGATTCAAATAAAAAAAATCAGGTTTTCTTTCAAAATAAGTCTCCTGATAGTAATGGACAAGAATACCCTGCAAGGTATCTTTTATTTCATAGTATCCTGATTCTGCCAGAACATCAGGGAAGATTTTATTATCACCATTGTATTCAATTAGTGAAAACCTGACAATCTTATTCACCATATCTTTTTCCCTTTTATAGATTGCAACAGGTTTAAACAAAAAATAATTGTATTCAAATCGAACAATCTGATAGTTCAATCCACTATCTATAAGAAAAACCTTCATTGCATCATTTATATGGGATTTCATTATTGAGAAATCAAATAATCTTTCAATGATAGAATCTTTATCCAGATTTGTAATAAAACTATGTTCAAAAATATATTTCTCTCCTGTTGAACTATTCAACAAATATATTATAAGTATCAAGTTTATCATAAAAAAATAAAACCCTCTCCCCTACTATTATTTGTAAAGGAGAGGGTTTAAAAATTACATCTTCTTCAAGATATCGTCAATCTCGCCAAGGACCCATTTTATATCTTCAACAGTCAAATCTCCCATATGTGCAATCCTAAATGTCTTTTCTTTGAGGTCTCCGTATCCATTTGATATTGCAGCGCCCCTCTTACCAAGTTCCTGATTCAGGTTTGCAACACTTATTCCTCTCGTATTTTCTATTGTTGTTAGTGTGATTGATTCGTATCCCTCTTCTGGGAATATCTTGAAGTTTGCCTTTGCCCATTCCCTTGTTATCTTTGCCATTTCAATATGTCTTTTGAATCTATTTTCAAGCCCTTCAACATTTAGGATCTTATCGAGTTCTTTATTCAAAGCAAATATATGGGAAATCGATGGTGTCGTGTGTGTCTGATGGTTCTTTGTATCCCAGTATTTCTTGAACTGCAATATATCAAAGTAGTATCCTCTGTTTTTAACTGTTTCGGCCTTTTTCAATGCCTTCTCACTCACTGTTACAATTGCAAGTCCTGGTGGTAATGCAAAGCATTTCTGCGAACTTGTAACAAGTATATCTATTCCTAACTTATCAACCTCAATCTTTACTCCACCTGCTGATGAAACTGCGTCAACACAGAAAATAACATCTGGATATTTCTTTAACATCTCAGCATAAGGTTCAAGTGGATGCATAACACCTGTTGCAGTTTCATTATGCGTGATAAATAAAGCATCATATTGACCTGTCTTTAGTTTTTCTTCAACCATCTCAGGTTTTATTGCCTTACCAAGCGGAACTTCGATAACATCATATTCTTTACCATTAAGTTTGGAGATATCAGCCCATCTCTTACTGAATGCACCACAAACAGTATGCAATGCCTTCTTTCCCACAACAGACCTTACAGCACCCTCCATCATACCTGTTCCGGAAGAAGTTGAAAGGATAATGAAGTTATTTGTATAGAAGACCTTTTGGACCTTGGGGACAACCTCATCCATAAGTGCTGTGAATTCCTTCATTCTATGTCCAATCATAGGTGTTCCCATTGCCTCAAGTATATCAGGCATTACTTCTGTTGGTCCTGGAATAAAAAGTTTTTTATGCATCATTCCTCCTTTTTAAATTTTTTATGTTTTTCTTGAAGTTCTTTATATAAAGGGAAGGCATCTGTCAAAATCTTCACTTCCCCTTTTACCTCCTCATAAACCTTTTCATTATCAATGTTTGTTAAAATCTTATCAATCAATCTCACAATCTTTTTCATCTCTTCTTCTTTCATTCCTCTTGTTGTCAAAGCAGGTGTTCCAACCCTTATTCCACTTGCTACAAATGGTTTTTCCTTATCGAAAGGAATTGTGTTTTTGTTCACTGTGATATTTGCCTTATCAAGTGCCTCTTCTGCCTGCTTACCTGTAATACCTTTACTTTTAACATCAACAAGTAAAAGATGTGTATCTGTTCCGCCTGCAACAAGCCTCCATCCAAGCCTTTTGAATTCTTCTTCCATTGCCTTTGCATTTCTTATTATCTGCTTCTGATATTCCTTAAATTCATCACTCATAGCCTCTTTAAAAGCAACTGCCTTTGCAGCAATTATGTGCATGTGTGGGCCTCCTTGAAGACCCGGGAATACAGCCTTGTCAATTGCCTTTGCATGTTTTTCCTTACAAAGTATTATTGCGCCCCTTGGACCTCTTAAAGTCTTATGTGTTGTAGTAGTAACAGCATCTGCAAGTGGAACTGGATTTGGGTGAAGACCTGCTACAATAAGCCCTGCAATATGTGCAACATCTGCAACGAAGAAAGCACCAATATCATCTGCTATCTCCCTGAATCTATCCCAACGTAATGTTCTTGGATAAGCACTTGCACCTGTCATAATAAGTTTCGGTTTATGTTCCTTTGCAAGCTTCCAGAGTTCATCATAATTTATCTGTTCTGTATTCGGATCAACTGTATACTGGAATGCATCGTATAATTGTCCTGTTATACTCACAGAATATCCATGTGAAAGATGTCCACCATGAGATAAAGAAAGTCCAAAGATTTTATCCCCTGGTTTTATAAATGCTGTATAAACAGCAAGATTTGCCGGAACACCGGATAATGGCTGAACATTCGCATGCTCTGCATTGAATAATTTCTTAGCTCTTTCAATCGCAAGTGCCTCAGCAACATCAACCCATTCGCATCCACCATAGTATCTCTTTGCAGGATAACCTTCAGCATATTTATTTGTCATAACAGAACCCATTGCTTCCATTACAGCATAGGAAACAAAGTTTTCAGATGCAATAAGTTCAAGCTTTGAATTCTGTCTTTCTGCCTCCTTTATTATTGCTTCAGCTATTTCCTTATCTATCTTAAAAATATGTTCCATTTATCCTCCTATTTCCATAAAATTCCTATTGGAATAAGAACAAGGTATCCTAAAACAAGAAGTATAGGTGAAAGTGTGATAGAACCTTTTGCAAGTGTTATATAACCAAGGATAATTGATATTAAACCTGCACCAAGAAAATAAAAGTTCTTTGATTTAAAATACAATTGTTCTATCTTCTTTATTTCCTTCTTTTTTCCCATAATACCTCCTATTTTTCTTTTAAGTTTTGGAATCTGCCATTTTTTATTATAAAAACACTCACACTTGAAATATCATTTTTTGCATCAATAGAACCTGCATAAAGATTAATACTCGAAAGATTTATTCCACCAAAACCTTTTGATGCATCTGATGATAGGACTAAATCAATCAATTTTGCAGCATCATATCCAAGCTGCTTTAATCTCAATTCCTCCGGACTATTATTGTCTTTGAATATCCCGTCTGATTTTACTTCTTTTTCAAAGACAAAAACACCTTCAAAGTAATCCTTACCTATTTTATTTATTAACTCATAAGATTTCCACCCACTATTCCCAAGTATATGAGCCCGGACATTATAGAATTTTATCTGAGGGACTAATAATATAAGGTCTTCTGAATTACCTGGAACAAAAAGAACATCAGCATCGCTTCTTGAAACTTCTTTAAGTATATCTTTGAAATCACTCTGATTTTTTAAAAAACTAGTTGAGTAAACGACCTTACCACCAAGCGATTCAAAATATTCTTTAAAATCATTGTAGGACTTCCTTCCAAACTCAGTTTCTGGAAACAGTATTGCTGCTTTTCTACCACTAAGTAAATTATAGGCGTATTGTGCAGCTGCATAACATTCAAGGGTTGATGATTTGTTTATACATAAATAATAATTACCGAATGATTCAGGAATATTTGAAGAAGCAGTTGGTGAAACCATAGGTATTTCATAAAGATTTGAAAATATTGAAGCAATAACTGAATTAGTTGAAAGAACAGGTCCTATAGCACCATCAAATTTCTTAGTTACAATATCTTTCATAATATTATATGTTTTTGAATAATCCTCCATATTATCATAGAAAAAAAATGTGAATTTTGAAGAAGAATATCTTTCTATTCCTTCTTTAACAAGTTTACCTATTTCTGAATATTCCCCTGATAAAGGCAGGATAACCGCAATCTTATAAACCTTTTCACCTTTTAAGAAATTTCTTGCTTCATATACTAATGGATGATTCGGATAATTGTTCAAAAAAATCCTGTATACCCTTCCAGCAGATTTAATATCACCGTCTCTAATATAATTCTTCGCAATAATAACAAGGACATCTGGTTTGATCTGTTCAGGAATTCCTTTTAATTCCTTTTCTACTATTGAAGGCTGGACCTTCCTTATAAATTCAAGGAATTTATCTTTATCACCGTATCCGAAATTAAAAGCAAAAGAATAATACACTATTGCATCTCTTAACCTATTATTAATCTCGGCTATCTTTCCACAATAATAATATGATTTACCCAGTATCTCTTTTTCCTTTGTATTAGCAATGATTAATTTAAACAATGAATCTGCCTCTTGATACCTTTTTTGAGTAAAATATTCTACACCTTTCTGATATAAAACATTATAATTTACCTCTTCTTTTATAACAGGTTTTTTAATACAACCTAAGCTCATTAATATAAAAAACAAAATTACGAATTTTTTCATAAATTTATAATAACTTTTAAAACAAATTTGTCAAATAAATTTGGTTGACATTTAATTATCTACTTTTAGATTTCTATTTATGGAAGTTTATATAACTGGATTGGTAATATTTTTATTAACGCTTTCTATATATATTTATCTTTTTATTAAGGATAAAAAAAGAATAAAAAGTGCTTCAAGGCTTGGAATTAAAGTTCTTTTTAAGAATTCTATAAGGATATTCTCTATCTTCATAATAATAGGAATTCTACAGAATTTTCTTACAAAAGAAAACGTTTCTGCATTTCTCCTGAAGTTTTCAGGTTTAAAAGGGATCCTCGCAGGATTTCTGGCAGGAAGTATTATGATGGGTCCGGTTGCTTCAGGTTACCCCATAGCAGAATATGTAAGAAATAATGGAGGAACTATTGGCCTTGTGAGTTCCTTTCTTACTTCATGGGTTCTTATTGGAATTATTTCTATATCAATGGAATTTAAGAATCTTGGAACGAAATTTGCAGTTTTAAAGAATATCTTCTCTTTGATTATAATAATGTTAATATCAATTATTATGGAGTTATTACTATGAAGGATAAGATTAAAGATTATATTGTAGAGATAATTATAGTTATAATAGCGATAATACTAATGATTTTTAATCTAAAAAAAGTCTCGTTCGGAATCTTTTATGCTATTAGAATGTATTTAAGATTTTTTCCTGTAATTATATCTATCGCATTTATCAATGGAATTATCTCTGTGTTTGTCCCTAAAGATGTTATATCAAAACTTCTTGGGACTGAAAGCGGAATTAAAGGTATACTTGTTGGTTCTATTTTCGGAACTGTTATGGTTGGTCCTGCTTATGTTTTTTATCCCTTTTTTAAAGAACTTATTGAAAAAGGTGCATCTTATGGAGTTATTGCAACAACTATTTTTGCCTGGGGTATAAAATTACAATGGATTCCTTTTGGTGGTGCTATTTTGGGATGGAAATTTATAATTTTACTTAATACACTCATATTTATTTTTTCAATATTATCAGGTCTTATATTCAATAGAATTTTTTAAAAGAGTAAAAATTTTCAGAAAGCTCAGAGACATGATGTAACAATTTATTATAGTAATTATTTAAATTTTGTATATTAAATATTCTATGTATGAATTCTTCCTCATAAAATTAAAATACAGATAATATGTGGTTACTTTATTTATGAAATCTTCTCTTGAATCTATCTTCTAATCTCATTGCTCCAAATCCAATTAATGCCACAATGTCTTTGTCTTCTACTTCAGTTATTTTATCAGGTATTCTCTAAGGCTTTCTCTTCAAATCCATAAGTCCAGATGATCCTTTAAGTTTGTATCTTTTTACCCATTTAACTACCCTCTTTATATTCACTTCAAATTCTTTTGCAGTCTTCCTATAAGACCTTTATCCATAATAATAGTCAACCATCTTTTTCCTAACTTAAAAAATTATTTTTTGTAAGTTCATAACCCCTATCTTTACTATCAAAACTTTCCACCATGTGCATGATCTTTTCCAAACAATAAAAATTTTTTCCTTGACAAAATAAATTTATATATTTTAATGGGAAAAAGGAGGTTATATGAAAAAGTTTGTGTTAATTGCGTTGTTTTGTTTAGTTTTGAGTGGTTATGGACTCACACTAAGCATTGGTGGCGCATACGAAAATCTTGCAACGGGCGACACACTTGACAAAGCTTATTTTGCTCTAAAAGGACAATTATCGGTTGACATCCTTCCACTTCTTACATGGCGTGCAGGAATTCTAAATGTTGAATTCCCCGAAGGTGTAACATCTTTTAGATTGGGAACCGGATTATCTTCTGACATACTCATAAACCTTCCTCTTCCACTTCCGTTGAAATTATACGGAGTAACCGGTTTTGTTTTTGCATTAAAAAGTGCATCTGACTCAACTGCTATGGATGTAACTTATTACACATTGAAAGCAGGTCTTGGGGCAAAAATGACAATAATTCCTATGGTTGGAGTATATGTTGAAGGTGGTGTTGATTACTATTCAACAAATGTTAAGATTCCTGCTATTGACTATGACAACACCACAACATCACATCCTGTTTATATAACAGGTGGTGTTTGTATACCAATCCCACTTGGGAAATAATGTAATTATAAAGGGGGTTTTTCGCCCCCTTTATTTTAAAAAAATACTTGACAAGATTTAAAATTTATTTTAATAATTAATTAATGAAAATTAAAGATATCTTCAAAAATACTATAGTTGTTCTTGATGTTGAAGCAAAATCAAAAAATGAATTATTTAAAAAATTAATTGATTATCTTCCAATTGATAAGGAGAAAAAAAATTTCGTTTACGATACATTGATTAAGAGGGAGAGTTTCGGCTCTACAGGTATTGGTGATGGAATTGCAATTCCCCATGCAAGGGTCTTATTACTTAAAGACCTTATGATAGTAATAGGCAGGCTTAAAAAACCAGTTGATTTTGATGCTATTGACGGAAAACCTGTAAGGATAGTTTTTCTTATAGTCGCACCCCCAAATGATACTAAAAACAGATATTTAATAACACTTGGTAAAATAGCAGAACTTGCAAGGGAATTAAATAAGAATAAAAAGATATTCGAGATAGACGATAAAAATCAATTCCTTGAAGAACTGATTAAATTGCTTGAAAAAAAGAAATGAACAAATCACTTGAATATCTTTTACAACTACAGCAAATTGATATTCTTTTGAAAGAAAAAGATGTTGAGGAAAAAACAGGTTTTAAAATAAGCAACCTCGAATCTCTAAAAGATGCCAGGCAAAAGATTGTAGAAAAATTAGGACAGCAATTATACAACAAATATGAAAGGATAAAGGCAGCTTATGGAAACAGTGTTGTTTCAGTTGTAGATGGTATATGTCTAGGTTGTTTTTCTGTTTTGCCTACTGCACTTGTCTCTCAAAAAGATAAAAATGAAAGGATAATAAATTGTCCTAATTGTGGTAGGTTTTTAATCTGGCTTGAATAAATCATTTCAAATGTCCTTCAGAGAATATTATAAAAGAATTTATTTTATGTTTTTTTAATATGTCAATTTCCTCCTGTATTTCATAATTTGAACAAAGGAATGCACCTATTGTTGGTATTATATTATAATTTGAAAGCTTTTTTACCCTTCTTTCATAATCATTAAAATTGGATGTATATATCATTGGTGATACACCATCAACATACCCTTCTTTTAGCCAGCTTTCCCAATCCTGGAAGTAATCTTTCTTTGCATAAATAGGATCTGGAAAAACAAACGCAAATAGTTTTAAACCTGTGTTTGATTTTATTCTTTTTACAGTTTTGGTAATCTGTGATACTTTTAAATATTTTATTATATCCTTTTCAGTAAAATCTAAGAAATATCTTAAAGGGTCATTAATATCAATATAAAATTCTCGCATTAAACTATCATACATAAAATTCTCAAAACCATATGAAGGACCTGGATATCTAATATAATCAAGAAATAAACCTTTTAGATTATACTTGCTCTCTATATATTTTATAAAATTAATCAGAGTATCAATATAAATCTGGATAAAAGGAGAAATAAAATAACCTGTTAGATTTCTTTCTTTCAATTCATCAACACTCATATTAATATTTTTAAAACCTTTATAATCCACAACAAACCATTCTTTATTTCTATGTGTAAGATGTTCTTTCTTGGGTGGAAAATCAGTCTGTGACCAAACATAAAAAACATTTATTACACCATAAACATCGATTTTTCTGATTTTTGCCATTTCAATGAGATAACCTAATAAATCTTCATCTGTTCTTAACTCCTCAAATAATGGAAAATATGGATTTTTAACAAGAGATTCACCCCTTGCATATATTTGAACTAATATTGAATTTAGATTGAATCTACTACATTTTTCAATAATTCTATTAACATCGCCTTTGTTAGTTATTTCCCACCTTATAACAAATAAACCTGCTATATTTGATAAGATGCAAAAAATCACATCCTGAAACCTAACCTGTAAACATTCTTTGCCTTTATATCCTTTGTTCCGTTCCTCGTGTCGTAAACCAGCTTTGAATTCTTCACTATGAATTTATAATCATAACAGGAATGTGCTGCTGTTATCACTACAATATCAAATTTTTTAAGAATCTTTTCATCTATTTTTAAAGATTTAAATTTTTTATTCATAATCTCTATTTCATCATTATACGGGTCATTATAACAAACCTCTTTTGCAATCGAGTATAAAAGTTCAAATACTTTCAATGCAGGAGAATGTCTTAAATCACTTATATTCTCTTTGAATGCCATACCTAAAAGTAGAATCTTTGCATTCTTCATAGGTATTTCATTTTCGTTTAAAATATCCTGAATCCTTTTCACCACATAATATGGCATCTCCTCATTCACCCTTGCTGAAAGCTCTATGAATGTTGTATGGAAATCGTATTCCCTTGCCTTCCAGGAAAGATAATACGGATCTATTGGTATACAATGTCCGCCTATTCCAGGGCCTGGATA
The DNA here is from genome assembly GCA_965649055.1 of Caldifarciminota bacterium. Taxonomy (GTDB): domain Bacteria; phylum Hydrothermota; class UBA3072; order UBA3072; family B12-G15; genus CBFGJG01. Next base: position 25,606 of record CBFGJG010000018.1, read on the forward strand.
GAAAGGCATAAATCCATAAGGTTTTGTGCTTGCTGCCTTTATAACTTCCCATACATCAATTCCACCCATCCTCTCACATAACAATGCAATCTCATTAACAAGTGCTATGTTGACATTCCTAAAGGTATTTTCAAGAAGCTTAGTCATTTCAGCCACCTTTGCATTTGAAACAGGAACAACAAGGTCTAATATTTCTCTGTAAATAGCACAAGTAATCTCGGTGCATTGTTTTGTAATTCCACCAACAACACTTGGTATTTCATGAGGTTTGAATTTTTTATTTCCCGGGTCTACCCTTTCAGGAACGAAAGACAGATAAAAATCTTTTCCAACTTTTAGACCTGATTTTTCAAGTATTGGTAAGACAATTTTCTCAGTAGTCTCAGGAAAAGTTGTGCTTTTAAGTATAATAATATGATTCTTTCTTAATAGTTTTGATATCTTTTCGGAAGCATCTATAATATAACTAACATCAGGGTCTTTTGTTATAGTGAATGGTGTTGGAACGCATATATTTATTGCATCTGCATCTTTCAAAACTGAATAATCATCGTATACCTTGAATTTTCCGTTTCTAATATAATCTTTAAAGTCCTCATCAGAAACATCATCGATATAACTCTTTCCCTTCTTTAAAGAATCTATTTTCCCTTTGTCATAATCAACGCCTATTACAGTGAAATCTTTCTGTAAGAAACTTACTGCAAGTGGTAAACCAACATAACCAAGACCTACAACACCAATCACCAGCCTTCTTTCCTTCAAATCTCTTTCAATATTATTCATAATTACTCCTTTTTTTATAATCCTTTAAAAATTTTATAGCTTCTTTCTTGTTCTTTACAATACCTTCAATATAGGCTGCCTGAGCAATTCTTATTAATCTCCCGATCTCCGGTCCTTCTTTCAATTTAAGATGTTTAATAATATCTCTTCCCATAATCACTGGTTTTATCTGTTTTCTCTTTGTATAATAATAATTCAATATTTTTTCAGATGTTTCCAGAACTCTTTTAATATTTTCTCCTCCTGAAGCCATCTCGTCAGCAAATGTAAAAAGTATCAAGCCTATAATATCCTCTCCCATCTTAAAAATTATTCTTCTAATTGCCTTCTCGGTGATTTGAGTTGCTGATAGAAGATGTAACCACATATGATTTTTTAATATGTTATATATATAATCAATTTCTCTATTAGAAAATCTCAAAGCCTTTCCAGTCCTTTTAAACCATTCTGCTGCTTCCTTATCATGTCCGTAGAAATGTATTTTATCATCAATAATCATTGTATCCGGTTTCTTTATATCGTGTAATAATGTTGCAATTCTTAAAAGGTAAACCTTGTCTTTGACATATCTTTTTATATGTTTCCTGAAATTTTTTAACAATTCTTCATCTTTTATTATATTCTCAAGATATTTCAGGGAAAAAATAGAATGCTCAAGCAATGAATACTCTGAGTTTATAGAACCTTTAATCTCTTTCATTTTTAAGAACCCGGGGAAAATAATATCATAAATTTCTGGTATTATAGATTTATACGAGTCAGAAGATGAAAAAATAAAAACAAGTTCCTGATGTATCCTCTCAGGTGCTGAATTTTTAATAAGATTTGCATATTCTTTAAATATTTTCAATGTATTATCTTCTATTGTAAAGCCAAGTTCACACATCATTCTTAAACCACGTAGAATCCTTACAGGGTCTTCTTTTATATTCTCTGCTGAGTTAGCCTTTATGATTCCTGATTTTAAATCCCTGATACCATCAAACGGATCAAAAAAATCAAGACTTTTTATATTCATAGCCATACTATTTATTGTGAAATCCCTTCTTTTCAAATCATAAATAATATCTTTTTCAAGACCAAGAACATCAATTATTCCTCCGTTAACAATAACACGCCATTCATCAAATTCTTCCTTTAATTTAAAAGGATTCCCGAATAAAGAAGCAAATTTTTTAGCATCTCCATAAACAGCAATATCAAGATCCCTTGATTTCCTACCTAATAAAAAATCTCTGAGATAACCACCTACAATAAATATCTCGTATTCCTTAATTTCTTTTAATTTCTGAATTATCCCGTCCCTATAAATTCTATCAAATCGAAATATCAACTTTTTCTCCGTGTTTTTCGTATTTTCTACCGCAAGAGCAGATGGCCTTATTATTTTTGAAATTCAGTTTATTACCGCAGACACATATGTATCCACATTTTTTAGCAGGATTACCACAAACAATTGTATATGCAGGAACATCTTTTGTTACAACACTTCCAGCACCAATCATTGCCCATTTTCCTATTTTTAAATCACAAAGGATTGTTGAATTTGCACCAATAGTAGCACCTTCCTCAACTATTGTCTTTAACCATTCTTTATGTTTTGGGTAAGGAGCCCTTGGATATTTATTATGCATAAAAGTTACTTCGGGTCCTATGAAACAATTATCACCAATCTCAACCATTGTGTATATATTTACACCATTCTGTATCTTCACATTATTACCAACTTTTGCATTTTTACCAATAAAAACATTCTGTCCTATATTACAATTTTTACCCACATTACCCATAATATGTGAAAAATGCCAGATCTTTGTCCCTTCACCTATATTCGCATATTTTTCAACGATTGCTGTTTTATGCTTGAAATATCTTCTTCTTGAACTAATGATTATTGTAAAAACCACAACTGATAAAAACAGCCAACCGAAAAAATCACCAATGACTGTATATATAGTTTTCCTATCGTATACAGACACATTGTTTTTTATTATATCACTTTCAAATAATTTAGTTTTTCTAACTATTTTTCCTGTTGGGTCTATGTATGCACTAATTCCAGAGTTTGCACACCTTAAAACTGGTTTTTTATATTCAACAGCCCTTAAGATAGAATTCTCAAAATGCTGATATGGGCCAAGTGTTCTACCAAACCAGGCATCTTCAGTAATATTTATCACCAAATCTGCACCCATTCTTACGAATCTTCTAACAAGCCTTGGGAATATCTGTTCGAAACATATAAGTGCGCAGAATTTAATATCTTTTATCTCAAATATTGTATAAGATTTTCCGGGATTAAAAGAACCCTGACCGAATTCTATTTTGTTCAAAACAGGAAGGACGTCGTTATAAGGCAATCTTTCAACAAACGGAACAAGATATTTTTTTCTATGGACACCTTTAAGAATCCCATCATAAAATAGAGCAGCGGAATTGTAATATTTAAATCTTTGACCTCTTTCAAACTCAATTGTTCCAACAAGTATTCCTGCATTAAGAGAATCAGAAATATTCTTAAATATCTGTGAACAACTTTCATAGTTTATAGCGTTACAGGGAGATGATGATTCAGGAAGTATATATAATTCCGAACCTTCTTTTACCATTTCTTTAATCGTATTAAGCCTTGTTTCATATTCATTGTATCTTTTGTCGTCAGGAGAAATATTTAATTGTATAATCTCAGCAGAAATTCCCCTATCAGAGCTTTTCAAGGTAACAATATCAACTATAGAGTATAAAAAGAGGAAAATAAATATAGAAACTATAATGAAACCATATTTAAATTTTTTCTCTTTTATCAATCTGTAAATCAAATAATTTATTAAGACAATTATAAAAGTAAGCATAGGAACACCTCCTATATCAGCAATTTGTATTAAGAATCTGTAATATGATTGTGTATATGCAAGACTTCCCCATGGGAAACCAAATGAACTTGAGAGAGACCTGAAGAATTCTAATCCAGAAAAAACAAATGGTAAAATAATTTTATATTTAGTCTTTTTGTAAAGATAAAATGTCAGGCCAAAATAAGAAGAAAGATAAGCAATCATAAGAAAGAAACCAAGGACAACCCATGGTCTTGTTTCACTTTCAACATTTGAAAATGGCACCCAATATAAATGAAGAATATAAAAAAATAAACCAAAAAGGTAACCTGTTAAAAAAGGTTTTTTATCATCTTCTATAGAAATTAAAATCGGAATAAAAGAAAAATATGCAAGAAAACCAAAAGAGAAAGAACCTATTTTTAGAAATGAGATAAATAAAATTATAGAGGAAAGAAGTATTGGTAATATCCTCTTCAATCTAATTTAACCTCGCATTTCTTCTCAAAAGATTCATAACAGGCTGATATTATCCTCAGTATATAATTTGCGTCATCAATATTATATAACAATTTGGTTCTTCCCTTATAAACATCTACAAAATGTTTCAGCATTGCATGGTAAGAATCGTAGTAAGGAACCCTTTGTATATCTGTGGGTGTTATATCTATAAGTTCATTCTGGTATAATTTTTCTATCTTAAAAGGATTCATTATTGCGGTTCCCTTTTCACAATATACATTAAAATAAGTGAAATCCCTGTCAAAAAGTATTGTCCAGCTAACCTCAAAAACTCCAAATGTTCCATCCTTAAACCTGAGAAAAACAATCCCGGAATCTTCAACCTCTTCTTTTCTGTGAAGAAGTGCATAAACTGTCAGGACCTCCTTACCGAGTGCCCATATATAATAATCAAGGACATTCAAACCAAGAATCATAATAACACCACCACCTGCTTCTATCTTGCTATCTTTCCAAGATTTTTCTCTTGTTTTCAAACTTTTTAACCATCCTGCCTTTGAGTATACTATTGGTCCGAGTTCTCCAGATGTTATTATACTATGGATATATTTAGTATCCTTTCTAAATCTTCCACTCAATGCGGGCATCACAATTTTATTCTTCTCTTCCATCTTTTTCTTCAATTCTTTATATTCACTCTGCGTAAAACATAAAGGCATTTCAGATATTACATTCTTACCATATTCAAGACTCGCCATAATCATAGGGAAATGAAGATAATTAGGTGTATTTATTACAATAACATCCGCATCAGAACTCTTCAAGAGTTGTTCATAATCTTCAAAGATATTCTTTACATTATATTTTTGAGCAACCCCCTTACATTTCAAAATATCTTCATCACAGATTGACACAATTGAAAAATCTTCCATTGATGATAAAACTGGTAAGTAAGCAAGCTGTGATATTGCACCCAATCCAACAATTCCAATCTTTATCTTTTCCATACTATTCCTCCTTAATGATTACTTTTCTACCTTCTATCTTTAATCTATTTTTTGCAAAAAGATTTATTGCTTCAATATAAATCCTGTGTTCCTGTTTCAATATCCTTTCACTTAAAGATTCAACTGTATCATCTTGAAAGACAGGAACTACTGCTTGCTGAATTATTGGCCCCCCATCAACACTTTCATCTACAAAATGAACAGTGCATCCTGAAAATCTAACTCCATATTCAATTGCCTTTTGCTGAACATTAAGACCAGGAAACGCGGGAAGCAAAGAAGGATGAATATTCATTATTCTGCCAGAAAACTCATTAATAAATCTACTTTTGAGAATCCTCATAAATCCAGCAAGACAGACAAGGTCTGTTTTTTTCTCCCTTAAAAGATTAATATAATTTTCTTCAGCATCACCAAAAAGTGATTTTTTTTCTGTCAAAGGGTCAAGATATACAGCTTCAACTCCATATTTTCTTGCCTTATCTAATGCCTGTGCATCTTTATTATCAGATATGACAATCACAACCTTACCATCTATCCTTCCATCCAGTGTCGCTTTTATAATCTCTTCCATATTTGTTCCTCTTCCAGAGACAAGAATTCCTATATTAATCAATATGCCTCCGAAGTTATTTTAAAATAAAGTTCCTCAACATTATTGTAACCTTCATCTTTAATATTCTTAACATCAAAGAGCCCTATAATTTTACCATTATTAATGAGACATATCCTGTCTGATAATTCTTCAGCAAGATGAAGGGAATGGGTAGAAAGAACAATTGTAGCTCCATTCCTTGCTTTCTCAATCATAATATCATTCACAATCTTTGATCCCTTCGGGTCAAGTCCAACATGTGGTTCATCTATAATAAGAACTTGAGGATTATGTATCAAAGCCTGGATAAAAACAACCCTCTGTTTCATTCCATGAGAATAAGAAGATGATGGCATATTTATCCATTCGTCTATTTCAAATAAAGAACATAGCTCTTGAAATCTTTTTTCAATCTCTTTTTTCTCCATTTTATATATCCTTCCAACAAAATAAACAAATTCCCTTCCTGAAAGTTCCGGATATATGAATGGTTCATCAGGAATATATCCAAGAATATTTCTAAAATCTTCTTTATTTTTTAAGTTATAATTATATATAATTTCACCACTATCGGGTATCAATAATCCAGCCATAAGTTTCATAGTGGTCGTTTTTCCTGCACCATTTGGTCCAAGAAATGTGAAAATTTCACCTTTTCTAATATTAAAAGTAATACTATTTACCGCTATTTTCTCTCCAAATCTTTTAACAACATTTTTGAATTCAATCATATTCAAGGATATCAATCTTTAATTTATTTATTACCTTATAAAGTTTTACCTGATTCTCAAAACCACCTTCTTCAAGTTTAATATGCGCCGCATCTGCAATATTCTGACCAAAAGTAGGGTCAAGAGAGACCCATTTACCAAGCCAAACAGAAGCCCAAGCATGATAATAAAAAGCATTATCAAAATAAACAATCCCGACTTCAACCTTTGCTGGTATCCCTATAGCCCTTGTTAAAGCAACAAATAATGCTGCGTGTTCATTGCAATCACCTTCAAGTGATGAAAGGACTTCAACAGGGTCTGGAATAGTGAAACTTGGTTTCTTTTTAAGGTTCCTGAAAACCCATTCATTTATCGCCTTAACTTTTTCCCACTCACTTTTATAACCTTGTGTAATCTCATTTGCTTTTTTTATTATTTTTTCATCATTAGAAGGGATAAAATCTTCTGGAGATAAGAATTTTTTTATAGAATCAGGTATCTCATTAAATTTTGAAGGTTCAGTCCTTACAATCTCAAGAACATCATTTACCAATCTCTGTCTTGAATCATTTATTTTTAAACCTGAAAGATCTACATCTTTTAATCTAACTTTTAGTCTTTTAATATCCCTTGGATTGTCAAGTCTTATGTTAGTCTTCACAGAATAACTATCATAAAGACCTTCCTGAATACCCGTAATTTCCATTGCGCTCTTCCTCTCTTCTCTTACAAGTGTTAATCCAATCGGTGATTCTTCTTTTAAAAGTCTTCCTTCTTCATCAAGAATAAATGCAATTTCAATGCCGACCATACTTACTGAATATCTCTTTACCCTAATCCCATTATAATATTCATCACCTTTATATTCTATATTTATTTTCATCAGGGATTGTGTTGTTGGATCAAAATATTCAAATTCACCAGTCCTACCGGTAGAGACTATTGCTTCAAGCGTAGCAGGTATCTCATCAATCGTTAAATCTTTTTCTATTATATTCTTCTTTCCACCGGAAGTATATTCAATAAAAAGTTTCTTACCTTCTTTCTTCCCCTCTGCATAGAATCTGTATTTTTCTGAAATCATTTTGAAAGAAAAACTTCTTAAATTCTGTAAAGAGTCTGTCTTTGCTATAATCTCATAACTTACATCCTTATTCATTCCTGATACCGGATTTATCCTCATATATGTAAAAGAACGAACAATATAACCATCTCTAATTGTATCAATATTACTAACATTGTATCCGACTTTATTGTTTTTTAGATAAATACCAAACCATTCTGAATCCTTCTTTTCTATGTAATCAGGAAGAACATCATGTTCACCCGGAATTCTTATGATAAAAAAAATTGCAGCAAAAAGAACTAAAACAAGTATTGAAAGAATTATATATTTTTTCACAATACCTCCTGCTAAAAACGGAGAGGCAGGGATTCGAACCCTGGGACCCGGTCTCCCAGGTCAACCGATTAGCAATCGGTTGCCTTCAGCCTCTCGGCCACCTCTCCAAGAAACGGAGGGTGAGGGACTCGAACCCCCAAGGGTGGCTATCACCCAGCGGATTTCAAATCCGCCGCCTTACCAGTTAGGTCTAACCCTCCGGGTTTATATAATATTATAAATTTTAGGGGTTATGTCAATAAAAAATTACATGCTCACTTAAAAATAAAACGATAAAATATGTTCTGTTCATTAATCTTTAGTATCATAAGATAAAGTTTTAAAATCCGAAGTCTCTCCATTAAATATTTGAGAAACAATTCTTCCTTTAATATCAAAAATCTTTACTTTCCACATCAGGTATTGCAAGAAAGTTTATCAAATTTGAACTCTGGTTTAATATTACTGATAAACCTGATATAGACATTAATTCCAGAGCCAATTTTTTATCCGTTATCATAAATAATAACTATACGATTTACCATTATATTTCCATATCTGCACAAATTAGCATCAGGCGTTATTTCATAAAGAAAATCGCGAGTTGTTAATATTGAAAATTCTTGTCTGAATGATTGCCATAAAAAGGTCATGGGATTCAGGTCCCGGTCTTACAGGGTCTCAATATTCAAATGGAATATAAATCTCAAACATTTATAACGTCTATCCATGATTTATTCCGTAAATAACAATCAAAGGAATTTATGTCCTAAAAGCCAAATAAACAAAAACGTTACCAAGAATTTATGAATAAATTCATAATTAGTATCCATACTCTGGTTAGCAACAAGGGAATTCCCATCTTTAAAAAATATATTAATATTTAAGAAGTAAATATCTAAATGTAAATTTTGTTAATAATCCCCATTATATACTTGACAATTTACAAGTTTACCTTTATTTTATAAAAAAGGAGGTAATGATGTCCGTAAAATTTAATGTTGAGTATCCTGAAAAACTTTCAAGAGGTATTCTGCTACTTAAGACATTCCTGGGTTGGATCTATGTTGGTATACCCCATGGGATAATCCTTTTTTTCTATGGTATTGCAGTTGCAGTAGTTACATTCATAGCATGGTGGGTGATACTTTTCACTGGTAAATATCCTAAGGGAATGTTCACATTTGTTGAAAAATTCTATAGATGGCAATTGAGGGTAATGACCTACACAATGCTTATGTCAGACAAATACCCACCTTTCTCAGGAGAAGAATAGAAAGATAAGACTATTTTAGTAATAAGATTACATATAATTAAAAAGTAACTTAAATTTTTTTGCAATTATATTTTTTATTTTATTGACAATTCTTAAAATAAATTTAAATTCAAGATATGAAAGAAGAAATAAAAAAATACATCTTTGATTTAGGTGTTGAAATTTTTGGTGTTGCAGATTTAAGTAAATATCAAGGTGATTTAATAAGTTCTCTTATTAAGAAAGGAATAAATAAAGGGATTGTTATTGGTGTAAGATTATCAAAAGCAATCCTTGATGAGATAACTGACCATCCAACACCGGAATATTATCATCATTACAGACAGATAAATATTTTCTTAGACCAGATTGCAATAAAAATAACAAATTTTATACAGAAAAAAGGGTTTAAAGCATTTCCTGTTCCAGCTTCTCAGATTGTGGATTGGGAAAAACAAAAGGCTTCTGTATCTCATAAACATCTTGGGATCCTTGCCGGAATTGGATTTATTGGGAGAAACAACCTTCTTGTAAATCCAGAATTTGGTTCACAATTCAGGCTTGTATCAATTTTAACTGATTTACCTATAGAACCTGATAAACCTCTAAATATTGATTGTGGAGATTGTGTAAGATGCATTTCTTCCTGTCCTGCAAATGCAATCTCAATTAAAAAGGAAGAATTTAATCATCTTGCATGTTTTGAAAAACTTAAAGAATTTGTGAAGAAAAAATATACAGGTCAATATATCTGTGGTATATGCGTAAAGGCTTGTGATGGTTCAAACTTTAAATGAATCAATATCCTTTCAATGGCATATAACTGATTTCTGTAATCTTAGATGTAAACATTGTTATCAGGATAATTTTACAGATGAAAATGATTTATCAATAGATAAGATAAATTTAATACTTGAAAACCTTTCAGTGCAGTTTAGAAAAATATCAATAAATATAACTGGTGGAGAACCATTTTTAAGAAAAGATTTTTACGAGATATTAAATATAATTGAAAAATCAGTAAATGTTTCTATTTTTAATATAATAACAAATGGAACTCTTTTAAATTATGCTAATATTGAGAAACTTAAATCCTTCAAAAAACTGAATGAATTAAAGATTTCAATTGATGGAATATTAAAAAACGATCTTATAAGGGGAAAAGGTATCTTAGAGATTGTTAAAAAAAATATCCTGAAGATATACGATTTAAAAAAAGTTATTATGTTCACAGCAGGTAGTTTCAACTATCTTGATATTGAAGATGTATTTGAATTTGCAAGGGAATATGCAAATGGTCTAATAATAGAAAGGTTTGTTCCTCTTGGTAATGGATTAAATCTTAAAAATTGTTATCTTAAGAAAAATGAATGGAAATACATAGTGGAATACATAAAAGATTGTTTTATGATAGATGATATTAATGAACTTGCCAAATACAGGGCATTCTATATAGATTTTGACAACAATGAATTCCTTGGTGCTCTGTGTAATCTCGGTGAATCTTTTGCAATTATGTCTGATGGAACAATCTATCCCTGCAGAAGGCTTCCGATCAATTTAGGTAATGCTTTAACTGAAACACAAATATTACAAAAAATAATTATGTTTAGAAATATGCTGGAAGAAAAATTAGAGATTAAATGCAAAGAATGTATTTATTTTAATGAATGTATAGGCTGTCGTGCAGGTGTTTATGCTACAAAAAATGACTTATTTGCTTTTGATGAACAATGTATTATTTAATCCTTTGTCTCAAATATCCTTCCTAATCTTATCTCTTCTAATCCTAATGATTTTTCTGGAATAAGTTTTAAAACACTATCAATGCCTATTTCCCTTAGAAAGACTAATACATCAGAAGAAAACAATTGAATAGGTAATGATAGATAGATAGATAGATAGAGAATAAATTTTAAGTTTTTCATATTTACCTCCTGTTATAGGTTGAGTTTATCTGATAACCAATGGTTCCACCAATATGAATTAGACCCAAACAAACATAAAAACTATTTAATAAATCATTATTTCTTGCAACTGGTGCTAATAATAACTCTACTCCAGCCATTCCTAATGAACCTAACAATGAAAGGAAAAAAGAACCTTTATGGTTTAACTTCCTCCCAACAAGAGTTATGCCACAAGATGTTCCAACAAAATATGCAGGAACACCAATCCAGGTTGCAAGTGTCATCCTTGAAAGTAAATTTACATCTGAATATTCATAATCACTCGTAATCGCAAGGGCAAGCAATACACCACACAATCCACCTATTGCCCCACCTAACACTCCACCACCAAACTCTGCCAATGGAACATACCAAGGTGGGGCTTCTCCTCTATAAGGAAAACTTCTCATAAGATAGTTCT
>CBFGJG010000019.1:0-35328 GCA_965649055.1 Caldifarciminota bacterium
TTTACAAACATTATATTCTATGTGGTTGAAGAACCGCCAAAGGATTATTCTTGGATGATTGAGAACGAGGTTAAGTCTGATAAATTTGATTTTTCACTTGAAAAAATTGGTTCTTCACCTTTTATGGATTTTGAAAGGATTGAAGAAAGGGAGGATTTTTCTGAGGTCTTGAATGTTCTTGCGAATGAAAAATCAGAATCAGTTTTAAATGTTATTTTGAAGATATATGAGCTTGAGACAGAAGAACAGAAAAGACAGGAGATACTGTCCTTCATCAAGGATTTTGCAAATTATGCAATACAGGAAGGAGAAATCCTGGAGTTGTTCTCAATAATTGATTTTTCAAACAGATTTTCTGTGGATAAAGAATTTTTTGAAGATGTTATTTTCTCGGATAATGCAATTGAATTATATCTAAATTATGTGGTTGACAGAGAAAAGAGAGATGTTCTATCAAAATTACTTATTGCTGGTGGAAGGAAGGTTTTACCACACTTAAAAGAATTTGTAAAAAATATAGATTCGGTTGAGTTGTTCACATACTTTCGTAATATTATACTAAACATATGTAAGAATGACAAGGGAGCATTAGGGTTAATGTTTCCTTCCACACAAAATTTTTTACCATATTTAATAGATGTAATACAGGAGATAAAAGACAGATCATACACCCAGTATCTTTTACCACTTCTGAAAAATGAAGATACAAAAAATATTGCTATTAAGGCATTTGTTGAATTAGCATCGAGAGAAGATTTAATAAAAATGATAGATGATAATGATGAAGTTTTAAGAATAAACATTTTAAGGTTTATAAAGAGCATTGAAAATGAGGAAGAATACAGGAAATTTAAAGAAAGAGTTACAAGTAAGGAATTTTGGAAATTAACACAGGAAGAGAGGGAAAACCTTATTAGGATTATTTCAACTTACAACAAAGAAGAAGTAATATCAATTCTTGACAAAATGCTTTCGAGGTTTTCTCTAAAAAAAGATGCAATTTCAACAAAGATTTACATAGTCAATATCCTGAATAGAATGGGAGATAGTGGAAAGAAAGTTCTTTTTAAGTATAGAAATTCATTTAAACTAAGAAAAATAATAAAGGAGGTTTTAAAAGAATATGGAAACAATTAGAGATTTAATATTATATCTTATTATCGGAATAAGAACAGGTGCTTTTTTTGAAAAATCTAATGAGACCTTCCAGAAACATATAGACCATTTATTCGGCATACTAGAAAAGCTTATAAAAGAAAAAGGGGATATTAATGTTAAATTAAAGGTAAATTACATATTTTTAAATGATGAAAGAATAGATGTGTCTCTTGATATTATGGGTCCATACAGAATGTTAATAAATGAATTGACGATAAGAAATATTGAAGAAATAATATTTTCGGATGGGATAGAAAAAAAAGAACTAATTGATTTTATTTTTATTATCTCCAGAACATTTCCTAAAGATTCAAAGGATTTTGAAGAACTAACGGGTTATCTAAATAATAAAGGAATTAAACATATTAATATCTTTATGACAACAGAAGAAAAACATATGGAAAAAGGGAAGTCTTTTAAGAAAGATGCATTAAAAGTTTTCCTAAACAGTATATTCTACCTAAAAGATGCTTTCGAAAGTTTGTATACAAATGAACAGATAAACATTACAAAAGCAAGAAAGATAATAAAGATTTTTACTGATTTTATTATTCAGGATGAAACATTCATGGTGGGTCTTACTACTATTAAGAATATTGGAACTTATACATTAAATCATTCTGTTAATGTTTCTGTTCTTGCAATTGCACTTGGGCTAAAATTAGGACTTGAGAAAAAAGACATAACTGAGCTTGGTATGGCTGGTTTTTTTCATGATATTGGGAAATCAAACATTTCTGAAGAAATACTAGATAAACCTGCGCCATTAACATTTGAAGAATATGAATTAATAAAAAAACATCCACATTGGAGTGCAGAAAGGCTTTTACTTATAAGAGGATTAAAAAATATACCTGCTTTTGCTTTGAGGGGGATTCTTGAACATCATATTGATTATAATGGTTCAGGTTATCCGAAGCTTGACATAGAAAAACCATCTTTATTCGCAAGAATATTAAGGGTTGTTGATACATACGATGCAATGACAACTGCAAGATCTTATCAGCAGGCGTTTTCTCCGATTGAAGCATTGAATTATATAATTTCGAAGAAAGGTGAGATATTTGACCCTGTTATTGTGGACAAATTTGTTGATCTTCTTGGGACTTATCCTCCTGGAACAATAGTGAGACTTACAACAGGTGAAATCGGGGTTTTCCTTTCAGATGGTAACATTGCTGTTATAAAAGGAAATGATGAAATAGAAGTAGGGGGTAAAAATAAGAAGGTCCAGAAGATATTATCAAGGAACGAAGTCGATATTGACCCAACAAGTATATTTATAAAGTATAGTTCTTCAGAATCATAGCGGAAGTGGCGGAACTGGCAGACGCGCTGGATTCAGGTTCCAGTGGGTAAAACCGTGGGGGTTCAACTCCCCCCTTCCGCAATATTTTAGTTGATTTGAATTTATGACTCAGGATTTAATCAATTTTAAAAATTCATCCTCATTGATTATTCTGATACCCATTTTTTTTGCTTTTTCGTATTTTGAACCTGGTTCTTTTCCAACAACTACATAATCCGTATTCTTTGATACAGAGTCAGAAACCTCGCCACCTAATAACAGAACCATTTCCTTTGCTTTTTCTCTCGTAAATTTTTCAAGTGTTCCGGTGAATACAAATCTTTTACCTTCAAGGATCTTTTTCTTTTCTGATTCTTTTATCTCCATAAGAACACCAGCTTTCTCTAATTTCTCAATCACTTTTAAATTCTCTTTAACTCCAAAGAAATTTCTTATACTTTCAGCCCTCACAGGTCCAATACCTTCAATCTTAGAAAGCTCTTCAAAATCAGCTTTTATAAATTTATCCATAGATTTAAATCTTGAAGCCAGTAATCTTGCTGCATGGCTACCTATATTTCTTATTCCTATTGCATAAATAACTTTATCAAGACCTCTTGATTTACTTCTCTCTATTGCATTTATTAGATTCTGTGCTGATTTCTCTCCCATCCTTTCTATATTTACGAGCTCATCTTTTTTAATGAAATAAATGTCTCCATAATCCTTTATGATACCTTTATCCACCAGAACATTTACAAGAACTTCCCCAAGTCCTTCTATATCCATTGCATTTCTTGATGCAAAATGAATTATCCTACCCTTGACCTGAGCAGGACAGGAAATATTTATACATCTCCAGTGTGCCTCGTCTTCTTCCTTGACAAGTTTTGAACCGCATACAGGACATTTTTCAGGGAATTTGAATTCTTTTTCCTTACCAGTCCTTTTTGATTTATTTACACCAACTACTTTGGGAATTATCTCTCCGCCTTTTTCTACATAGACATAGTCTCCTTCTCTTATATCCTTTCTTTTTATCTCATCCTCATTATATAAAGATGCCCTTGATACATTGGTTCCTGATATAAAAACCGGTTCAAGGATGGCAACAGGTGTAACAATACCTGTTCTTCCAACATTCGGTTCAATCTTTATTAGTTTTGTTTCAGCCCTTTCAGGAGCAAACTTGAATGCTATAGCCCATCTTGGGGATTTTTCAGTATAACCTAATTCTTCCCTTAAATTCAGGCTGTCAACTTTTATTACAAGTCCATCTATTCCATATGGAAGATTGTATCTTTCTTTCTCCCATTTTTGAATTATCTCTTTTATCTCGTCCATTGAACTTATTTTGTAAATAAATGGTGTTGTTTTGAACCCTATCTTTTTTAATTTTTCGATACATTCAGTATGTGTCTTATATTTTTCAGGCATTCTGACTATAGTATGGATAAATATATCAAGTTTTCTTTCTGCAATGATTTTAGGATCAAGACTTTTTAAAGTTCCTGCTGCTGCATTTCTCGGGTTTGCAAATAATATTTCACCATCTTCTTCCCTTTTTCTGTTTATTTCAAGGAATACTTCATTTGGCATATAGACTTCACCACGAACTTCAATATTAAAAAGTTCTTTTTCATCTGTGAATATCTTTAAAGGAACGGATTTTATCGCTTTTAAGTTATTAGTTATATCATCACCCAATATACCATTACCTCTTGTTGAGCCTCTTTTGAATATTCCATTTTCATATTCAAGACTCACTGCTACGCCATCTATTTTCAATTCAACCGCATAATCTATTTTTCTATCAAACCCAACAATTCTTTTCAGTCTTTTTTCATATTCTATGAGTTCATCAAGAGAGTATGTATTTTCGAGAGAAAGCATAGGAACTTTATGTTCTACAGTAGGAAATTCACCTGTTAAAGCTTCCCCAATCCGCCTTGTTGGAGAATCGGGAGTAACCAGTTCAGGATATTTTTTTTCGAGTTCTTCCAACTTTTTATATAACTGGTCATACTCATAGTCAGAGATTTCTGGAGAATTCAGCACATAGTATCTGTAGTTATGGTAGTGGATTAATTCCCTTAGTTTTTCAATCTCTTTCTTAATATTTTCAGGAATCCTTTTATCCATATTAATCCATATTTCTTCTCAAATATGTTGGAATTTCAAGGTCATCAGTATTTATTTTATCCGTTATCTCAATCTTTGCCTTTAATATATTATTTTTCATTATTACATCGGTGAATTTTTCCTCCTTTGATTCAGATTCTATTCCTGTAGCTATTAAGGTTATTCTAACCTTGCCATTCATATTTTCATCTTGAATAGCCCCTAAGAATATTTCAATATTACTGTTTAATTCTTTTGTTATAATATTCATAGTTTCCTGAAATTCGTTTGGCATAAAGTCTTTCCCAGCAGTAATATTTACCAGAGCACTTTTTGCTGTTGAGATGTCGACATCTTCAAGTAAAGGTGAGCTTATTGCGTTTTGAGATGCTTCAACTATTTTATTTTCGCCTTCACCTTCTCCGATTCCTATTACAGCCTTTCCTCTTTTTGTCATAACTTTTTTAAGGTCTTCAAAATCTCTGTTGATATAACCTGGTTTTACTATAAGATCAGAAATTCCCTGAACTGCTTTTGCAGGAACATCAGCAGTCTTGTTCTCCAATAATTCAAAGAACGGAATATTCTTAAAACTAAGAAGTTTTTCATTTGGAATAATAAGTATAGAATCCACCACTTGTTTTAATTCATCTATCCCTCTTTGTGCTTTTTCCATTTTATTCTCGTAACTAAATGGTTTTGTCACTACTGCAATTGTAAGAGCACCAAGTTCTTTTGCGACAGAAGCAACTACAGGAGATGCACCTGTTCCTGTTCCGCCGCCCATCCCTGCTGTTATGATTACAAGATTCGCATCCATCATAATTTCTTTCAACCTTTCTATACTTTCCTTGGCTGCTTCTTTGCCAAGTTCAGGTTCTCCACCTGTTCCCCTTCCTTTTGTCAATTTCTCTCCTATTTGAATTTTGTTTTCAATCGCAAGTGAAGAAAGCGCTTGAATGTCCGTGTTTAATGAATAAATCTCTACTCCAGTTATACCATTTTTGTAAAGATAATTACAGATATTTCCTCCACAACCACCAACACCTATCACTTTAATCTTTGCAGGTGGGGTGTGATTTTCTGGTACTGAAAAACTAGGCATATAAATCCTCCTTTGTTAAGGTGTGAAAAAATCTTTAAACCATTTTTTCATTGTTTCAACAATATTTTTGATATTTGAGCTGTCTCTGCTGATTCCTGCTTCTGATGGATTAGCCACAGCATATTTTACAAGTCCAACTGCTGTAGCAAATGCAGGATTATGAACAGTATCTTTCAAGCCTGTTATATCTTTATCTGGGATACCTATTTTTACATATGTACCAAACATTTCTTCTGCTAATTGCGCTATTCCTTTGAGTTTTGCAGTTCCACCTGTGAGCACAATACCAGAACTTAAAAGTTCAAGTTTTTCATTTGCCTTTATTTCTTTATACACAAATTCAAGTATCTCCCTTAACCTCTGATTTATTATATCTGCTATAAACGCTTGTGGGACAGGTGTAGGCTCTCTACCAGAAATACCCGGTATTATAACTTTTGCATTATCGTCTTTTATTAATTTTTTCATAGCAACACCATGATTTATTTTGATTTCTTCAGCTGCTTCCTTTGTTGTTTTTGCAACCTTTGCAATATCGATAGTTATATTTTCTCCTCCATAAGGAACAATGTATGTGCTTTGCAGAGCACCATTATAGAATATTGCAGTATCAGTTGTTCCACCACCAATATCCATAAGTATAACACCAAGTTCTTTCTCATTATTGTCAAGGACACTATATGATGATGCAAGCGATTGGAGAACAAGGTCTTTAACTTTAAGACCTGCAAGTTCAACGCATCTTATCATATTTTTGACATCGTTCACTTCACCTTTTACAATACTTACTTTAACCTGGAGAAATTTTCCTATCATACCAACAGGATTTTTTACCGATGTTACTTTATCTATTATAAACTCTCTTGGAATGATATGAAGTGTCTCACCAACTTGATCTAACTTAGCATTTCCAAGGACTCTATCGACATCCTTCTGCAATATTATATTATCAGGAGAATTAATATTTACTGTTCCTTCTGATTCAATTGTCTTGATATGTTTTCCTGAAATTCCAACATATACTTCATTAATCTTAACTCCTGCTATTCTTTCAGCAAGGGCAATAGAATTTTTTATAGATTCAACTGTATCATTTAGGTTTACTACTGTCCCTGCCTTGAGCCCGTTTGATTTTGATGTTCCGACACCTATTATTTCAATAGAACCATCGTTTAAAGGTCTTGCAATGACTGTTGCTATTTTGGTAGTTCCAACATCAAGACCTGTAATTAAATTTTTTAATTCAGGCATCTTTCCTCCTTCATAAAAAAAATGTTATTTTTAAATCTCATATCGATAATTCCTTTTTCACTTAGATTTTTTTTAATTTTATCAATTAAATTCTTTTTTTTCTGATAGTCATCATAACCCCATAATATTTTATGGAATCCATCATCCGTTAATGGACCATACTCTGTCAAAAATACAGTATCTATATTCTTATCTATTCTTAGTAGATACAAACCTTCTATTATTCTATTTCTATTTCCTGATAATACAGGCAATCTTTCCTTTGTGTAAATTGTCCTGAAGATATTCCCGTTTTGATCTATTCCCTTTAAAATACCATTGTCATTATAATATGCTAAAATTTCTCTTTTCTTAGAAAAAACAAATATTATTCCAAAAGGTGTTTTTAAAATCCTTATATTCTTTATATCTTCATTTTTTAGTATGATATTTTTTATTTCTAAGATATTTATTTTATTCATTTTTTTGTTTAAAAGAATTTTTTTATCAATATTATAACCAAATGATATTATCTTTTTTGCTGGTATTAAAAACCATAATGGTAAAAATATTAAAAAAATGAATAAAATAATTAGAAAAATCTTTTTTATTTTCTTAAAGAACAATGTTAACCTCCTCTTCAAGAATAATATTAAATTTCTCAAATACCTTTTCTTTGATAATTTTTATTATTTGAATTATGTCTTGGGTTCTTGCATTCCCAAGGTTTACAATAAAATTAGAATGCATTTCTGAAATTGCAGCATCTCCAATTTTCAATCTGTCACATCCAGCTTCTTTGATTAATTTCCAGACACTCATACCTTCAGGATTTTTAAATACACACCCAAAACTTAATTGATCTAAAGGCTGTGTCTTTTTCTTTATTTCCATAAATTCAGAAATCTTTTCTTTTATATAATCTTTTGAAGATAAAGATAGTTTTAAATATGCCTTTAAATAAATTCCCTGATTTAATCCTTTCCTATAATCGTATTTATATTCTTCTTCTTTTATATTTCCGTTATTTAAAATTACTATCTTTTTTACAACATTCCCAAATTCGTATCCATATGAACCTGCATTCATTTTTAAAGCACCGCCGATGCTTCCAGGGATTCCCGCAAGACCTTCAAGCCCCGAGAGTGAATTTTCTAATGCTTTCTTTAACAAATTTTGTAGACCATATCCACATGATACTTCTATTTCGTCTTCCTTTATCTTAAAATCGATTAAATTTTTAGTGTTAATAATTATACCGTCAAATCCATTATCTGAGAATAGAACCTTACTACCTTTACCTAAAATGTAGTATCTTAAATTATTCTTATTTATAAAATCAATCATATCAATCAATTCATCAATATTATCCGGGAAAAACATGTACTTTGCAATTCCACCTGTCCTTATAGTTGTCCATTTTTTGAGTTCTTCATTCTCTACTATTTTTCTTTTAAGATTAGATGGAAACACTCAGTTCCTCCGCCACCTTATTTATATTACCTGCACCAATTGTAATTATCATATCCTTATTTCTAATTAATTTTTTTAGAAAAGATGGAATTTCTTTCATATTTTCCACATAATAAACTTCTCTATGTCCATAATCTTTCAATGTTTTTGCTATAAGTTCTCCAGTTATATTTGGTATTTTTTCTTCCCTTGAAGGATAAATATCTGTTATAATTACTATATCAGCATCATAAAAGCTCTTACCAAATTCGTCTTTGAGAAGGATTGTCCTTGAATACAAATGAGGTTGGAAAACCGCTATTATCCTACCATCCCATCCTTCCCTTGCTGTCCTCAAAGTGCTGATAATTTCTCTTGGATGATGTGCATAATCATCAACAATCATTATATTATCCCTAACACATTTTATTTCAAATCTTCTAATTACACCTCTGAAACTTCTGATACTATCTTTAATTTTTTCAAATGGGATACCCATATCAACTGCAACACCTATTGCAGCGAGAGAATTCAAGATATTGTGAACACCTGGTATATTCAGTTTTATTTCTCCCAATTTCTTGTTTTCAATTTCACAAGAAAAGCTATAATAAAATGATTCTCTCTTTAGGGAAGTTGCCCTTATTCTTGCCTCTTTTGAGAAACCATAGAATGTAATATTCTTGTTTATTTTATTTCTTATCTCCCTACAGTTTATATCTTCATAATTAAGATAGATGTTCCCATAGAATGGAATTCTATTTGCGAATTCTATGAATGTTTCAATTATATCATTTTTATCAACATATTTATCCATATGCTCTTCGTCGATGTTTGTAATAACTGATATAGTAGGAAACAATTTAAGGAAAGATTTATCACTTTCATCAGCTTCACAAACAAGGTATTCTCCCATTCCAAGTCTTGCATTTATTTCAGGACCTCGTATTCTACCACCAACAACTATAGTAGGGTCCAAGCCTCCTTCTGTTAAAATATGACCTATTAACGATGTTGTTGTAGTCTTCCCATGTGTCCCTGCAACTGCTATTGAAAATTTCATTCTCATAAGTTCTGCAAGCATTTCAGCCCTCTGGATTATTGGCAAATTTAATTTTTTTGCTTCAACTATTTCAGGATTATTTTCTTTTATTGCAGATGAGTACACAACAACATCTGCATTAGCCACATTTTCAGATTTATGTTCGTAACTTATTTTTATTCCCATTTTTTCAAGTCTTTCTGTTATCTCGCTTCTATAAATATCACTTCCAGTAACCTTGAATTTAAGTATATGTAATAATTCTGCTATTCCACTCATTCCAATACCACCTATTCCTACAAAATGAATATTCTTATATTCTCCGAACATATTTATCTATCCTTTCCCCAATTATTTTTGAAGGGTTTTCCATATTCAATTTTATATATTCTTTTTTGTGATTTTTTATAATTTCAATTATGTTTTCAATATTCAAATCGTTTTCCCTTATAACATAAATATTTTTCATTTTCTTTTGCAATTCTATCGCATTCAAGTATTGATGATCCTTATATGCATATGGATAGGGTATAAGTATAGCAGGTTTCCCTAAAAACATAATTTCTCCGCAGGTCATTGCCCCTGCTCTTGCAATTATAAAATCACTCAGACTGTATGCATATTCCATTTCATTTAAAAATTTCATTGATTTGACTCTATCATTTGAAATATCATCTCTTCCAAGAATGATGAATTGATAGTCTTTCATTTTTTCGATAATTTCATCAGACAGAATATTTAATTTTCTTGCTCCTCTGCTTCCACCAAATATTAAGATAGTATTTCTATTATCTTTAAGTCCAAAGAATTCGGCACTCTCTTTTTTGTTAACTGATTTTAACCTGTTTGATACAGGAATTCCTGTAAAATGAACATTCCTATTATGATATAAATAATTTTTTGTCAATTCAAATCCAGTGAACGTCAAATTTGAAAAATATGAAATAATTTTTGAAGCAAGTCCTGGAACAGAATTAATTTCAATAAGGAATAATGGTTTTTTTATAAATATATGAAGAAGAATAAACGGTATTGTGACAAAGCCACCTGTTAATAATATTAAGTCAGGATTTTCTTTTTTAACTATATAATATGATAATATAATACTTTTTGCTATCCTCAAAAAGAACAGAATTCTTTTAGTGATTGTTTCCCTTACCCATCCAGATATGGGAAGGAAATATTTTTTCATTTCTATATTCATATTGTATTCTATACCAAAACGACTTCCTATATAGATCGTTTCATATCCTAATTTCATTAACACCTTAGCAACATTAATTCCTGGTATTATATGTCCGCCTGTTCCACCACCAACTATAATTGCTTTCATTAGCAATTCCTCCTATTATACCAGCACAAAGATAAAAACATATAAGAGAACTTCCACCATGACTTATAAAAGGTAAAGGGTCTCCAGTTACAGGTATGAAATTCATCGATGAAAGAATGTTTAACAAAGAATAAATTGCAATCAATGTGGATGCGCCAAAACCAATAGATTTTACTTCCGTTGAAGAACACCTTGATATTAAAAATGATGCATTTAAATAGTATAATAAAAATATTGAAATTACAATTATTCCCCATACAAAACCCAATTCTTGGGCACCTGTTGCAAAAATATTATCTGAATAGGGTAGGGGAATAGAAGAAAACTTATCAATTCCCTCACCAAGTCCCATTCCGAATATACGTCCTTTCTTTAATGAACTTGTTATATTTTGAATATTTCCTGAATAAAAAGATGTGGTTCTACGTATAAATTTGTTAAGTTGCCTTGGGAAGAAAAATGGTAATATTAAAATTATGAATAATAAAGGAGTTGCCTTTGGAATCCTGTATCCTCTAACAAGTATCATAATCCCACCTATTAGTAATGTGATAAATGCGGATGATATGTCAGGTTGTAAAAATATTAATAAAGATATAATGAATATTGATATTATAGATGTAATAAGTTTTTTTTCACCAGAAATAAAAACAACAAGTGCGAGATGACAGAATGTTGTTGGTTCGAAAGTGAAACCGAAAATTTTAATCCATCTTGTAGAACTATTTACAGTAACCCCAAAGAAATGAACAAAGATTAATGATAAAATTGCTAATATAATCATTAAGAATCTTGTTTTAATCCAGAACTTTGGGTTTATTTTCAATGTTATTAAATATAGTGGAATACAAATCAAGAAAATAATAAATTGTTTTAAAAATTTAAAAGAAACTATAGAATATCCTATTATTTCACCTGAAGATGCAGATGCAATCATTATAATTCCCATTGCACCTAAAATTATTGGAGATAGATATACTATAAAAGGGAATCTATCAGTCATAGTATTTCCTCACAAGTTCTTTGAAATGTTCACCTCTTTCTATAAAATCCTTGAACATATCTTGGCTTGCACCACCAGGTGAAAAAAGAATCTTTTCTATTTTTAATGTTTTAGAGAATCTCACGCCTTCTTCAATGGAATCTGCAATATAAAAATCTTTATATCCCTTCTCTTTAAAAATTCTACCCAGCGTATTTCTTGATTCTCCAAACAATATAACATAACCAGCCGAATCTATTGCTGCTTCTGCAAGTTCATAAGGGTTTAAATTTTTTAATCTCCCACCCATAAATACAATCGCTCCCTTCATACTATTTAATGAATTTCTGAAAGCAGCAGGGTTTGTGCACATAGAATTGTTTATAATTAACGGCTCTTTTTTAATTATCTCCATTCTATGTGGAACACCTTTAAAATTTTTAATTCCTTCTCTTATTTTTTCAAGGGATACACCAAGATTAAAACATGCAAGAGATGCAGCCATAGCATCTTCAATGAAAAATTCACCAAGTATATTTAAATCATTCTTCGAAAAAACAAAACTTCCATCCATAAGAAAAACTTCATCACCATAAAGATAAATATCTTTTTTACATTTTCTTGAAAAATATAATATTTTACTTTTAGTGTTCCATTTATTTAATTTTTCGTCATCATAATTTAATATTGCTATATCATCTTTTGTTTGGTTCATAAAAATTCTTTTTTTCGCTTCTTCATATTGAGCTATGGAACTATATCTATCGAAATGGTCAGGTGAAATATTAAGGACGATTCCTATATCAGGTTTAAAATTCACAATTCTTTCAAGCTGGAAGGAGCTCACTTCAATAACTGTTATAGTATTCAAATCTGTATTCAAAACAATATCACTCATAGGTATTCCAGGATATATATTTCCACATAGGAATGTTTTCCTACAATCATTTTTTAATATCTTGTAAGCAATACTTGCTGTTGTTGTTTTACCATTTGTTCCGGTGACCGCGATTATTTTTCCTTTTATATATCTTGAAGCAAATTCAATTTCATCAACTACATCCTTTCCTATAATTCTTGCCTTTCTTAATAATTCAAATTCTTTTATACCCGGGCTTACAACTATAATATCTGAGTCAAGAATTTTCTCAGTATGTTTTCCTTTTTCATTCTCAAAAGGTATATCTTTCTCCATAGACAATTCACTTATAAACACTTCAAATCCTAATCTTTTTGCAAGTTCTGCTACACTTTTACCGCTTCTCCCAAAACCTAAAATTGATATTCTCATCTTATCTTTAGGGTGCTCAATGCTAATATTGCAAATATTATTCCGAGAATCCAGAATCTTATTACTATCTTTGTTTCAGGTAAACCTTTCTTCTGGAAATGGTGGTGGATAGGTGCCATAAGAAAAACCCTTTTTTTTCTTAACTTGTATGAAGTGACCTGAATAATAACAGAAAGTGTTTCAATGATGAATACACCAGAAACGATAATGAATAATATCTCCTGTTTTAATATAACACTTATAAGTCCGAAAACTCCGCCTATCATAAGAGAACCTGTATCACCCATAAAAATCTGTGCCGGATAAGAATTAAACCATAGAAATCCAATTGCTGCTCCAAGAAATGCAGATATAAATACAACAATCTCTCCAGACTTTTCAATATAAAGTATGTTAAGATAATTTGCAATCTTAGCATTACCAACAAAATAAGCTATTACTGCCATACTTCCAGCCATAATTAAAGATAATCCAATTGCAAGACCATCAAGCCCATCTGTTAAATTAACAGCATTTGTTATCCCTAAAACAAGTAGTATTATAAAAGGAAGATAAAGATAGCCAAAATTTATGAAAATATCTTTAAAGAATGGAACAGATGTTATAGTTGAATACCCTGATTTTACAGGGTATGCCACTAACAATATTCCCATTATAATACAGGGAATTGCCTGTAGTATTAACTTCACAATAGGTCTCAATCCATCACCTTTCTTTAACTTAGTATAATCATCGTAAATACCTATTAGTCCAAGGTAAAGTGTAAGAAACAAAAGATATCTAATGTATCTATTCATTATATCTGCCCAGAAAATACTACTTATTAAAATTGCGATTATCATTAAAACACCACCCATTGATGGAGTTCCTTGTTTTTGAGAATGGGTTTCATTAAGATATTTAGATATTTTTTCTATGAACCTTAAATTTTTCAAGAAACTTATAAACCTTTCTCCGAATATAAGAACTATTAATAAAGATGTTAATGCAGCATAAAATGCCCTAAAAGTTATATACTTAAAGACATTAAATGGAAAGAAAATATCCTTTAAGAGGTGTAAATAGTATAGCATAAACTTCCTTTCAGTTTCTCAATTAATTTTTCTAATTGAAGTTTTCTTGAACCTTTTATTAATAACCATGTTTCATCTTTGATATTTTCAAGTATTATTCTTAGTGCGCTATCAATATCTTTCACCAAATGACCTTTCCCATATCCTTTTATATATCCGGATGAATATTCACCTATACATATTAATAAATCAACTTTATCTTTTAAGAATTCTCCTAAGGATTTATGATATTCTTCAGAATATTCACCAAGTTCAAGCATATCACCAAGAACCGCTATTCTATTCTTTTTCTGGGATAAGAATTCAATTGCGTTTTTCATCGAAGCTGGGCTTGCATTATATGTATCATCTATTATATTAAGATTCCCAATCTTAATTATTTTCATTCTATGTTCTATTTCAAGCTCATCTTTTATTCCCTTCCTGATTGTTTCATTGTCAATCCCGATGTTCATTGCAGCAACAATAGCAAATGAGGCACAGATAACAGAACCAAGACCTGAGTTTAAAATCTCAAATTCTTCATTCCCTATTTTAAAAATAACATTTTCATTCTTTTTTACTATATTTATTCTGTAGTCGTTATCTTGATTAAATCCAACTTTAAATAGTTTGTTATATTTAATTGTTTTAAGATAGTTATTGTCACCGTTTATTATTAATTTATCTTTTATATATTTTATAACTGAACATTTTTCGTTAAATATGTTTTCTATTGTTTTGAAGAATTCAAGATGGACAGGTGTAATTTCGGTAATTATACCTGAATCAGGACTTGTGATTTGTGCAAGTCTTTCTATCTCTCCAAATCTGCTTGTGCCGATTTCGAATACCCCATACTCTTCATTCTTCAACCTTAAAATTTCAAGAGGAACCCCTATTAAATTATTATAATTTTTTCTGTTTTTTGCAGTAGGATATACTTTTTTTAATATATTGTAAAGATATTCTTTTGTGCTTGTCTTACCAACTGTGCCAGTTATTACTATCATCTTTATATTCTTGCTTTTTCTATAATTTCTTGCGATTTCTCCAAGTGCATATAATGAATCCTCTACAATTATCTCGTTTTTCCCGGTTATCATCCTTTCAACAATTGAATATGAAGCACCTTTTTCAAAAGCTTCTTTAACAAAATTGTGTCCATCAAAATTTTCTCCTTTCAATGCAACAAATATCTCACCTTTCTTTATTGTTCTTGTATCTGTTGATATACCGGTTATTTTTATTTTCTTGAAAGATGGTATCTTTCCTTCTGTCCAGTCCAAAATATCATTTATCTCCATACCCTTCCTCTTTCAGTATCTCAATTATAGTCTCCTGATCACTGAAATAAATCCTTTTTCCTTTTATCTCCTGATAATCTTCATGACCCTTTCCAAGAACAAGAATAGTATCATCTGGTTTTGAAATCTTTATAGAATATCTAATGGCTTCTTTTCTTTCTTCTATTACCTTGAACTCTTTATTATTAATTCCCTCTTTTATCATATTTATTATATCCATAGGATTTTCATCCCTAGGGTTATCAGATGTGATAACAATATAATCTGCAAGATGTGATGCAACTTTACCCATAAGTCTTCTTTTACCTTTATCCCTATTACCACCTGCTCCAAAAACAACAATCACGTTTCCATTTGTAAATTCTTTTACAGAAGATATTACATTTGCCATAGCATCTGGAGTATGTGCATAATCTACGAATATCTTAAATGGTTGTCCAAGACTAATTTTTTCAGTCCTTCCTTTTACTCCTTCAAATTCTTCAATCCCCTTTTTTACTTCTTCAACTTTTTTACTGTTTAAAATTGCTGTTGTAAAAGCAGCGAGTATGTTTGATACGTTATGTCTTCCTATTAGTTTTGAGTTAATTTCAACTTCTAAATCCAATCCTCTAATAATCATATTTATTCCGTTTTCATCTGCTTTTATTATTTCACCAACAATATTTCCACCGTTGAGACCATATGTTATTGTTTTACATTTTGTTTTTGAAATGATATACTCTGTTGCCGGGTCATCGTAATTTAAGACCGCAATACTATTTTCCGGAAGCTTTGAAAAGAATGTAGTTTTTGCTTCCCTGTATTCTTCAAGAGTTTTGTGGTAATCAAGATGGTCTCTTGTTATGTTTGTGAATATCCCATAATCAAACTTCAAGAAATCTATCCTCTTTTGAACTACTGAATGTGATGATACTTCCATTATTGCGGTTTTTATACCACTATTTAAAGATTCATATAGAAGCCGGTTTAAGATAAGAGGATCGGGTGTCGTATTCAATGCTTTCATAAATCTGTCTTTTATAAAATATCCTATTGTTGTTATTAAAGTTGAGTCTCTGTATATATTTTTAAGAAGGAATGCTGTGGTTGTTTTTCCGTTTGTTCCGGTGATCCCAAATAGTTTCATATTATTAGAAGGATTTCCATAAAAATTTACAGCGAGTCTTGCAAGTGAAAGTCTCGTATCCGAAACCCTTATAAATGGTCTTCTTTCAATTTCATTTTCTACTATAAACAAAACTGCTCCATTATTATATGCTTCTTCAATAAATTTATGACCATCAAAATTCTCACCTTTTATTGCTACAAAACAATCTCCTTTATTAACATCTTTAGAGTTTGTTTTAATTCCATTTATATTTTCAGGAAGAACACCTGATATTTCAAGGTAATTTAGGTCTTTTATGACTATTTCAGTTTTCATACGCTATATTCCTTATAAATCTATATCTGTAATTATTCAATGTTAATATCCTCTCTACTATCTCCTTAAATGCTGGGCACGCTATTATACTCGCTTTATGTGTTCCTTTCGGGTTTTCTATGAAAACTGCTATTAGTAAACCGTTTTTTTCAGGATTAACTATACCTATGAATGATGAAAGGTATTTTTCGTCTGTATATCCAGAGTTATCTGATTGTGCACCTGTTCCTGTTTTTCCAATTATTGTTAAACCCTGAATGTTTGCTGCTTTACCTGTTCCATACAATACAACATTCCTCATTATTTCAATCATTTTTTTATTAATCTTTTCATCAAAAACTTTTCGTTTCACAACAGATTTTGATTGGTAATAATTTATTTTACCATCGGTAATATTTTTTACTATCAGGGGTTTCATAAGTTTTCCTTCATTTCCAAATACAGCATATGCATATACTATCTGTATTGGGGTTACTTTAAACCCTTGACCAAAGCATGCATTTGCGAAGTCTATCTGGTATTTATATTTTTCCATTATTGGTTTTCCAATAATTTCATTTGGTAATTCAATACCTGTTTTGGAAAATAATCCCAATTGCATCGATAATTCTCTTATTTTTTGAATTCCCAGTTCAAAACCAATGTTCACAAACCCAACATTACTTGAATTTGTAAATGCTTGTATAAAATTATATGGTGGATGGTCAAATTCATCTTTCAATAATTTTTTGTTCAGAATTTTCTTTTCGTTATTTGCACAAACAATTTTTGCTGTATCCTTTCCTTCCATTATCCATAGTGTTGCAGGTATCAATTTAAAAATAGAGCCTGGCTCATAATCATTCTCTATAAATGAGTTCTTTTTCCATACGGTTTTTTCGTCAAATTCGGGAATGTCTGCCAATGCAAGTATTTCTCCTGTTTCGGTATCAACTACAACACATAAGACATTTTTAGCACCGGTCGAAGCAAGTGTTTTCCTTGCAACTTTATCACATATATCCTGAATTTCAAAATCTATTGTAAGATATACATTTTTCCCATTTATAGGGGCAATGTTTTTACCCTCCGGATAAATAATATATCTGTATTTGCTTCTCAAATTTAATATATATGTTGCACAGCCATCTTTTCCGCAAAGATATTTGTCAAATTGTTTTTCAATACCGGAAATACCTTTTCTTTGAAAATCAGTTTTTCCGAGGACGGTCCTTAACAGGTTATTATGAGGATAAAATCTTTCCCATTCCATTATGAAAAATAATCCCTGTATGTTCTTAAGCTCTTCAACATCCTTTTTCTTGAGACTTTTCTTTACCATAACAACCCTTGATTTTGTTTCATCCAGTCTTTCAAGGAAATCTTTTTTATTGATAATGTTTTTTTTCTCGAGGATCTCAGCAATGTATTTTTTAGACTTTAGTATTTTTTTATCAACATACATAACATACGATTCAACATCTGTAGCAAGTAAGACTCCATTTCTGTCATAAATACTTCCTCTTTTTGCTGGTTGGTTCAATGTTATAACATTCCACATATTTTTATCATCTGATTTAAAATATCCTTCTACAATCTGTATATAGAATAACTTTATAGATGCAACGATAAATAGTGAACATATTATTATTTTTATCAAATTGGCTCTCTTCGCATTAAACATTTTTTACTCCAGAATTAGAAAATCTTTCATCTTGTTTTTTTTTAATCCAATTAATCCGCTAAGAGATTCAATCTGTGTAGGAGAAAATTTACTGATATATATTCCTTTCAGTTCTTCAAACTCTCTTTCTTTTTCCTGGACTTCTTTCCTAAGTTCAATAACAAGTGAACTTTTTGTAAAATACATATTTTTTCTAAGTACATTTATAATAAACGGAGTAAGTAATAGGATTATAAGAATAATAAATTTTATAATCTTCATTTCTCAAATACCCTTAGTTTTGCACTTCTTGCTTTCTTATTATACATTATTTCTTCCTTATCAGGTTTTTCACCTTTTACTATCTTTTTAAACCCTACTTCCTTTGCAGCCTTAATTACTACTTTATCCTCTTTCGAATGATATGTTATAACACAAAGTTTTCCATTATCCTTTAACACATGATAAGAACCCTTGATACCATTTTCCAGATTTTCGAGTTCGTTATTCACAAGTATTCTAAGACTCTGGAATATCTTTGCCAGCTCTTTTTTTATTTTATTTTTCTTTAAATGCCTAACTAAAATTGACTTAAGTTCATATGAAGTTCGAGGAATTTCTTCTTTTATTTTTCTTGCAATGAAATAAGGATTTTGAACATCCCCATAATTCCTTAAGACCCTTGCAAGTTCTTCAACAGATAATTCTTTTATTTTATCGTAAGCAGTCTTTCCTTTTTTGGAATTGAATCTCATATCAAGAAACCCGTCATTCTTGAAAGAGAATCCCCTGTGTGATTCCATCTGAAAATTCGATAGCCCTGCATCTATTAATATACTATCAACCTTTATTTTTAATATGTTATTAATGTTGGCATAATTTGAATTAATAAGGAAAAATCTATTTCTAAATGGTTCAAGATTGTTTTTTGCCAAAATCAACTGTTCAATATCAAGGTCAATACATATCGCAAAACATCCAGTGTTTTCAAGCATTTTCTTTGTATGTCCACCTGTTCCTGTTGTTAAATCAACAAAAAATGAATCGGTTTTAAGATACTGTACAACTTTATTTGCCATAACAGGAATGTGTGTATTCATAGTTTTAAGATATCAAACCCTGTTTTGGGAATATTCCCTTCCTGTGCGTACTTTTCGAATATTTCAGGATTCCATAATTCAATCTTATCAAAAAACGCAATAAAGAGAACTTCTTTTTCTATTCCTGCATATTCCATCAACTCTTTTGGGAGAATAATCCTTCCCTGTTGGTCAAGCGTTACTTTCTTTGTAGTTATTGAAAGAGATCTTAATCTATCCCTTACAGATTTATCTTGATAGCTTTTATCTTTAAGATCTTTTATCAATTCGTTCCACACTGAATAAGAAAACATCAATATACAATTTTCAGGACCTCTTGTTAAAACATATGTTAAATTATCTTCAGGTAAAAGTGCCTTCCTGAATTCCACAGGAACAAACACCCTTCCTTTATTGTCCAAACTATTTTTAGAATGACCAAAAAAATCTTCCACACTTTCCTCCACTTTTCCCCACCATAATACTAAATTAACCCTTAATTGTCAAGTATTTTTTTTATAAAAAATAAAAAATTAAGATTATTTTTTTATATTGAATTTGAATAAGTTATAATATTTTTTATATTTTATGATTTCCTGGTATAGTATTTTTCTTTTTTTTATTCGTTAATTTTGAAATTAAATGGTTGCGACCAAAATGATGTCTTTCCCCTTTTATCTTTCGCCTGTGCTTTTATGCTGTAAGTTCCACCATCCATGAAAGAGTGTGTTATCTGTATTGTATCACCACATTTAACCATATTAGACCAGGTAGATGTATCGCCATCCCCGAAAAAAAATCTTATACATAAGCTATCGTCGTCATTGTCATGTGCAAATGCCTTGAATGTATAAGGTGTGTTTACAACACCTTCATCCGGTAAATCACCAAAGGGTTGTGATACAATTGGTCTTAAATCTTTCAAAATGGTTATTTTTACTGTATCTGAAAGACCTATATTTCCAGAATAATCATATGCTATTGAAAATATTTTTAATATTGTGCTATCAGGGAAATTTTCAGTTAAAATATAGAACTCAAAAGGTCTTTTTGTAAAAGTGATAAAAAGTGAATCGTTTGAAAATACATCAACTTTTTCTACGCCTCTATTATCAGTTGCTATAATCTGGACATAAATGCTATCGTTGTAAGTGAAAGAATTATTGGAAGGCTGATTTATGGTAACAACAGGATTTTCATTATCTTTCGGAGTGCACATTAAAAATAAAATTATTAATACAGAAAGGATTATCTTTTTCATACAACCTCCTTTTATAGATTATATTTTAATGTTAAAAAAATTCAAGTAAAAACTTGACAAAAAAATTTTGATTATTAAATTAACATTAAGCCGAGGTAGCTCAGTTGGTAGAGCACGGGACTGAAAATCCCGGTGTGGGCGGTTCGATTCCGTCCCTCGGCATTTTATCTCATCATCCTCAGCCTTTCAATCCTTTTCTCAATTGGTGGATGTGTGGAAAAAAGTGCTAAAATAGCAGAGCCGGAGAAAGGGTTAACTATGAATAATGGTGATGTTGAAGGATTAATATTTGCAAATGGAATTTTCCTATTGCCATAAGCAAGTTTTTCAAGTGCGGATGCAAGATATTCAGGATTTCCTGAAAGCCTTGCACCACCATCATCTGCGAGGAATTCCCTTGCCCTTGAAATAGCAAGCTGAATCAGCGTAGCAGCAACAGGTAAAAGGAGTAATAATATGAACGCAAATGGATTTGAATCCCTGTTCCTTCTATCCCTTCCTGCAAAACCATAAAGACCAAATCTCGCAAGGTAGGTAATAGCACCTGCTATTGTTGCTGCAACTGTCTGTATTAAAGTATCCCTATTCGTTATATGTGTTATCTCGTGTCCGAGAACACCTTTTATTTCATTGTAATCAAGTAATCTCATTAAACCATCAGTGACTGCTACGGCACCATTCTTTGGATTTCTTCCTGTTGCAAATGCATTCGGTGTTGGTGATGGTAGAATATAAACCTTTGGCTTTGGAATACCTGCTTTAACAGATAATTCTTCAACGATTCTATGTAGTTCGGGTGCCTCTGATTCTGTAACAGGCCTTGCCCTATACATAGAAAGAACAATCTTATCACTGAAAAAGTAGGCAATAAAATTCATAATACCTACAAAGATTAAAGCAAATATTGCCCATTCCTTTCCAAATAGACTTCCCACGAAAACAAGAAGGACACTTAAAATTAAAAGAAGGAAGAATGTTTTAAAACTATTTAACATCCTGAACCTCCTTCCAATCCTTTAGAAACCTTTCAATACCTATATCTGTTAAAGGATGCTGTATCATCTTTTCAAGCACATTGAAAGGAACAGTAACAATATCTGCACCTATTCTTCCTGCCTGGACGATGTGTATTGGATGCCTTATTGATGCAACGATCACTTCTGTCTCATATCCATAGTTATCATATATATCCATTATCTCTTCAATGATTGTCATACCTTCATTACCTATATCATCAAGCCTTCCAATAAAAGGACTTACGAATGTTGTCCCTGCCTTTGCAGCAAGGACTGCCTGATTCGCAGAGAATACAAGTGTCATATTTGTCATAATACCTTCAGACCTTAATATCTTTGTTGCCTTAAGACCATCTTTAGTCATAGGAACTTTTATTGTTATGTATTCACTTATCTTTGCAAGTTCTCTTCCCTGTTTTACAATCCCTTCCCAGTCGAGTGCAATCACCTCTGCACTCACAGGACCTTTTACTATATCACATATCTCTTTTAATATATCCTCAGGTTTTCTTTTTGTCCTTTTTATCTCTTTTGAAAGTAGTGTAGGGTTTGTTGTAACACCATCAAGTATACCCCATGATGCTATTTCCCTTATTTCATCAACATTTGCAGTATCTATAAATATCTTCATATAATACCTCCGTTTTTTTATTAAATATAAAAAAAATAGTTTAATTGTCAATAGTATGAATATATTAATTGACAAACTTTTTTAAATCTTTAATATTGAAAAATGAAGATAAAAAAATTTTTTATTGTTTTTTCTCTTTGCATTTTATCAAGCTGTATAGTTAAAAGAGGCATAAAACAGGATTTCCATACCCATCCTTCTGAGTGGAAAGAACCAAGATTATATTTTACAGAATTTGATAGGAGTTTTGAGAAGAATATAAAGATAACAAGAATAAAACTAATTGATAAAGGGTTTGTTAAAAATTTTTCTCAAAATAATGCTTACTGGTTTGTAATTGTAGAACCTGATTTTAATAATGAAGGCCCTTGGTCATCAGAGATATATATTTTTAATGAAAGGGAATATTTAATTAAAATAGTTTTAAAAGAGCATTCAAGTTATACACCAGAAGTTTTCTGGATAAACGATAAATATTTACATATAAAGGTATGGTGGGGAAGGGTTTTAGGTTCAATATTCATATATGATGTAGAGAAAGAAAGAATAGTTATAAAAGAGATGATTCATGATGGAACAAATATTTTTAATCAGTATCATGAGGAGGAAAAATAATATGGAAAGAGTGGATTTGGCACTTGAAACTTTCAAAGATGGTTTTAATTGTGCGCAATCTGTTCTATTTGCATTTGCAGAGGATTTCGGGCTTGATAGAAAAATAGCTTTAAGAATAGCAGGTGCATTTGGTGGTGGAATAGGCAGAATGGGGAATATATGTGGTGCAGTGTCAGGTTCATTTATGGTAATAGGTTTAAAACATTCCAAATTGAGTGCAGAAGATAATGTAGAAAGGGAAAAAGGATATAAACTTGTAAGATTATTTGTTGAAATATTTAAAGAGAAGAATGGTTCTATTATCTGCAAAGATTTACTTGGATATGATATGAGTATTCCTGAGGAATTTAAAATTATAAAGGAAAAAAATCTTACGGGAATATTGTGTCCAAAATTTGTCAGGTCAGCAGTTGAAATACTTAGCGAAATTTTAAAAAAGGAGAATGTATGAATAGAGGATTAATATTGGGTATCTTGGGAAGTGTTATTGGTCTTGCTGGTGGTATTATTGGTTCTTATTTAAGTATAAAGAACACAAACGGTCCT
Source organism: Caldifarciminota bacterium (assembly GCA_965649055.1). Lineage (GTDB taxonomy): Bacteria > Hydrothermota > UBA3072 > UBA3072 > B12-G15 > CBFGJG01. Next base: position 23,578 of record CBFGJG010000019.1, read on the forward strand.
AAAGAGAAGGTTTTTGTAAAAAAGGCAGTTCTGGGATTCTGGATAGGTATTATAGTATTTTTAATCTTTCTTTTAATAATCCCAGTGCCTTATAATAATATTATGTGGATAGTATATGGTATTTTATTGCCGATTACTATAATTTATTTTAACAAAAGACAAGAGAAAATAAGAAAAGAAGAAAAAGATATCAATAAGGTTTAGGACAAAAAAATATACAAAACAAATGAGATACTATGGAAAAAATTATTTCTTATTGTGGTCTTATATGTTCAGAATGCCCTGCATATATTGCGACTTTGAATGATGATAATAACGCGAGAAAGAAGGTTGCAGAAAACTGGTCAAAGATGTTCCATGCAGAGATTAAACCAAAAGACATTAATTGTTCAGGTTGTCTTCACGATGGAGAGATTATATTTAATTACTGCAAGGTATGTGAAATAAGAAAATGTGGTAAGGGAAAGAAGGTAAAAAATTGTGGATTTTGTGATGAATACCCTTGTGAAAAACTCACTGAATTTTTAAAGATGGTTCCAGAAGCAAAGAAAGTGCTTGATCAGATGAGATTAAATTAGGGAAATAAAAGATGGAAAAAGAAAAAAAAGATATAAGAAAGAATATTTGGATATTAGAAAATTCAATAGATTACCAGAAAAATTCTATCGTGAGCAGAACAATTATAGATAAAAAATCAGGAACAATAACAATATTCTCATTTGATAAAGGGCTGGGATTAAGTGCACATACTCCTCCTTACGATGCGTTTGTTTATATCCTGCAAATGAACCACATTCTTTAAAAGCAATTAACAGGTTTAAAATGCTACTTGTAATGGTCAAGTGATAAATTTATTATATTTTTTTCTTATCCTTGACATATTTTTTATAATGTTTATGATTTAGAAAAGGAGAGAATATGACTTATAGTGATATTATAAGACCTAAAAAAATTGTTTTTGCATTTGTTTACGATATTATTTTGGTTATCTTCTGTTCTTTTTTGATTGCATTTTCATCAAGGATTGTTATCCCTTTACCATTCACACCTGTTCCTATAACGATGCAGACATTTTCAGTGCTTCTTACAGGTTCAATACTTGGTTCAAGGAAAGGTTTAATTTCAGTTATTGTATTTATTCTCTCTGGAATAGCAGGTCTTCCTGTTTTTGCATCAGGGAATTCAGGTATTCTTTATCTTTCAGGCCCAACAGGTGGTTATATCTTTGGTTTTATCCTTGCTGCTTATTTTACAGGATTTTTTTCAGAGAAAAAATGGGATAGAAAGATGAATACAACATTATTAAGTATGTTAATAGGAAATATTTTGATTTATATCCCCGGTTTAATCTGGCTTGCGAAATTTACAGGTTTCAAATATGTATTAAAGATGGGATTTTATCCCTTTATTATTGGTGATATAATAAAGATATTGTTTGCAATTATTTTACTTCCTTCAGGATGGAAAATATTAAAACAAAGGAGAATTTATGAATAAAAATTCAGATTTCTGGGAAAGGTATTATTCTTTAAGGTCTTCAAGGATTAAATCTTCTATTATAAGGGAGATATTAAAGATAACTGAAAAACCTGATGTTATTTCATTTGCAGGTGGTCTTCCTGCACCTGAGATTTTTCCTGTAAGGGAGTTTGAAGAGGCAGCAAGGTTCCTTTTGCCAAGAATGGGAATGAAGATGCTTCAATATTCTGCAACAGAAGGATTCCCACCTTTAAAAGAATTCATTGCTGAATACATGAACAAATACGACATACCTGCAAAACCTGAAAATATTATTTTGACAAATGGTTCACAGCAGGCACTTGATTTGATTGGAAGGCTTTTTATAAATGAAGGTGATGCTGTAATAGTTTCAGCACCAACATATCTTGGTGCATTACAGGCATGGGATATATGTAATCCAAAATATCTTCAGGTTCGTATGGATGACGATGGAATGATTGTTGAAGATATTGAGGAACATCTGAAGAAGGAGAAAGTGAAATTTATATATGTCCTTCCGAATTTTCATAACCCTGCAGGTGTAACCATACCTTTTGAAAGAAGAAAGAAGATCGTTGAACTTGCTGAGAAATACGATGTATTTATAGTTGAAGATGACCCTTATGGTGAACTCAGGTTTGAAGGTGAAGATATTCTTCCTTTTATGAGTATGATGAAGGAAAGGGTAATATATTTAAGCACATTTTCAAAGACACTCGCACCGGGAATAAGGCTCGGGTGGATTGCAGCATCTGAATTTGTAATAAGAAAGTTCGTTCAATTAAAACAGGGGGCAGACCTTCATACTGGGACTCTGGTTCAGTACCTTGCCTGGGATTTATGCACAAGGGGAATAATGAGGGCACATGTTAAGAAAATAAGGGAGGTATATAAAAGAAGAAGAGACCTTATGCTTCAGAGTATGGAAGAATACTTCCCAAAAGAAGGTGTTAAATGGACAAGGCCACAGGGTGGATTATTTCTTTGGGTTATTCTTCCAGAGAAAGTTGATACATATAAATTGCTTGACAAGGCACTTGAATTGAAGGTTGCTTATGTCCCTGGTTCACCTTTTTATGCAGATGGAAGCGGTAAGAACACAATGAGACTTAACTTCTCAAATGCAACTGAAGAAAATATTGTGGAAGGTATAAAAAGATTAGGGAAACTATTCAGAGAGGTTATTTGATATTTTTATTTTTCTTTAATATCTTGTTTGAAGATAGTTTTGAATATGGGATGGATAATAATGGAAATTTTATAAATTGGGATGAGACATCTTTATATGGTGGGATTGGTGATGCATTTGCGTTTGATGATACTTTGATAAGATACGATGGAAGACATGCTGGTTGTTTCCAATTAACTGAAGGTGAACAGGGTGGATGGGCATATGTTTCCAAAGTTATACAATGGCCTGAAACTAAAAGACTTTATTATAGTTTCTATCTAAGAAATGGTAATATATCTGAATCCAATGTCATTATTGGTGGGCTTTATTTTATTGAAGCCTATATTGTTCATCCAAGTGGATACAGAGAAAGGGCAAATATTGAAACACATCCTTCATACGGCCTTCCTGATACACTTTTTATGATAAGGATGGCATACAGAGGTAGGGATGGACAAAGACACAGACAGCAGGATAATTTAAAATATATAAGAAGGGGTGAATGGTATAATATAACAATGCTTGTTGATTTAAGTGGAGAATATCCATTTTATGCCTGGTGGCTTGATGGAGATTTTGTCTGGTCAGAATACGATTCTTCCACAGGGAATGATACTTTATCACCAACGGAGGTTCATTTTGGTTGTTCATGGCTTGATTGGTATCCTGGTAATAAAGGAAAGGTATGGATTGATAAATGTGTTGTATCTGATGATTTTTCAGGTATAAAAGAAATTATTAAAATACCAAGTATTTATACAAATTTAGATATGAATGGATTTCTGGATTTAAAATTAATTATCCCTATAGGTGCAACCTATGAAGTTTCATTATATGATATTAAAGGCAGAAAAATGGATATAATCTGTAAAAGTTTATATAATTGCAAAGTTGTTGAAGAATTTAGATACAATTTAAATAATTATAACAGTGGTATATATTTTGTTTATTTAAAAACAAAGGATTATTTTTTAAGTCGAAAGATAGTTTTTTTTAAATAGACTGTTTAAACAATATATCTTTTTCTTTAAAATCTATTATTACTTTTCCTTCTTTTATTTCACCTTGAACTATTTTGTTTGCAAGTGGTGTCTCAACATATCTCTGTATGGTTCTCCTTAAAGGCCTTGCACCAAAACTTCTATCATATCCTTCATATGCAAGAAATTCTTTTGCATTTTCAGTTATCTCTATCTCTATATTCCTTTCTTTTAATCTCTTTCTTAAATCATTTATCATTATATCAACGATATTTTTTACCTGTTCAATGCTTAATGGCTTAAATATTATTATCTCATCTATCCTGTTTAGGAATTCAGGTCTAACTGTCCTTTTCAATGTCTCAAATACCTTCTCTTTAAGCAATTCATAATTGTCAGAAAGTTCATATATGATATCAGATGCAATATTTGATGTCATTATTATTATTGTATTCCTGAAATCAACAGTCCTTCCTTTTCCATCAGTTAATCTGCCATCATCAAGTATCTGTAAAAGGACATTGAAAACATCAGGATGTGCCTTCTCAATCTCATCAAAAAGCACAACCCTGTATGGTCTTCTTAAAACAAGTTCGGTTAGATATCCACCTTCTTCATACCCAACATATCCGGGTGGTGCGCCAATAAGCCTTGATATACTATGTTTTTCCATATACTCACTCATATCAACACGAACAAGTGCATCTTCTGAATCGAATAAAACCCATGCAAGAGCCTTAGCAAGTTCGGTTTTTCCAACACCAGTTGGCCCTAAGAATATAAATGAACCAATGGGTCTTCTTTCATCCTTAAGACCGCTCCTTGCCCTTCTTATTGCGTTTGCAATTGCATTCACTGCCTCATCTTGATTTATAACCCTTGAATGTAATTTCTCTTCGAGATGGATAAGTTTCTCTTTATCCTGTTCCATCATTTTAGATACTGGAATTCCTGTCCATTCAGAAACAATATTAGCAATATCTTCTTCTTTTAATATATCTGTTAAATCCTTTTCTTTCATCCATCTTTCCTTCTTTTCCCGTGCTTCTTTTAAGAGGATTTCTGCACGCATATTCAGGTCTTTTTCAAGGTGAGGGTTATTCTTAGCTTCATTTTTTAATGCTTCTGCCTTCATTTCAATATCTTTTATCTTATCAGGGTATTCGGAAAGTTCTATTCTTCTCCTTGCACATGCCTCATCAAGAAGGTCTATTGCTTTATCTGGCAGGTATCTTCCCTGAATGTATCTTTTTGAAAGAACAACAGATGCCTTTATTGCATCATCGTTTATTTTTACATTGTGATGTCTTTCATAACTTTCTTTTAATCCTTCTAAAATCTTAATCGCATCTTCTATTGATGGTTCATCAACCCATACGGGCTGGAATCTCCTTGCTAATGCAGGGTCTTTCTCTATATGTTTTCTGTATTCTTCTATTGTTGTTGCACCTATTGTCTGTAATTCACCCCTTGCAAGAACTGGTTTCATAATATTTGCTGCATCAATTGCACCTTCTGCAGCACCTGCACCTACAATTATATGTATTTCATCTATAAAGATAATTACCTTATCTTTCTGTTTCTGTAGTTCATTTAATATTGCCTTCATCCTTTCTTCAAATTCTCCCCTGAATTTAGTTCCTGCAACTATTCCGGTTATATCAAGGGCAAGGACTTTCTTGTTTTTTAAAACATCAGGGACTTCACCTTTAACTATTCTTTGCGCAAGTCCTTCTACTATAGCTGTTTTACCAACACCTGCTTCACCTATTAAAATTGGATTATTCTTTGTCTTTCTTGCAAGTATCTGAATAACCCTTTTTATTTCCTGTTCCCTGTCTATTACAGGGTCACCGATTTCTTTTGTCAGGTCCCTTGTGTATTTTTCAAGGATTCTATATTTACTCTCTGCATCAGGTTCATCTATCCTTGCTTCACCGCGAACCTTTCTTAGAGCAAGGTAAATCCTTTCCCTTGTAATATTAAATCTCGAGAAAATTGAAGCAACATCTCCGCCTGCATCTGTCAAAGCAAGTAGAATATGTTCAGAACCTATATACTGGTCTTTTAATCTTCTTGCCTCTTCCCAGGCATCATTAAGGACCTTGTTTGCCCTTGGTGTTATGTACCCTTGAGAACCACCAAACACCTTTGGTCTTCTTTCAAGTGCACTTATTATTGAACCTTTAACCTGATTCACATCTTCGCCCATTTCCTTTAAAATCTGTGGAACTATACCTTCTGTATCTTCAAGTATTCCATAAAGTATATGTTCGGCATCAAGTTCAGAATGATTAAATTTTGTAAGAGAAGATTGAGCAATACTCAATGCTTCTTTTGCCCTTTCGGTGAATCTATCTATATTCATAATCCTCCAGTTTTTTTATAATATTGGTTGTTGATTTATTTTTTATATATGGAAAAACAATGACCTTACCACCATAAGATTTAACAAAATCTGAACCAACTATTTCATTCTCTTTCCAGTCACCACCTTTTACAAGTATATCAGGTTTTATCTTCTTTATAAGATTTAAAGGTGTGTCTTCATCAAATGTGATTACCATATCAACATATCTTATACTTTCAAGTACTATCTTTCTATCTTCAACTGGATTTACAGGTCTTTTGCTCCCTTTTATTCTTCTTATGGATTCGTCTGTATTTAGACCCACTATCAGGAAATCACCGAGCGATTTACAGAATTTAAGAAGTTCAATGTGTCCTATATGTATTATATCGAAACAACCGTTTGTAAATACAATCTTTTTTTTGTCTTTCTTTAAATTTTCAATAATTTCCATATTTTTTTATATAATCTTCAATCTCTTCTTTATAAACAGGTGTAGCACCAAGTTTTCCAATCTTTATTCCTGCTGCAATACAGGCGATTTTTACAGCATCTTTCAAATCCATCCCTGAAACCATTGAAGCTGTAACAGTGGAAATAACTGTATCTCCGGCACCTGTAACATCAAAAACATCTTTCACAATTGAATCAAAATGGTAAAAATTATTATTTTCAAAGAGGAGCATTCCCTTTTTCCCCCTTGTCAAAAGAACAGGGGAATTAATTCTTTTATGAAGGTTCAATCCTTCCTGTATTACCTCATCATCGTTATGGAATCTCTTTCCCATAACCTGTTCAAGTTCCCTTTCGTTAGGTTTGAATAATGATACATTTCTAAATTCAGTGAAGTTTTTAAATTTAGGGTCAACAGTGATTATGGTTCTTTCGTTTAAAGAGCAAAAGAAACCAATCAGATTTTTTGTAAAAAAACCTTTGTTATAATCCTGTAATATTATAGCATCAATATCTTTTAGATTATTAACAAAATCAATAATTTTATCCTCCAGAGAAGAAGGGATATCTTCGGTTTCTTCTTCATCTATCCTTAAAACCTGCTGATTATGCGCTATTATTCTTGTTTTCTTTGTTGTCTTCCTGTTTTTTATCCTTAATATCCCTTCTGTTCTTACTTTCCTTTCTTTCAAATAATTAATTAATTCCTGACCATCTTCGTCTTCACCAACGATACATAAAGGTATTGGATTAAGACCGAGTGCTAATATATTCATTGCAACATTTCCAGCACCACCCGGTCTTCTTTCAGAACTTAAAATATTTATAATAGGAACAGGTGCTTCAGGTGATATCCTTTCACATATACCAAATTTATATTCGTCAAGCATTATGTCGCCAGCTATAAGCACATTTTTCTTTTTAAACATATAAGTAAAATATAAAATAATTAAAGAATGTCAAGAATTAGATGTAATAATGAAATATAGGCAATTCTACGGTTGACAGAATAAAAATTTTAAGATATATTTGGATATGGAGAACATAACAGATTATTATAAAATTCTTGGTGTCTCGGAAGATGCAAATAATGAGGAAATAAAGAGAAGATATTATGAACTTGCAAAAAAATACCACCCTGATTCAAAAGGATCTGAAGAGGTTTCAGGACAAAAATTTATAGAAATAAATGAAGCATACCATATTCTGATAGACCCTGAAAAAAGGAAAAGGTATGATTACGTTAGAAAATACGGTAGTATAAACAAGAGTTTATGGGAGCAGTTTGAAAAGGATGTGGCAAATATTAAAGATTTTACAGTTCTTTTAATGGAAATTCAGAAGTATCAATTTTATAAGATTGCATCAAGCACAGCAGGTGGTGGAATTGGTATTGGAACAGGTGCATATGTCGGTTATCGTATAGGTGGTATATGGGGTGCAATTGCAGGTGGAATAATTGGTGGTATTGCAGGTATGTTTGGAGGGAGTAAGATTGTTGATTTGGTTGATGGTGAAAAACATAAACAGCTGAAATACGAGACAACAAAGAAAATTTTAAGTTATGTTGAGAAAACACCCGAACTTAGAAAACCTATTGCTGAATTCATATATTTGAAATTATTCGAAAAACAGGGAATTATGTTGCCGGTTGCATACAATGATATTCATAATATGGCGCAGAAGGATGAAAGATTTAATATATTTTTAGCATATCTTGATTCCTTTGGTAACTTTGACTCAAACCTTGGGAATATCATAAAAGGTAATGTTGATGAAATAAATCTTATATTAAACTGGGCTGGGAAATATTATAGTGAAATAGAAAAGGAGAATAAAATAGATAGGCAATTATATTTAAAAAATGAATACATAAGACTTTCCCAGGAATTACAGAACTTGGAATCTGCATTCTTCAAAAATAAAAAAAAGATACAGGAAATAAAAGAAAAGCTAAAAGATATCGAAAAAGAATTTAACGATCTTTTTAAATAAGTCTTGACTTATTTTTTTAAAAGTTTGTAATTAGAAAATGGAAGAGTTCCTTTTAAAGATAGAAAAAAATAAAAAGCTATGGGATATATTCACAAGGAAAGAAGAATATAAATCTGATTATAAAGATATTCACGGAAGATTTCCTTACTTCTTTTCGGATTATAAAGATATTTTAAAACCAAAGGTTTCTGAATATCTTATTAAGAATGGAATTTTTAATATTGAATACCCTGATAAAAAGAGGTTTGCAGTATGCCTGACACATGATATAGATATATTGTTCCTTTCGGGAAGGAAAATAGCAAAAGAATATATAAGAGCATTGAAAAAATTTGATATAAAAAATACTATCGAAACCATTATTAGTTCTCTTTATAAAAGAAAAAGCAGATTATTTAATTTTGAATTTATAATGGATGTTGAAAAAAAATATGGTGCGAAGTCCACATTCTTTATTATGGCTATTGATAAATGGGATTTTGAATTCAATTACAGGGTTGAGGAATTGAAGGATGAGATAAGATATATCATTGAGAATGGTTTTGAAATAGGTTTGCATGGTGGATATGAAACTTATAAAGATATTGATAGAATGAAAAAAGAAAAGGAAAGGGTTGAAAATATTTCGCTAAAAGAGGTTATTGGTTACAGAAATCATTATTTAAGATTCAAAATCCCCATTACATGGGAATTATTAAAGGAAGCTGGTTTTGAATATGATTCAACCTTTGGATATACAGAGATGTTAGGGTTTAAAAATGGAATGTGTCATCCATTCAAACCTTTTAATGTAAATTCATATGAATTTATCGATATTTTTGAGTTTCCCTTAAACATAATAGATGAGACTTTATTCACACGTATGGGGTTGAGTTTTGAGACTGCATGGGAAGTTGTTTCTATGATGATAGATGAAACTGAAAAAAATAAAGGTGTAATAACTATACTCTGGCATAACACTAATTTTTTTGGAGAAAGGCTTGAATTTTATGAAAGAATCCTTGAATACTGTAGTGATAAAAATGCCTGGATTACAAGTTGTGAAGATATATGGAGATACTTTTTCAATTCTTAAGAAAAAACTTGAATAATTTATTTTTTTGCTATAATTATTAATAAAGTTTGAGGTGTCTATGCTTTATTTCATTATTGGAAATTTTTTGTTAAATCCATCTTTTGAGGTTTGGAATTCAGGGAATCCTGAAAATTGGTTTTTGTCGGGAACAGGGATTTCTTTCTTTCAAGAAACAGATACAATTTATAAAGGAAGTTATTCCTGCAAGATATTGCTTCAGGATACAACAACTTTGTGGTTATATCAGAGATTACCTGTTAAACCTGATAGTATATATAATTTTACATTCTTTATCTATGATAATGACCCTGCCGGAAGGGCGAGATGGACGATAAAATTCTTTCTTTCAAATGGTTCTACACAGACACAGTACAGTGGTAATTATTCGGTTAATAAGCCTTACTGGCAGTATATGTCAACAGGAGGTATAACAGCACCTTCAAATGCAGAGTCTATGGAAGTGCAGATAAGATTTTATGATAGCCTTCAAGTCTGGGATGGAGATGCCGAATTTTTCATAGATAATCTTTATCTTTGTTATCCTGCCCAGGATACACCAAATATTGTAATAAATGAAATACACTACAATCCTGCGACAGCACAGGGTTCTGATCCATATTTTGAATTCGTTGAAATATTTAACCCGTCGTTTGAAGACACTATAAATCTCACGCAATATCAACTCACAGACGGTGAGGAAACATTCATATTCCCTTCTATTGAAATACCACCTGAGGAATTCGTTGTAATATCCACAAATTTAGATTCTTTTTTTGCGGAAACTGAATACATAGATGATATTTTGAATAATAACGACCAGATAATCGGTCCATGGGGTTCTATTGCGTTGGGTAACAGTGGAGATGAGGTTGTTTTAAAGAATGCCGATTTTGTAACTATTGATTCTGTAAGATATGGTACATCTTCACCCTGGCCACCATCACCAAATGGTAATGGTCCATCACTTGAACTAATAGATTGGACAGCAGATAATAATAACTATGCAAACTGGGGTGCTTCCAATGAAACTTTTGGAACACCGGGAGAACCAAATACAATTGCAAATCCAGCACCAACAATAGGTAAGATCCTGAGATTTCCATATATACCATATTCATCAGAGCCTGAGACAATAAAATCAAGGATTGTTGATAATAATTCTGTCTCTTCTTGTAAATTTTTATACTGGTTACAGAATTCAGATATAGATTCAATCAATATGACAAGGGGTTTGAATGACACATTTTATTGCATTATCCAAGGACAAACCAATGGAACAAGGCTTGATTCTTTCTTTATTAAGGCAATCGATAATGAATCAAAGGTTTCTTTTTCAGATACAACAAAAGGTTTCTTCTGGGGTATTACAAATATTCAGGATATAAGAATAAATAATAACAATGGTTCACCATTATACAGTGGATACGATGTAAGGGTCTGTGGTGTTGTTACTGCTGCTGAAAGTGTATTTGCAGTGAATTATCTTTTATTCTATTTACAGGATGGAACAGGTGGTATTGCCTGTCATGACCCTGACCCTAACAAAATAAGACCTATTCATGAAAATGATTCCCTTGAGGTTATAGGAACTATTGTTAATTTCGCAGGTGAGACACAACTAAAATATGTCGGTAATTATATAACATATCTCGGAGAAGGTAATCCAGTTACACCGCAGATAATTTCCATTTCACAGATGGGTGAGGCATATGAAGGGAAACTTGTAACTATACAGAATGTAGATACTGCATATCATTCACCATGGGAGTTGGGCGTCAATACCCTTGATACAATATTAGATTATTCAAAGGCATTAGGCCTGATCTGGATAGACCTTGACACAGATATAGATGGATGGGGACCTGACTGGAGGACTAACCAGAATATAACCGGTATATTGAGGCAATACGATACTTCTTCACCTTATACATCCGGTTATGAAATTTCACCGAGAAGGCAGATAGATTTTTCACCTTTCCTTGGAACATTTATGATACTCCTTAATGGATATTCTGATTTAAGTTATGTGAATCTTTTCTGGCAGGCATCTGGAAGATTTGATATTTTTGAAGTATAAGTTAAATCTCTATGGCCGTTGCGCCGAGCCGTTCATTGGTAGTTTTCAGATTATCTTGTCGGTGCAGGCGGCTTATTCCTCACGGCGGCGTAGCTCAGCTGGTCAGAGCATGGGATTCATAAGCCTAGGGTCAGTGGTTCGAATCCACTC
>CBFGJG010000020.1:0-34696 GCA_965649055.1 Caldifarciminota bacterium
CTTTATAAAGAAAATATCCAACATATTCAGGTATATCAATAGGTGTGTTATTTAGTTCTTCCTCTTTAAAACATCCAAATAAAAGAACAAAAAGAACAAAATATTTTTTATTTATTCGCAATAATCCTTGTCCCAATTATTTCTCCTTCTCCAAATTTCAAAATCTTTAGCACCTCGTCTGTATTGGGGTCTATTACAGATATTTTCTTTTCATACGCTGAAAAAACATATACCTTATTTAAAGATGGCAAGTAAGTCATTAAAAAAGGTCCGTATATTCCACAATCCATCTTCTTTAAAAATTCATCATTAGTCCCATCAAATACATAGATATATTTATCATCTATTCTGTGTCCATCCTGACCTGAACAAATAGAATATGAGACATAGATTTTGTTATTAGGAATGGTTAAAAGAGATCTTGCTGCACCTACCATCTTCAATGGAAGTGGAATATATCGTAATATCTGTAAAGAAGGAAATTTATAAACAACTACACAATGTTCTACTTCTTCATTCTCATCAGGTTTTACCCTCGTGCATTTTGCATAGAGTTTCTCATTAGATAAAAACTGAAATGCATCCACCCTTATTCTGTCTCCATTGTATTGGTCCTCAAATTCAAGAACCTCTCCAAGTGTATCAACATCAGGATAAAATTTTACAAGCATATTATGGGGATAAAATGGAGAAGTCCAAAGCCTTGATTTATATACCCATACCTCACTATCAGGTGAAATAGCTAACTCATCATATCCAGCACCCCCTAAGTTCGTTATTAATTTTTTCCTGTATGTGAAACTTTTTAAATCTATCACTGAATTTACACAGGCTGAATCCCCTGAAATTTTGAAACCATGAACAATGAAAGCTTCATCATTAGGAATAGATAAAATACTACCACCACCAATAGCAGGAGTTTTCAACTCACCTATTATTTCTCCTTTTTCAGCATCAAATTTACGCACATATGAGGATGTCTGTAATATGAAAAATAAATATCTGTCATCATAAAGACAGAAATCAACTACCCATTCCCCTTTTTTTGATACTTGATGTATCCCTAAAACAGAATCTTTTTGTGTATCTATTACAACTATATAATCTTTAGCTGAATTATCTTCACCAGCCCTGAACAATGCATAACAAACATATTCTGGAATATCTATTGGTTTATTGTTAAGTTCTTCTTCCTTTTGACAATTAAAACATCCAAATAATGTTAATATAATCAATATTACAAATACATTCCTCATATTCTCCTCCAAAGATAAAGAGGGGGTTTACCCCCCTCTTTTAATCAAAACTCGCTGTTATTTGTTTAGTAATTGGACTCATCATAAGCTCCCTTGGGGTTGGACTCCTTAAAACAAAATGGTCAAAATAAAAACCCATAAAACTTACTCCCTGAACAAAATAAGACCTCCACACCAAGGATGTACAACACCATTTGTCTGTATAGAACTTATAAGTCCATGTTAAGTAACTATAAGGATCAGGATCCTGTTCATCTGCATATGCAACTGCACCAGCCTTTGCATACTCGCCACATTTTATAGAATCTATAATGCAGCAGGCATATCCACTTTTCCAGAAATGCCATCTTGCAAACTGAACACCTTTTCCATTCCCATCACAATCATCTGGATGTGCATGGATTGTTGCAGCAGGTTTATAGGGATCTGTAGTTTGAAATCTTGCAAGACCATCATGTGTTATTGTATAAACTCCAGGTGCTGGCCTATGTCCAGATGTGATAAGGTAACCTTTCTTCGCCTTAGTAAAATCTATATTATTTCCTGAAACGAAAACAGGACCTATCACAATCTCCTCAATCCTCTTCATCGTCTCTTCATCAGGTAATATAGGATAATATGGGTCAACAAGGACGATTGAATCTCCTCTATCATCTATTAATGTCTCCGGTTCTGGTGGATTCGCTAATGCTAAACTTATCTTGTATTCACAATAAATATTTAAATTTATATAACTCCCAGGTGAACCCGCAAGCCTCACCTTTAATATGTTCGTGTTCTGTGGTAATACTATCCTCTTCTCTATAACCTCAACATCCTGATTAAACTCAGATGGTGAAAATATCTCTTCTTCATTTAACCATATCCTCGCTGATGTCACCCTCTTATCACCATTTATCACCTCAAATATCATTGTATCAATAGGTCCTTCTATCGTATCAATGAACTCATTCGGTTGACCTTGTGTCCTCTCATACCTTAAGCTATAAATATTCATTTTTATAACATTACCTAATGTTTGATAACCATCACCTTCAAGTGCTTTAAATCCATTCATAACCTTATTTTCACAACCAAATATTAATATAATCAATATTAAAATCAATATTTTTTTCATTCAAACCTCCTTTTTAATGTTACTAAATTAACTAAAATTTTAAAAATATTTCTTTCACCCTCTGCACCAATCTATGATGCAAAGGGTATATTCAAACAAATTTTAATCTCCTGAATATTTTAAATATCTTTAGATTTATCTTAAAAAGACAGTATTTAACGAGAGAGAGAGAGAGAGTTTAATCTATGATTAATTTTTCTAAAAATAACCATAATTTATTTATAATAAAAAATAAAAATTTGTCAATAGTTCAATGATAAATTTGTCAAATGTCAAGACCTGACACCATTACATCACTTGACTTTTTTTGTTTTGTTCTTATATTTTTAAAAAGGGAGGTTATATGGGATTTATAAAAAATACTATACTTTTCAGTTTAGGGCTTATGAATGTAAGTAAGGAAAAGGCTAAAATAATCTGTGAGGAACTCATAAAAGAAGGCGAAAGAGTAAAGGAAGAAAATGAATTCCTGAAGAAGAACTGGGATAAAGTAGAACATTTCTCGGATAATATAGGTGAAATACCCAAGATAATAACAAAGAAGGTTTTTGTTGAGACAATGGATATTATTGATAATTTAAAAAAAAGATTCAGTGATTATGTAAAAGAGACATAAAATTTTTAATGTTTAGATTCAGTAGATATTTCAAAAGATACATCAATATAAGTAAAATAATCTTTAAATATGGTTTTGGTGGTTTCTTTAAGAATTTCCATCTTGCGTTTATACTTGCAAGGATAGGGATAAAAAAGAAATACGAAAGAATAACATTCCCTGAAAGGGTGAGGATGGCACTTGAAGAACTTGGACCTACATTTATTAAAATAGGACAGATTGCATCTTCAAGGACTGATATACTTCCACCGGAATTCACAGAAGAGCTCTCAAAATTACAGGATGAAGTAAAACCTGTTAGATTTGAAGAAGTTGAGAAGGTGATAAAGAAGGAATTGGGTGATGTAAACAGGATTTTTGAAGATTTTAATCCAAATCCAATAGGTTCAGCATCCATTGCTCAGGTTTATCTTGCAAAATATAAAGGTAGATATGTAATTGTTAAAGTGAGAAGACCCAATGTTGAGAACATAATCGAACAGGATTTGTTTATCCTAAGAATATTATTCAGGGCAATCGAAAGAAATATACCGTTTTTAAGGGAAAGAAATCTTGATAAGATTCTTGAAACATTTGAAAGGACAATCCTTAAGGAACTTGATTTCATTATTGAAGCAAACAATGTTGAAAGATTCAGGGAGTTATTCAAAGATGATAAGGAGATTTATATCCCAAAGGTTTATCCTGAACTTACAACAAAATCTGTTCTTGTTCAGGAATACATAGATGGGACCAAGATAGATGAGATTGAGAAATTAAAAGAAAGAGGAATAAATCTAAAAAAAATTGCCGAGAATGGTGCAAGGTTATATATGAAGCAGATACTTATTTTCGGATTCTTTCATGCAGACCCGCATCCTGGAAATATATTTGTAATGGATGATGGAACACTTGTCCCCATTGATTTTGGTATGATTGGTAGATTATCCATTCAGATGAAAAGAAATATTCAGGAATTCATAATAGGAATAGTTGAAAGGGATCCAGAAAGACTTGTCCGTGCACTTTTAAAAATAGGTCTTTTTGATGTGAAGATAGATAAAGAATCAATAAAAGAAGATATACTTTACATACTTGATAAATTCGAAGGAAGAAAACTTCAGGATATTACAGTTAAGGATTTTCTTACAGACATAATGAAGGTGGTTAGAAAATACGATATAAGGATTCCAGAAGATTTACTTTATCTTGGAAAGACAATATCACAGATAGAATCAATAGGAAAGGAACTTGACCCTGAATTTAATGCTATTGAATTCATCAGAAGATTTGCGAGGGAAAACAGATTAACATTCATTTCTATCAAAGAGACATTAAAAGAAAAGAAATGGTGGTTTATCGATATGTTCAATATGATTATGGACTTACCCGGAACTATGAAAAGTGTGGAAGAAAAGTTAAATAAATTTATGGATTCAGGGATGATTAAAAGGGAAGATAATAAAAAAATATATAAGATATTGAGTGCATTTGGTATAATGTCTTTATCAATGTTTTTATTTTATTTTTCCAGAATCCCCGAGATAAAAATATTATCAATTTTTGGACTTATTCTTTCATCAATAATATTTATGACAGAAATCTTCAGAAGGTAAGTTTTTTTATGGTTAACCTTCCCCATGTAAAACCGAGTATAGAACCACAGAAATTCCCAAATACAACACCAATCCAGACACCAATTAGATTCATTCTCAATAGAAATCCAAATAGATAACTAAAAATTATCTGGAATACAATTGTCCTTAAAAAAGTTACAACAAAAGATTTTTCACCCTGTTTTATCCCCTGGAACATTGCAGATGTCAACATACCAAGCGGTGTTGTTGGAAGAAAGAAAACAAGTATCCTCATAGCAATAACAAGTGGTTTTAATATGTCTTTTGATGCCTTCGAAAAGGTAAAAAGAAAAGATATCTGCCTTGCAAATATCAATATGAAAAAAAGGACAACAAACTCAATCAATAAACCTATTTTAATAGCGAACATATAACCTGTATTTAATTTCTCCTTATCCTTCGCACCGAATGCAGCACCAACCACAGCAGTAACACCTGTTGCTATTCCTAAAAGAGGAATTGTCCCGATAGTTATTATCCTCCATGCAGTCGTGAATACTGCTATACCCTGTGAACCACCAAGGGAAATAATGATTCTATTAAGGATAAATATTGAGATAGACATCGTTAACTGTATAAATGAAGAAGGTATTCCAACCCTTAAAATTTCAATAAAAAGTTTTTTATCTATTCTAAAATCCTTTCTTGAAATCCTGACATATGTATCCTTTTTTATGAATATAAAATATGTAAGAATTATGCAAGAGATAAATATTGATAATACTGTTGCATAAGCAGCACCTGCTACACCAAGTCTAAATTTATATATGAATACAGGGTCTAAAATCACATTCAGGACTGAACCTGAAACCATTGCATACATAGACCTTTTTGTATCACCTTCACCCCTTAAGATTCCACCTGCAATGTTTGAATAAACTATAAATAATGAGAATGATATTATAATCCTTGCATATGTTAAGGTTATTTTCAGAACATTACCCGAAGCACCTATCAATATAAGAATAAACCTTATAACAGGAAATAAAAGGAATGTTATTCCAAGACCAACTATTATTCCAAGTATAAAAGAGTTCATTGCAGCAAGGCTTGCAAGTTCCTTATTCCTTTCCCCAATCTTTCTTGATATTGCAGAACTTCCACCAACACTCAAACCAGATGCAAGTGATATTATAATCATATTTATAGGGAAGAATAATCCAATTGCTGCAAGTGCATCTGTCCCGATACCTGAAACCCATACAGCATCTGCAATGTTGTAAAGTGATTGTGTTAACATAGCAATCACCATAGGACCTGATAATTTCAATATTGCCTTCTTTGGGTCTCCAAGGAGTATCTTTACACCTTTAGTATATTCTTCACTCATTAGAATTGTATCTTGAAACCTCCTACTAACATAAATGCCCACTGGTAGTATTCTGTTATCTTTTTATTTTCAAAATCCCATCCGTATAAACTTATATTTTTTCTGTTATAAACATTGTTTGCTTCCCAATACCATTCTATTGTAAATTTCTTATGGTATTCCCTTCTTGATAACCTTAAATCAAGCCTGTGATAAGGTGGATATTCTCTTAATGCTGTGTAATCCCTTATGAGTCTATCTTCTGTTGCAGTCCTTAAAGAATCAATCGGATAATAGTATTTCCCCTTTGAATATTCAAATTTAGCACCAAATTCAAAATCCTTTGGAAGACTGATACCAATATTTGATTTGAAGATATGGGTCGGTGTAAACACTGATTTTAACAGTATTCCTGTATCAAGTGCAAAAAACCTTGTATCTATGAAAGAATAGCATATATTCGAATAAAAGTTCTTCGAGTATTTTTTATGTATATTAAAGTCAATTCCCCTTGAATGACCATAACCTTCTGAAACCATTGGATTGAAGTTTATAAAACCTTCATAAGATGCACCTTCATTTATTAAAATCCTTGTTGAATCTTCTGTATCAACTGGATAATCTTCATAATATTTATAATAACCTTCAAGGGATAATTTCGTATCTTCAAAAAGAAGATATGAAAGCCCTAAAATATAATGTGTGCATTTCAAATCTTCAAGATTCTTATTCTCTTCATTTGATGTAAGCCAGATAAGAACAGGATTCTGATAGTATATTCCATATGCAAGTGATAGATTTATCTTCCTTGAAATATCATAAGATAAACTGAATCTTGGTGATAGATTATAATCCCCTGTGTAATCAAAGTAAGAAAACCTTAAACCTGCATTAAGAATTAATCCTTTTAATCTCTTTGAGATTTGAATATAATAACCTAAAGAATAGGATTTATCTTTTTTATTCACAACAGTATCAAGACCAGTTGAATCCTCGTATGTTATCCAGTGTTTCCATCTTTTGTAATCAAAATCAAGTCCGGTTTTGAAATCAAAAAATGCAAGATAATTGAAATTTAATATAAATGGAAAATGTTCTTCAAAAGAATTGTTATTATAATTCCATGGTTTTTCACCAGTGTATTCAGTTGATACAACATAAAGTGGTCTTGAATATCCAAAAGATGAATTTATTAATCCTTTTGAAAAGACCTTCCTATAATTTATTCCGACCACTTCTTCATTGAATCTGTCAAATATACTTATATTTCCTGTATCTCCAGCAGTAATTTCTATCCAGCTTCTGCCACCAAGGAATAGAAGGTTTATCTCATCATTCTTTGATAATGGATATGTTAATTTACCTTGAACATCGTAATACTGTGGAACACCACCATATTCGAATGAGCCCAGTTTACTTATTAAATCAAGGAAACTCCTCCGTGCAGAGAAAAGATATCTTATTTTTCCTATGTATCCATCAAGATTTATTCCAGCACCTGACATAGATAAATCAAAAAGATAATTTCTCCTTTCCATATCACCTTTTTTGTATTCTATATTAACCACAGAAGATAAAGCATTACCATATTCTGCGTTGAATCCACCACTTAGGAATTTAAGACTGCTTATGAATGATGAATTTATAATACCTATAGTTCCACCGCTTGTTCCCATTGCCTGAAAATGGCTTAATGATGGAACAGGTATATTATCAA
Source organism: Caldifarciminota bacterium (assembly GCA_965649055.1). Lineage (GTDB taxonomy): Bacteria > Hydrothermota > UBA3072 > UBA3072 > B12-G15 > CBFGJG01. Next base: position 7,632 of record CBFGJG010000020.1, read on the forward strand.
GGAGGTAAAGATTTTCATTCGGTGAACCACCACGGACAACGATATCATTCCTGTCATCTGATGCATTGAATACACCTGCCATAGTCTGAACCATCCTTGAAACATCTTCAGCAGCACCTGTTGTTCTTATAATTTCTTCCTTAGAAAATTCAGTTCCAGATATAACTTCTTCCTTTGGGGGGAAATAAGATGAAGAAACTGTTATTCCTCCAAGGATAATTGGTGTTGATTTCAATCTCACTTCAAGATATTCAACCCTGCTTGCTTTAACCACAATATAAGGGACTTTTAATTGTTCGTATCCTATCATAGAGAATACAACTGTTTGTATTCCCACAGGAACATTTTCAATTATAAATTCACCATTATCATCTGTTGCTGCACCTATGTTTGTATTCTCAATCACAACATTCACACTGAAAATTGGTGTCTTTCCATCTTCGTCAAAAACCTTTCCCTTTATTACACCTGTAAGGGAAGAAAAAAGAATTAAAATTAACATAGTTTTCTCCTTTTTCGTTTATGATATATGAAAAATAAAAAAAATAAAGAAAAAAATTAAATCCTGTTTTGCTATTGCGAAATTCAAAAAAAATCTTAAATTATATTAGAAAGGAGGAATATATGGACAGGAAAGATTTAAAAGAAGAATATCCATTCCATATCAGATTGGGATTATTGATAACGCTCATAGGCTGGATATGTGCATTCATATTCATTCCAAAATCCAAAATAATTGAATATGAAGAAAAATTTCCGGAATCAATCAGGATTGATTATATAACACAGAAATTGAACAAATTCGTTGAACCACTCCCTCCACCAAGGCCTAAGATCCCTGTTGCTGCAAAGACAGATGAAGAGATAGAAGCAACAACTATTGATAAGACGGGATTTGATATTGTTGATAAAGAACCTGTAATAGAAGAAGAGCCGCCACCATTTGTTGAATATGATAAGAAACCAGAGCCTTTAAATTTACATGAGATAACAAAGGAATTGGTTTATCCTGAGATAGCGAAGAAATTAAGGATTGAAGGGGTTGTTATACTGAATATCTGGGTGGATAAGAATGGTGATGTAAGAAAGGTGAAGGTTTTAAAAGGCGTATATCCTGAACTTGATTCAATTGCAGTGAAGGCATGTTATAAACTGAAATTTTCACCAGCAATGAATAGGGATATTCCAGTCTCAGTCTGGGTCTCAATGCCTATAAGGTTTAAACTGGAGAAATAACTTGCGGTGTCAGGTCTTGACATTTGACATTTTTAAAAAATATACATCACAAATATTTCAAAGTTAATTACTAACAATTCAAAGTCCTTAATAACTTTAGAAAATTAACTATTATATAATCTCAATTATCATTGACTTTTTTTTAATTTTTCTTATAAATTATAAAAAACAGGAGGATTTATGAGAAAAATGTTGTTACTGTTTGTTTTTAGTGTTTGTTTATTACCTGAGGAATTTATTTTTATAAAAAAAACAGAAGGAACAAAGGCATTTTTCTTTATTGATGAAAAGACAGGCTGGATAATTAAAAACGATGTTGATAGAGAGATAAATTTATTGACTGATTCAAAATTACTTTATACAGAAGATGGTGGTAAAAATTGGAAGGTTCTGATAGAATGGTCTTCACCATATGACGATGATGGTGGAAAGAAATCTAAGGCTTTCCAGATTCCTTATGGAATGGAAGAATTAGGGAATCTCTTCTTTTTTAATAAAAAAAAAGGATTTGTCCTATCAAACAGAAACATTTACAAAACTGAAAATGGTGGTAAATCCTGGATTTATGAATATGATTATGAAAAGAGGCTACAAGGGATATATCATAATATTTATTTTATAAATGAAGAAAAGGGTTTTCTTTGCGGAGCAAAGGCATCAATAGCAATGACAGAAGATGGTGGCAAAACATGGGAAGAGAAGAGTTTTACTGATGATAGTTATATTTATCTTTTAAAGATATTTTTTATTGATGCTAATTCTGGATTTGTTATTGGTAAATCTGAATTTACAGGTGGTTCTTCAATAATTTTAAGGACAAATGATGGTGGTAAAAACTGGATTGCAGATACTGTGGAGGAAATAGAGGATATTCATCCATTCGGTGGTTTAAATGATATCTTCTTCTTTGATACATTGGAAGGGTTCATTGTTACCGAAAGAGGAGATGTTTATAAGACTATAGATGGGATGAAGACATTCAATTTAATCACAATTGATGAGGAATTTTACGGAGAATCTATAATTTTCATTGATAAGAATAATGGTTTTGTTTGTGGTTATAAATATGATTTGGGAACGGGTGAAGAAAACGGTTTTGTCTACAAAACTAAAGATGGCGGGAATAAATGGGAAAGAATTTTTAAAACAAAGGAACCAATAAGGAAGATTCAATATATAAAAGATAAGAACATAATCATTTTTGGCGGCGATTCAGGTATTTATATTTACAAGATAAAATAATGGTGTCAGGTCTTGACATTTGACAATCCTTGATGAACCTACAACACACTTTGATTATGCTTCGATAGAAAAAGTTTGAAGATGCATTAGGAAAATTCAGTGGAACTATTATATTAGTGAGCCATGATAAAATGCTTTTAAACAGGATAGCAGAAAGAACTATCTCACTTTAAGATAAAGAACTTCTTTACTCCCTTACTTTCTCCATTTACTTTCACATTTAGAAAATATGTTCCTGATTTAAATTCCTTTATAGGATAGGATATTGTTATTAATCCAACCGCTTCTCTTGAATATATATTCTTTATATTTCTCCCTAAAATATCGTATATATCAATCATTAAATAGCTATTTTGGGGAATAAAAATTTTTATCATAAGTTCACCGCTTTTTAAATCAGGATTACCTATACTTAGCAGATTTAAGTCTTTTTCATTTATCCCGACGTATGAAAGACCAAGCCATTTGAGATATAAATAGTTCATAGTATCAGATGCAGGATAATCCCAGAAATAAAGTGGTTGATTTTGTGATGCAATCCAATCAACCTGGGAGATATGTAGCAGAAATTTTCCATTTTTAGTATTCTCGTATCTTAAGGATAGAAATATTGTGTCATTATCTTTAATTGCAAACATATCCCTTAAAATATTTCCCGAAACAGAATCAATTGAACCTGTCCATTCCTTCGTTGAATCTCCGTTTACAGCACCATGCAAGATACTTCCAGGTGTCTGATTTGAGACTCCTGAGAATAATGATTGTAAGACAGGGTCTAATTCATAGCCATAGATATGAAAATATGATTTTTGAGAAAGTAAACCGTCATCTGTAGCCTTATATATTCCGAGTGAATTTAAGAAAGAACCTTCCTGTGTATTATGTTGTCCATAATCATGCCATGTATTCTCTTCAAGTGCGTATAATCCATCCTGGTCTTCAAGCCAGAATCCACCACCATTATTTATAAGTTCCCTTACATATGTCGTATCACCTTTTCTGAAAATTATACCACCATAATTAACATATGATAAATCATATTCTCCCCATCCTTTCCATATAACTGCAGGAAATCCAGGACCATATGTGTAAAATGCAAAGACAGATGAGTCAGGTGGACCATTCTCGGCATTTATATCCCATACATCAAGATTAAAGTTATTCTCTATGTAATCATCAAAATTAACAGTTGAATAATTTCTTCCTTTTACAAATAGTCCATTCCCTGGTGTTCCTGATTTTATAACATAAGAATACCAAGGGGTTTCTTTTGTTTTCCCGTCTTCCCTGTAACCTATTCCCCTATATGTAATTGTATCACCTGTGTTAAATCCAGGAATATATCCCTCCCATATTCCCTGAAAGGAATCTCCTGAGAATAGAGATAAATAAGTCCTGTTCACAATTCCGTTATTAACCATATATTCTAAAACAAGAGAATCAGTCTTATATTGAGATGATAAATAAGTGTCTGCATATACCTTTCTTGGTAAAGTTGAATAAGTATTTGGAAGTCTTTCAATCACGACCCAGTAGGTTATATAGTAAACACGCAAATAAGCATTTATTCCTATTTCTAACTTTGTGTTGTCTTGTGAGAAATAATAACCATACCATAGATTCCATGCCTTTCTGTATCTATAAGAATGAGAATTCCTTGGAGTATCGTAAGGTATGTAACCTGATGATAAGATTGCGAAACTATCGTGTCCTGGTGTATAACCTATAAAAAATTCCTTAGTATAAACCGTATCTTCGTCAATCAACGATATCTCGCAATTTATAATATCTTCAACACCATTTTCCTTTGCAGTGCTCGTAAATTCAGCAATAATAGTCCCAAGTGGCTTTAATAGTGTATCAGAATCAGCTATTGCTTCGTAAAATCCAGGGAAAGTGTCATAATCAATATCGTGCCTTTTGTCTGCAACGAAGATATAATAAGGTTGACCTACCTGACCAGTTGTTGTGTTATAATTATATATTCCTATAGCAACAAGCGAACAAGGATTAATGGTTGGAGTAACGAATCTTACAGCCTGTGTATCTCCGACCATCCTTGGCATATAATAATACCAATCAAAATTGTGATATTGTAAAAGCCAATTGTAAGTTGAAATATCCTTTGACTTAAGATGTCTCTTAAAATCATCTTGGTTAAAATTCCTTCTTCCTAAGATTTCGAAATCATCTTCAATAGGATTTATTTTTACTATCAAACCATGTGAATATATTATAAATGCGATTAAGATAAAAAATATATCTTTGCGCATAAAGACCTCCCAATAATAAAATTATATAAAAAAATAAATTGTCAATACCAATTTTATAAAATTATATAAAAAAATAAATTGTCAATACCAATTTTCTGGTGTCAGGTCTTGACATATGACAAAAAATCGGGGTCAGTCATAAACTTTCAACTTTTCTTGTAGAAAAGGATGGGATTGCCACGTCGCTACGCGACTCGCAATGACGACAGAGAAGAAGAAAGGAAGAGATTCCCACAGGTTAGAAAAGAAAGGCAGGTAGCGCGCTAACCTTCGGAATGACATCTTACGATGTCAGATTGCCACGCATTCCTGCGGAATGCTCGCAATGACGAATAAAGGAAGAAAAGATGGGATTCCCACGAGTTTGATAAGACAAGCAAGATGCAGGCAAACTCTCGGAATGACACATTATAGGAGTCATTACGAGCATTGGGAATGCTTACATAATCACTATGCCCAATGCGTGGTAATCCCGGGTGTTAAAAAAGCAGTAAACATGAGATTTCCATGGGCTTGAAAAAGAAGCGGGGAGCAGACAAACCATCGTAATGACAAATTGCGTTGTCAGATTCCCACGGCTTTCTTTGAAAGCCTCGGAATGACAAAAAAGGATTCGAAAGGTTCGCAATGACATATATAGGAAAATAAAAAGGCTCGCAATAACATATAAAGGAAAATAAAAAGGTTTGCAATGACAGAGTAAAGAAAATCAAAATGTTAGCAATGATAAATTAACAATTACATTTATAAAGTAAGGAAAATCGTAAGATTCGTGATGACAATGATAAAGAAAAGAAGTCGTTACGAATACTGACATAAGCGCTATTCTCAATGTGTTAATCTCTGGTTATAAAGATTGTTAAAGCAATGAAAAAGATGGTTAGGTGAGATTAAAAATATTTTGAATGTATTTAAAAATTAATTGACAATATTTTGATTTTTAATATTATAAATGATAAAAAAAGGAGAAAATATATGAGTATGTTTTTTCTTTTTGCACCAGTTGGTTCTGTTATTGCGCTTTTAACAGCCTTCTTTCTTGCAAGGAAGGTTTTAAAAGAAAGTGAAGGTAATGATGTTATGAAAAGTATTGCGGCAGCTGTGCGGGAAGGCGCAAGTGCATATCTTAAAAGACAATATTCAGTTGTGAGTGTCTTTTTCCTGTTTGCATTTATTGTCCTTTTAATACTTTCAATATTCAAACTTCAGCCAATATTTGTTCCATTTGCATTCTTAACTGGTGGCTTCTTCTCCGGTCTTTCAGGTTTCATCGGTATGAGTATTGCAACAAGGGCAAGTGCAAGGACTGCAAATGCATCTATGAGTGGTTTAAACAAAGGTTTAAATATTGCTTTTTCAGCAGGCGCAGTTATGGGTTTTGTGGTTGTTGGTCTTGGATTACTTGATTTAAGCATTTGGTATATTATTTTAAACTGGTATTATGGGATGAGGATGGGACTTACAGGCAATGAACTCCTTGAATCAATAACATTCACAATGCTTTCATTCGGTATGGGTGCATCAAGCCAGGCACTCTTTGCAAGGGTTGGAGGAGGTATATTTACAAAGGCAGCAGATGTTGGAGCAGACCTTGTTGGAAAGATAGAGGCAAATATTCCAGAGGATGATCCGAGGAATCCTGCTGTTATTGCGGATAATGTTGGTGATAATGTTGGTGATGTCGCTGGTATGGGTGCAGACCTTTATGAATCTTATGTTGATTCAATAGTTGCATCTATGTCACTTGCTGCCGCTGCATTGCTTGGATTAAAAATAGTCATTCTACCTATGATTATTGCAGGAATTGGTGTTATATCTTCCGTTATAGGAACTTTCTTTGTCAGGACAAAAGAGAATGTTTCTCAGGCTTCGCTCCTTATGGCTTTAAGAAGGGGAATATGGGGAAGTGCAATTCTTATTGTTATATTATCTTTTTTTACAATCAAATTCCTGATACCTGAAAATTTCAATCTCTTCTGGGCAATATTCTTTGGTTTAATCGCAGGTGTTGGAATTGGAATATCAACAGAATATTTTACATCTGATAACTATCCACCTACAAGGAAGATATCAAAGGCATCATTAACGGGTTATGCAACAAATATACTTGAAGGCCTTAGTGTGGGTATGCTTTCAACTGCAATACCTGTTATAATAGTTGTCTTTGCAAGTATAATAAGTTTTGTTGTATCAGGTGGTCTTTATGATTTCAAGATAGGATTGTATGGGATTGGTCTTTCAGCAGTAGGTATGCTTTCAACACTCGGTATAACTCTTGCAACAGATGCATATGGTCCTGTTGCAGATAATGCAGGTGGTAATGCACAGATGTCAGGTTTATCAAAGGAAGTGAGGGAAAGGACAGATGCACTTGATGCACTTGGTAATACTACTGCTGCTACTGGTAAAGGTTTTGCAATAGGTTCAGCTGCTCTGACTGCTTTAGCTCTGATTGTATCTTATTATGATTCAGTAGCACTCTGGGGAAGAAGGTTCAGTATTGAGAATGTTAAGGAACTTATTACACCAACCCTTCTTGACCCTTTTACAATATCAGGTATTTTTATAGGTGCAATGATACCATTTCTTTTCTGTGCTTTGTCAATAATGGCTGTTGGAAATGCAGCAGGAGAGATTGTTGAGGAAGTTAGAAGACAATTTAAAGAACTTGGAATTCTTGAAGGAAGAAACAAACCTGATTATGGAAGGGCAGTTTATATAGTCACAAAGGCAGCTCAGAAGAAGATGATACTACCATCTTTACTTGTGATTCTTCTTCCTATTGTTGTTGGTTTCTTTATCGGTCCAAAAGGTGTGATTGGACTACTTACTGGAACATTAACATCAGGTTTTGTGGTTGCAATATTTATGGCAAATGCAGGTGGTGCATGGGACAATGCAAAGAAATTTATTGAAAAAGGGAATTATGGTGGTAAGGGAACAGATACACATAAGGCAGCAGTTACAGGTGATACAGTTGGTGACCCATTGAAGGATACAGCAGGGCCATCATTAAATATATTGATAAAACTTATGTCTATGGTTTCAATTGTTTTTGCTGGGTTTGTTATAAAATTTTCGCTACTTAAACTTTTTATAAAATAGGGGTGAAATATTAGTTTTCAAAAGGTATATCTAAAACTTGAGGAATTCTGGGAAAAACAGGGATGCCTTATAGGGCTTCCATATACAAGTGAAGTAGGTGCTGGAACATTCAATATACATACATTCTTTGGTTCACTCGGGAAAAGACCATATAAGGTTGCATATATTGAATCAACAAAAAGGCCAAAAGACGGGAGATATGCAGAGAATCCAAATAGATTACAGGAATTCAAGCAATATCAGGTTTTATTAAAACCTTCACCAGATAATGTTCAGGATTTATATCTTGAAAGTTTAAGGTCTTTAGGGATAGAGATAGAAAAACATGATATAAGATTTGTTCAGGACGACTGGGAATCACCAACATTAGGGGCATGGGGACTCGGTTGGGAGGTATGGCTTGATGGTCTTGAAATTACACAATTCACATACTTCCAACAGGTTGGTGGAATAGAACTTGATATAATCCCCTGCGAGATTACCTATGGTCTTGAAAGGATAACGATGTTCATTGATAATGTTCGTAGTGTTTTTGATATGGATTTAGGTGCGGGTTTAAAATGGAAGGATTTGAATAAGGAACAGGAATACCAGTGGTGTGTTTATAATTTCAAAGAGGCAAATGGTGATATGCTTTTTAAGATGTTTCAGGATTTTGAGAGCGAATTTTATAGGCTAATTGAGAAAGATTTAATTTATCCGGCTTACGATTTTGTTGTCAAATCTTCACATATATTCAATCTTCTTGATGCAAGAGGTTTGATAAGCCAGAAAGAAAGGACTGGATATATTTTAAGGATAAGAAAGATGGCAAAAAAGGTTGCAACAAGATGGATAGAGATTTACTCATAGAGATAGGGACAGAAGAGATACCAGCTGTTGAACTTGATGATGCGATAGGGAATTTTTCAAGGGCATTGGAAGATATTCTTATAAAGAATGATTTTAGATTCCAAAAAATTAGGAAATTTTCAACACCGAGAAGACTTGCAGTTATAGTTTATAAACTGAAAGAAAGACAGGAAGATAAAGAGATAGAGATAAAAGGTCCACCTTTAAATACTGCAATTAAGGATGGAAAACTTACTGAACAGGGCGAAAAATTCTTAAAATCAAAAGGCATAGAAGATTATTTTACAAAGAAGACAGATAAAGGCGAATTTTTATTTGGTAAGAAAATTTTAAAAGGTAAAACAATAGATGAATTCTTAAAAGAGAATTTTTCAGGTATAGTGAAGGATTTAGGTTTTAGAAAGGTGATGAGATGGGATGATTCAAATGTGTATTTTTCAAGACCTGTAAGATGGATTTTATGCATATATGGCGAAAGGATTATTGATATAAAGATAGGAAATGTTATTTCTTCAAACTTCACTTATGGTCATAGATTTCTATCAAAGGGTAGGATATACATAAATTCACCTGAAGAATATGAAAAAATACTTGAAGAAAATTATGTTATACCTGATTCTGATAAAAGAAAAAAAATAATCCTAAATCTCGTAAAAGAAGCAGGTAAAAAAATAAATGGGGAACCTTTATTAAAAGAAGATTTACTTGAAGAAGTGAAAAACCTTGTGGAGTATCCACAGATTATTATCGGTGAAATAGATAAGAATTTCTTAAATCTTCCAAAAGATGTGATAGAGGTTGCAATGGAATCACATCAGAGATATTTCCCTGTTGAGAAAGATGGTAGAATCCTTCCTTATTTTATATCTGTTATAAACACGATACCTACAGAGGAAATCAGAAGAAATAATGAGAATGTTTTGATAGCAAGACTTGAAGATGCGAAATTCTACTATGATGAGGATAGAAAGACTAATTTCAGGGAAAGATTCAATATGCTTGAAGGGATAACATATCAGGAAGGATTCGGGAGTGTAAGGGAGAAGGTTGAAAGAATAATCGAAATGTTGAATATCCTGAACAGGAAGATAAATTTTGATAAAGATAAGGCAGTTGAAGCAGCAAGGCTTTGCAAACTTGACCTTACAACTTTGATGATAAGGGACGGTAAGGAATTCACAGGTCTTGAGGGTGTAATAGGTTATTATTATGCTGTTGAAGCAGGAATTGATAAGGATATTGCTGAGATAATAAGGGAACATTATCTTCCAAGATTTTTTGGTGATGAAATTCCTAAAAGATTAGAGAGTGCAATGATAGGAATTGTTGATAGGATAGATTTTATATATGTAGGTTTCCTGAAAGGTTTTAAACCTACAGGTTCAAAAGACCCACTTGGTTTAAGGAATAGTGCAAATGGAATAATAACAATACTTATAAACTTTAAGATGAATTTCCCGTTTGATGATTTACTCGAATTTCTCGGTGATACATTTAAAGATAAATCGATTATACCTGATGTTAAGAAATTCTTTAATGAAAGAATAGAGAGATATTTTGAAAGACTTGGAGTTCCTTATGATATAACTGATGCAGTTCTTGAGACTGATATAAATGAAATTTACAGTGCATTGAAAAAGGCAGAGGCACTTATGAAACTAAAGGATAAACCTGAATATGAAAGACTGATTATATCTCAGAAGAGGGTTGCGAATATTTTAAAAGGTATTGAAATAAAAGGTATGCCTGATGAGAATTTATTCAGTGATGAAGAAGAAAAGATTTTATATAGCGAGGGTAAAGATGTTGAGAAAAAGATTTCAGGTTTTTTAAAAAATGAAGATTACAATAATGTCCTGAATACACTTCTATCTTTGCAGAAATTCATTGATAATTTCTTTGATAAGGTTCTTGTGATGCATAAGGATGAAAAAATAAAAGAAAACAGGCTTAAATTACTTGGCTTTATAAGGAGTTTGTTCTTAAAATACGCAGATTTCTCAATGATAGTCCTTGAAGGTGAGGTGAAAAATGATAAAAGAGATAACAATTAGAAGTATAAAAAGGAACGAATTGATAGATATCACACATTACATAAAGGATGAGGTTAGGAATTCAAAATTGAAGGAAGGAGTTGTAAATATCTTTGTTCCGCATACAACTGCTGGAATTATGATAAACGAAAATGCTGATCCCTCTGTTAAGGAAGATATAACAAATGGATTAAGAAGACTTGCACCTGAAAATGCTAACTATGAACACCTTGAAGGCAATGCAGATAGTCATATAAAATCTACACTTGTTGGTGTATCTTTAACTATCCCTTTTGAGAATGGGGAACTGCTTCTTGGAACATGGCAGGGAATATTCTTTGCGGAATTTGATGGACCAAGGACAAGAAAATTCATAATCCAGATACATTGAATTACAAGATAAGAAAAGGTGAAAACATATTAGAAGATGTTGAGAAAATCCTGAATGATTTCTCTGTAAGAATAAAAGATTCTGTGGTCTTTTATGGATCAGAAATCTCAAAGAAAATATATAATAAATATCTTGGTTCTTTTAAAGGATACGAGATAAAAGGTGGAAACATTTTCGAAAAGGATAGAATTAAGGGAATAATCAGGGAATTCGGATATACCATTGGAATAGGCGGTGGAAAGATTCTGGATACTGTTAAACTCGCATCAGGTGAGTTGAATGTGCCGTTTATTTCTATTCCATCAACACTTTCAAACGACGGTATTTTTTCTCCAGTTAGTGTCCTTAAAGATAATAATGAAGTTAGGAGTATAATAACAAATCCACCAGAAATTTTAATAATAGATTACAGTATAGTTTTGGATTCTCCAAGTGAACTCCTTCTTTCTGGTGTCGGTGACCTTGTATCTAATATATCAGCATTGATTGATTGGGAAATTGCCACAAAGAAAGGTAAGTCAGAATTTAATGAGGAGGCATATTCAATATCTTTAGAAGGAGCGAAAAAAATCCTGTATACAGATGATAATTTGAATTCAATTAACTTTATTGATAATCTTGCGGAAGGTTTGATTAAGAGTGGAATTGCTATGCGAATAACAAAAAACTCAAGACCTGCAAGTGGTGCGGAGCATCTTATAAGCCACGCATTGGATAAAATTTTGGAAAAGCCAAGAAGGCACGGGATACAATGCGGATTTGCGACTATCTTCACTTTGAATATTCATAATTATAATGATTTAGAAAGCATAATCACTCTATATAAGGGAATAAATTTCCCGGTTAAGTTTGGTGAAATTGGTTTTAATAAAAATGAATTTTTGAAGGCAGTAGAATATGCACCAAAGACAAGGCCTGAAAGATACACAATACTTAATGAGATAGGAAAAAATGATATTCTTGAAAAAATAAATATTCTTTTGTGATGGAAACCAAAGGCTTTAGCCTGTGAAAAAGATTTTTATAATTAAGTAAGACCGTAATAAAATTTTTTATAAACAATAAATGAACTCGATTCTTATATATTGATTGATAATAAATTATAAAAATTGAAAAAATCATAAAAAAATTTAAAAAAACACTTGACAAGTTAAAGAAAGTTTATAAATTGTATTTGCGAAAAAAATTTAATTTTAATATTGTTCTTTGACAATTGAATAGTTTTAATTATTTGGACAAGCTACTAAGGGTGTATGGTGGATGTCTTGGCAGTAATAGGCGATGAAGGACGTGGCTGGCTGCGATAAGTCTCGGGGAGCCGCCAAGCAGGCTTAGATCCGGGAATCTCCGAATGGGGTAACCTGGTAGAGGTAAACCTCTATCACTCTGGGCAACCAGAGGGCGAACCCAGGGAAGTGAAACATCTCAGTACCTGGAGGAAAAGAAATCAAACGAGATTCCCTGAGTAGTGGTGAGCGAAAGGGGAACAGCCTAAACTGCTGTTGTGTTAAAGGCTGCATCCGTTGCAACAGCAGGGTCGTGGGGATTATGCGGAGTTCTATGCAGAGGACTCGGGAGTTAAAGTCCATATTTAGCCGAACCTGTCTGAGAAAGGCAGACCACAGAAGGTGATAGTCCTGTAGGCGAAAAATTATGGACACTCCTCGCATAGTTTCCCAAGTAACTCGGGACCCGTGGAATCCTGAGTGAATCCGGGTGGACCACCATCTAAGGCTAAATACTCATTACTGACCGATAGTGAACCAGTACTGTGAAGGAACGATGAAAAGAACCCCGGGAGGGGAGTTCAAAGAACCTGAAACCATACACCTACAAGCAGTCGGAGGGTCTTATTTTGAAACCGCAAGGTTTCTTAATAAGCCTGACGGCGTACCTTTTGCTTAATGATCCGGCGAGTTATTCTCTGTTGCAAGGTTAACTGACTCTGTCAGGTAGCCGTAGCGAAAGCGAGTCCAAACAGGGCGATTAGTAACAGGGAATAGACCCGAAGCTGAGTGATCTATCCATGGCCAGGATGAAGTGCGGGTAATACCGCATGGAGGTCCGAACCGGTTGTCGGTGAAATGGCATCGGATGAGCTGTGGATAGGAGTGAAAGGCTAAACAAACTCAGTGATAGCTGGTTCTCCCCGAAATGCATTTAGGTGCAGCCTCTATACATAAGTGAGGGTGGTAGAGCACTGGATGGAGGAGGAGCCTAACCCGCTTCCAAATCCAACCAAACTCCGAATGCCTTCACTCAGAGGTAGGGAGTGAGGCCGTGGGGGCTAAGCTTCATGGCCAAAAGGGGAACAACCCAGACCGTCGGTTAAGGTCCCTAAATACAGGCTAAGTGTTAAAGGAAGTGAAGCCGCTAAAACAGCCAGGATGTTGGCTTAGAAGCAGCAATCATTTAAAGAGTGCGTAAAAGCTCACTGGTCGAGCGGTTTTGCGCCGAAAATGAAAGGGGGCTCAAGCCTGTTACCGAAACTGCGGGAACTCGTTCTTTGGACGAGTTCGGTAGGGGAGCGTTCTGCCTGCGTTGAAGCAGCATTCGTAAGAAGCTGTGGAGCGTGCAGAAGTGCGGATGCCGGAATGAGTAGCGATAATCAGGCTGAGAATGCCTGACGCCGAAAATCTAAGGTTTCCTGGGGAAGGCTCGTCCGCCCAGGGTTAGTCGGTCCCTAAGGTGAGGCCGAGAGGCGTAGCTGATGGGAAACGGGTTAATATTCCCGTACCACCTAAAAAGCGTTTGTACCTTGGGGCTTGCAGGAGGGTAGACCATGTCAGGTGCTGGTCGTCCTGACCTAAGTCAGTAGGAGGGGAAGAGAGGCAAATCCCTCTTCCTGGGTTTAAGACCCAACTCTGAGAGGCGAATGGGTGGCCGCAAGGCTGGAAGTGGTCGAACCCACACTGCCGAGAAAAACCTCGTTAGGGAGTTTTTTAGGTGACCGTACCGCAAACCGACACAGGTAGATGAGGAGAAAATCCTAAGGCGCGCGGGATAACCCTCGTTAAGGAACTCAACAGATTGGCCCCGTAACTTCGGGAGAAGGGGTGCCTATTTCTGTGAAGGAAGCACTTCTGGAGCAGAAATGGGCCGCAGTGAAGAGGCTCAAGCGACTGTTTATCAAAAACACAGGGCTCTGCGAACTCGTAAGAGGACGTATAGGGCCTGACGCCTGCCCGGTGCCGGAAAGTTAAGGGGAGAGGTTAGCTGGAGCAATCTTGCGAAGCCTTGAACCGAAGCCCCGGTAAACGGCGGCCGTAACTATAACGGTCCTAAGGTAGCGAAATTCCTTGTCGGGTAAGTAAAGGAACTTGCCCCTTCACCCTGCAAAGGGTGATGAAACACCAGCTCATATCGGGGAAGTCCTTAAATTTTAAGGATAATCCCGAGGGAAGTCATTATTGACCCCGTAACGACTGAGCCGAAAGGCGAGGCACATTTTGTGCAATACGCTGGCCCTCACCCCTTTATTTAAAGGAAGTAAGAGCTATGGAGATATCTGGAGGATTTATGAACGATTCTTTAAACCCGTGGTATATTACTGGAATAGTGGAAGGTGAAGGCTCTTTCTGTGTAAGTTTTACCTTGAAAGAAAGGCTAAGTGTGAAGATAGAAACAAGACCATCTTTTTCAATAACACTTACAAAGAAAGACTTTGAACTTCTAAAGAAGATTAAAGATTTTTTTGGTTGCGGTTTTATAAGATATTCTAAGGGTGATAGAACTTATAAATATGAAGTGAGAGCGATAAAGGAACTGGTAAAGATTATTATTCCGCATTTCCAGAAATATCCATTAATGGGTATAAAGAATGAATCTTTCAAAAAATTTACAATTATCTGTGAAAAAGTATATGCAAATCTGCATTTGAATAAGAAAAATCTAAGAGAAATAATAGAAATTGCCTACGATATGAATTATGGAAAAAGAAAATATTCCAGAGAATATCTCCTAAAGCTTCTTGGTGAGGTGAAGGTATAGTCTACACTTTATGGTAACATAAAGATAATGTGAAGTTCCGACCTGCACGAATGGCGTAACGACTTGAGCATTGTCTCAACGAGGGACCCGGTGAAGTTGGAGTCGTGGTGAAGATACCACGTACCCGCGGTAGGACGAAAAGACCCCGTGAACCTTTACTGCAACTTGGTATTGGGTTTTGGCAGGGCATGTGTAGGATAGGTGGGAGCCTTTGAAGCGGGAGCGCCAGCTTCTGTGGAGGCGTCCTTGAAATACCACCCTTGTTTTGTTGAAACTCTAACCTCGGGTTTGTAGCCCGTGGAACAGTGCCAGGCGGGCAGTTTTACTGGGGCGGTAACCTCCCAAAATGTAACGGAGGTGTCCAAAGGTTCCCTCAAGCCGGACGGTAACCGGCTGTAGAGCGCAAGGGTAGAAGGGAGCCTGACTGTGAGGCCGACAGGCCGAGCAGAGGCGAAAGCCGGGCCTAGTGATCCGATGGTGCAGTGTGGAATGGCCATCGCTCAACGGATAAAAGGTACTCCGGGGATAACAGGCTGATCTCGCCCGAGAGTTCACATCGACGGCGAGGTTTGGCACCTCGATGTCGGCTCGTCGCATCCTGGGGCTGGAGAATGTCCCAAGGGTTGGTCTGTTCGCCCATTAAAGCGGCACGCGAGCTGGGTTCAGAACGTCGTGAGACAGTTCGGACTTGATCCACCGTGGGCGCAGGAGACTTGAAGGGGGCTGACCATAGTACGAAAGGACCTGGTTGGACGCACCTCTGGTGTACCTGTTGTCACGCCAGTGGCACAGCAGGGTAGCCAAGTGCGGAAGGGATAACCGCTGAAAGCATCTAAGCGGGAAACCCGCCCTAAGATTAGGTCTCCCGTTTCTATGGGCAACCATAGAAACTAAGGCCCCTCCAAGATGAGGAGGTTGATAGGCGACAGGTGTAAGCAGGGTAACCTGTTGAGCCGAGTCGTACTAATAGGCCGAGAGGCTTGTCCAAATTTTTAAAACTATTCAATTGTTCTTAAAAAGGAGGTTTCATAGGTAGGAAATTTTTTATTTTTTTTATTCTTTTTGCCTTTATTGGATTATCAGCTAATCCGAATTTTAATTTCAGTCAGGGATTATCTCGAACCATATCTGCTGATATTCCATCAGCAGGACATTTCCATACAGGATTCTTTTTACGCGGTTTTTATGAACCATCTAAAATTGTGAATATTGCCGGAGAAGATACAACTGGCGAAGCAAATGTTGGTGGCGGAGACCTCTATTTTGGTCTTGGATATGCAGTAACAGATTTCTTTGCTTTCAATATAGCAACTGCATTTTATGGTGATGGTGTTGATTATACAAGCAGTCAGTATTCAAGGTCAAGCCTTGGATTTGGTGATACAAAGGTTGGATTATTATTTGGATTCGATAAGGGAAATTTATCTTACGGAGCAAACATATTTGCTTCATTCCCAACAGGTCAGGACCGCTCTATTGCATTAGAAGAGAAAGATTATCCTTTTATTGGAAATACATACGCTAATAATGGTGGCGTATTCAGATATTTTTCAAGTGGAGGTATTGAACTCGGTATCATTGGGTTGTTTTCAGTAAAATCAGGGATAATGACACTTGCCTTGAATGGTGGTTATGCTGAAAGAAATCTTGGTGGTGAGCTTGGCTTGAGGGATAACGCAACTTATTATAATGCTGCACTGAGTTTTGACCTCGGAACCTTTGTCCCATTCATTGAGATCAGTGGAATAGATTATAGCGGAAAAGACAAGATTTTCACATTCTTAGATGATTCTGTATTTGGTCCAAATCCAGTATACATCACACCGGGAGTAAACATAAAACTCGGTCATTTCAATTTATTCCTTGCAGCAGATATTCGCGGTTGGTGGGAAGGTGAAAATACATATACATTCCCGACAGATCTTACAGATAGCGCAAATATAACAACAGGATTTGGTTCAGCACCATTATGGGCTGGAATCCTTGGTTTTTCATATTGTTTCGACTTTGTTCCAGAAAAACCAAAGACTGGAATCATTGCAGGTATAATAACCGATAAGAAAACCGGTTATACAATTCCAGCAAATGTGAGCATCTATAAAGATGATTTCTTGGTCTCTTCAATCACAGTGGACAATTCAGGAGTATATAAACTTGAAGAGGTGAATCCAGGTGTTTATAAGATAGTTGTTGACGCAATTGATTACAACAAATTTACTACCGATGTTATTGTTAAGGAAGGTCTAACAACAACACTTGATGTTGCACTTGTTCCAGTGATTAAAGAAGGAACACTTATTGTTAATCTTCTGGAAATGGAAAAGAAAACACCTGTTACAGCAGAAGTTACAATTGGAAATATGACACCTGAAAAAGTAACAGGTAAGATAACAAAAACATTGGTCGCTGGAACTTATAAAATCACTGCGATTCCAGAAGATAAGAATTACCTTCCTTTTGAAAGAACGGTTGAAATAAAAGCAGATAAGACACTTGAAATAGATGCAAACTTTGTTAAGAAAGAGTTCAAGATTGTTCTTCCACAGGTATACTTTGAAATTGGGAAAGCAGAGATTAAACTTGAATCATATCCTGTTCTTGACGAAGCCGCAAAGACAATAATTACAGTCCTTGAAAGCAATCCAAACATAACAATCGAGATTCAGGGACACACAGATAGCCAGGGTTCAGATGCTACAAACCTGAAACTTTCACAGGAAAGGGCTGATGCTGTGAAAAATTATCTGGTAAATACACACAAGATAGATGCAACAAGACTTATAGCAAAAGGATATGGTGAGACAAAACCTATTGCACCTAATACAACTTCAAAAGGTCGTGCACAGAATAGAAGAGTAGAGTTTGTTATCATCAAATAAATATTTTTTTCTAAAAAACCCGGGGGTTAAATACCCCCGGGTAATTTAAAATTATCATAGAAAGGAGACAGAAATGATAAAGGAATTTAAAAAATTTATTATGCGTGGAAATGTTATTGACCTTGCTGTTGGTTTCATAATGGGTGCTGCATTCAGTGCAATCGTTAATTCACTCGTAAACGATGTTATTATGCCACCAATTGGGCTTCTTCTTGGTGGTGTTGATTTTTCAAATCTTTTTATAAATCTTTCAAGAACACATTATACAAGCCTTGCTGAGGCAAAGGCAGCAGGTGCACCAACAATAAACTATGGTGTCTTTATAAATACATTGATAAATTTCCTTATAATTTCTTTTGTCCTTTTTATACTTATAAAAATAGTGAACAGATGGACTGCAAAACCTGCTACACCATCAGCACCAACCACTAAAGAATGTCCATTCTGTTTTACACAGATACCTATTAAAGCAAAACGTTGCCCTAACTGCACATCAGAACTTAAAGAATAAGGAATTTAAATCTGTTAATCATAATAAGTCAAAAAAATTAAAAAATTTTCAATATTTTATATTTTATCACTTGACAATTTATATTATCTTAATATAATATTTAAAAATGGAGGTTTTTATGCCTATCTTTTTAAGTCTTATAAGTATTGTTTATTATTTTCAGAATTCTTCTCCTTCTGAACCTTGTCCAAATTATCATCAGACAGGTGATAATTTCATAGGTGGAACATGGGAAGGGAAATATATGGGTGATACAAAAGGGAGTTCATCTGTTTCAAAAATTACATATCTTAATGCAACTAATTCTGGTTATTACAGGTGTTTGACATTCTCTACTAATTCTTTTGGTGCACAATCCTGTCCTGCTGATACTTGGAAAATATTACTTTTTTGTGAAGAAAGTAGTCCTGCAAACAATGCATATTTAAGATATATGATATATACCTGGGATTTTGACGATGATACTATAGGTATGGTTATTGCAAACACTGCGACAAGTGGAAATAACGAATTTCCTCCTTCTAAAGGATACATAATAGAATCTATATATGGGAGTGCTTTCACACTTTCTGATGGTGATAAAATATGTGTGGATTTAATAGTTGATTCAAGGTCTCCCGGACAGCCTGGAAGAACTGCAACAATTTATTATGGTGATAATTCTGATACTTCAAAATTATATTCGCCAATAACAATACTTTCATCGAATTTAATTGAGATGAGTGCTTTCCTGAATAATGATGGTGTCTTAATTCAATTTAACGGAAGGGAAAATTCAAAAGGAAGATACTGGAAGATTTTACGCTCAGAAAATCTTGTTGGTGATTATAAGATAATAGATTCTGTTTTTATAAAAAATAGCAATATGCATAGTCTCCTTGATAAAAATGTTGAACCGCTAAAAGAATATTACTATAAAATTCACGATGAATTTAATAATGAATTTGGACCATTAAAAATATTTGTTTCAAAATCAGGTTATGATTTTTCAATATCTCCTATCAATTCTTTCTCTAAAGATAGATTCGTTTTTTTTCTTCTCTTCTGATGAAGATGGACATTGCCAGATTGAGATTTATAATAAAAATGGAAGGTTTGTAAAGAGACTTTATAATGGGGATATAAACAAAGGAATGCATTCTGTCTTATGAAATGTTAAGGATAAGAATGGAGATGTTGTACCTTCAGATATTTACTTTTATGTTTACAAATTAAATGATAAAAAAATAACAGGGAAAATTATAAAGATAGAATAATTTAATTTTCGAGAATTTTTTTAATTCTTTTTATCTCATCTATTCTTTGTTTAGCAATTCTATTATCTTTTTGCTCTTCAAGAACAATTTCATAACAGAATAATGCCTTATCTAATTTTTCCTGCCTATAATATAATGAACCGAGATTATAATAAATCTCAAACATATCACCCTCTGTTCTCTTCAAAAATTCAAGATAGAATGCCTCTGCCACATCAAACTCATTGTTAAGGTAGGAAAAAACACCCATTTTTAATATATGATATGGATATTCCTTTTTTTTATAAAAACCTTCAAGAAATCTTAAAAATCTATTTTTTCTCTTCATTTTTAAAATCTTCCATGATTCTTCTTCGGATTTTAAATCTATTAGCCTTTTTTTCATTTCTTCTTTGAAATCGGGTTTTTTTAAATGAACCGCATAGTCTTCCCTTCTATAAATCGCTGAATTTTCATCAAAATATATAAGAGACCAATCTTTGAAATTAGCAATCTGGTCAAACCAATCGAGTGTTATAATATAATCAAAAGAAACAAGCACAGGTTTATATTTATTTATAAGGAATCTCAATCCACCTTTCCTTGTTGTTTTAAGATATTCAGAAAAAAAATCTTCTTTCATCACTTCAAGTCTTCCATCTATAAAAACTGGTTGTGGAGCCTGCCAGATAAACCAGCTTCCTGAGTTCATATCATTAATTATTCTTCCGTCAAGATTATTTTTATTTAAAAAATCTGCAGCACCACAGGGATGAACAAACCTTTCAAGTCCAATCCCGAAGTGTTCATATGCTCTAAAACCAACATAATACGCGTTTGTTATCACTCTTAAAATAGTAAGAAGAACAAGAAAGGAAAATGCAGATACAAGCATATTTTTAAATTTAGTTAAAAATCTCAACTTTTCAATTGGTATTGAGTAAATTCCAATGGAAACAATATATATTGTATACAAAAGACATAATGGAATATTCCTTGTTGCCTTGAGGGAAATAAAAAGAAAACCAAAGAAAATAATAAAGTTGTGAATATTAAACTTTCTATAGTTTATTATTATTAATAAAAAACCGATTATACAAAGTGCAAAAAATGTATAAATAGCAGTATGGGGAACAAATGGATTTAATGAATTTGGCTTTAATGCAAAAGGAGATTGGAACTCGTCTATCAAATTCTTAAATACATTTGAATTTTGCATTCTTGTGAAAAGATAAAAAGGGAATAGGAAACCTTTGTAATGATAGGGATTTAAGAAGGAAGACATAGTGGAAACAAGAGACCATAATAGAAATTTTTTATCAAATCCTTTGTGAATCATCTTACTTAATAGATAAGAAAATATAATGAAGTCGCCTATAATGAAAAGTCCGTGAAAATTTGTCCATAAAACTTTTATTATAGGCAATAGAAATAATAAATCCCTTTTATTATAATAATATTCATCAAGTATAAGTATAGTCAGAACTATGAATAAATAAGTGAATGTTTCAGGCTTTGGTCTGAATCTTAACTCAAATGAAAAAATTGCTATAAAAAAAACAAACAAAATAATAATGTCTTTAACATTCCGTCTCTTTAATACAAAGAATAATAAAAAAAATATAAGTTCAAAAATTATTATTGTGAATATTGTTAAACCATTATACCCTGAAGCCTTATAAATTAAATAAAGTAAAATCTGAAATGGCCAGTGTAATGCAATATATTCATTATTATTAACAGTATATGTAAAAACATCATTCCTGTGAAAAGATTTATTTTCTAAAATCCATTGACCACCACGAAGATGATAACCTATATCAATATCACCAATAGTTCTAAAACAAAAAACAAATATTAAAGTAAAAACAAGAATTGCTGGTAAACCATTATAAAAGTTTTTTTTATTGATTCTCAAAATCTATTCTTCGTCTTCCTTCCTTTCTATTTCAAAATAACCATTTTTGAGTGTTATATAATCAGTAGAGTCAATCCCGTTAACAAGCCTTCCAGAAAAATTTCCTTTTATTAATTTCCCAACATTTCCATACTCAGTGATTTTTATTGTGCAAGCAGCAGCATAAACATTTGTGGTATATGTTCCTGATGAAAGACCTATATAAACTATCCAGTTCTCTGTATTGACTGCATTGCCGATATATGTCCCCGGGCTTTTTCCCTTGAACTGGATACCAATCTCCTGACCTAACCCAATATTTGTAAATACGACATATGTTGAAGAATCACTTATATCGTAACTCGCATGGGAAACAATGCTTTTCCATTCTTTCTGCTCTCCATCAACTGTAAACTTGATATATGCATCAAATATTTTAGGGAACAAACAACCCTGTAAAGACACCAAAACAAAAAATAAAAGAACATACTTTTTCATATATTCCTCCATTTTTATATTATTACAAACTAACATATATTTTTTAGTTTGTCAATAAAGATTTTTTCGCTTGTCCGCTTTTTGGCCCCGAGGAAATTTTTTTATGAAAGAGTGTAATAATATAATCAAAAATTTTTATTTTAATTTTTTAAAAATATTATATCATACCTGTATGCATAAGATTAAAAACTTCCTTTTAACAGGAATTCCGGGGATTGGTAAAACAACCATAATTAAGAAAATTATTGAAGAATTTAGAAACAAATGTGAAGGTTTCTGGACAGAAGAGATGAAAGAAAATAATAAAAGAAGAGGGTTTGTATTAAAAACAACCACTGGTAAAGAGTGTATTCTTGCTAATATTGATTTTCCCAGAATTTATTCTGTCGGGAAATATGGTGTGAATTTAAAATGTATTGAAGAAATAGGTTGTGAAACAATTTTATCAGGTATGAAAGAAAAGAAAATTATAATAATTGATGAAATAGGAAAGATGGAAATTCTATCAGGAAAATTTAAGGAATTGGTTACAGAAATTCTTAATTCTTCAAATATAGTTATAGCAACAATCTTATATTCTCCACACCCTTTCTGTGACTCAATAAAAAATAGAGAAGATGTGAAAATATACAAAATTGATTATTCTAATAGAGATTATATTACGAATTATATAATAGAAGATTTAAGGAAATTAAAATTTTTTTAACCGAATCCTGCAAGAAGTCTATTACCAGCCATCTTCAGCTGTGTTTTTGATTTTAAGAAATTAAAACGAACATATTTCTCACCTGATTTTTTATCATTGTAAAATATAGAACCAGGTGCTACCGCTATTTTTTTATTTTTAAGAAGATATTGTGTAAAAGCCCAGTCGTTTCCATCCCAGATATTTTCAAAAGAAGAGAATATATAGCATCCACCTTCAGGTTGTTGAAAATCAAAACCTGCTTTTTTCAACACCTTTGTCCAAAAATCTTTTTTTTCTTTCACATATTCATTATACTTTTTCTTAAAAGGTTCATCAATTTTGAATTGTTCTAATGCCCACTGGAATGGAGAAGGTGCACAACCACCAATGTAATCGTGCACAACCCTTATATCCTTCATAAGACTTTCCTTTGCAGCAAGATATCCTATTCTCCATCCGGTAACAGATAGGAATTTTGAAAAGCTGCCCACAACTATTGTTTTATCAACAAGTTCTTTTATCTTTAAAGGTGAAAAATAATCATTTTCAAAACAAATATATTTGTTCGTTTCATCCCAGAGAATTATTGCTTCCTTCTCAAGGACGTTTTTTCCTATCTTTGTTATTTCATTCTTATCAAAGACCCTACCAGTTGGATTATGTGGTGAATTTAAGATAATCATTTTATACGATGGTAATTGCTCTATCTCCTGTTCTGTTATGTTGAATGTGCTTTTTTTCAATTTTAGAAAAACAGGTTTTCCCCTTGCAAGAAGAATTACCGGAATATAATTTTCATAATATGGTTCTGGAACAACAACATTCATTTCGCCTTCAATCTGTGAAAAAATCGATATTGCAATTCCTTCAGTAGAACCTAAGGTGATAATAATTTCATTTTCAGGGTCAAATTCTACACCTGTTTCTTCATATATTAATTGAGAAACCTTTCTTCTTAATTCTTTTTTTCCATATATATGAGTATAACTGTTGAAATCACCTTTTATTGCTTCAACTGCAAAATCAGTAAGTTTTTCAGGCGGAAGCGGGTCACTTATCTCTTCAATCATATCGATTGCGTCATTTAATTTTGCCTGAATAGCAAGTTCACTAATTATTGATGGTTTTATTTCATTCAGTATAGTTATCATAATACATTATCAATAGGCAGTCTGTATCCTGCCTGTTGTAGGGTATCCAGCATACTTTTTTTATCAATAGCCTTTACATATGCTTCCATAGGTTCAATGATACCTTGTTTTACAAGATTAAAGAGACTTTCATTCATCGTAATCATACCAAGTTGTTTCTGTGTCTGGATAACAGAATTTATTTGATAAGTTTTCCCTTCTCTTATAAGATTCGAAACTGCAGGTGTTACAATAAGAATCTCCATTGCTGCGATTCTCCCGCTGCCTTTTTTCTTACATAGTGTCTGTGTAATTACTGCCTTTAGTTCATCTGCAAGCAGTATTCTTATCTGTTCCTGCTGGTCTGGTGGGAACTGGTCTATTATTCTATCAACAGTAGATGATGCGGTTGTTGTGTGTAATGTTGAGAAAACAAGATGACCGGTTTCTGCTGTCTCAAGAGCAATCTGGATTGTTTCAAGGTCCCTCATTTCACCTATAAGAACAACATCAGGGTCTTCCCTTAATGCTGCTCTTAGAGACCTTGCAAACGATTCAGCACTAACACCTATTTCTCTCTGTGTTATAACACAATTTTTGTTTTCATGAACGTATTCAATAGGGTCTTCTATCGTTATTATATGGTCCTTTCTAACATTGTTTACAAGGTCAATCAACGCACAAAGTGTTGTGGATTTCCCGCTACCGGTTGGACCTGTCACAAGGACAAGACCTTTTGAAAGATAGCAAAGATTTCTTATATGAACTGGCAGATTCAGGTCATCTGCAGTTACAACTTTTATAGGAATCGCCCTGAAAGCACCACATATACCCTTTCTTTCTTTATAAATATTGACCCTGAACCTTGATAAATCCTTTATTTCATATGCGAAGTCTGTATCATTTCTTTTCTCAAGTTCTTCCTGATACCTTTTTTCCATTATCGGGAATAACATTCTTTTAGTATCTTCTGAAGTTAATTTTTTATAATTTGTCATTTTCACAAGTGAGCCGTCAATCCTGAAAATAGGATATTCATCAACCTTTAAATGAAGGTCAGAACCTTTTTTCTTAATTAATTCCCTTAAAAGTATTTCAAGCTCACTTTTTCCATTTGATAAAGTAGTTCCTTGTATCACTTCAGGTGAGGATGCTTTCATTAAACAGGATATTTTTCCACCTTCGTTCTTCACAAAGACTTTTATATCGTTATAATTAAAATCGATATTTTTTACAAAACTGATTTGTTCAAAAATATCTTTTGGTGCTATCTCTTTCAGAAAAGTTAAAATATTCTGATTTGTCAGAACAGAATCAGAAATTTCAATTATCCTATCTTCTTTTTTTCCTTCAGGTTTTTTACCTGCTTCAAGTGTTATTTGTATAAATCCTTCATTAAAATATTTTAATATAGTATCGGCTATTCCCATTGTTATCCTTTCAGTTTAATTTCTATAATACAGTTTTTATTAAGAAGTATTAATTCATCGTTTATTAAACCATTGATAAATGTAGGAGAATGGTTAAGAAAATCATAAATCCTGTTATGAAAAGTGTTTGGGTCAAATCTTATCTTACATTCTATCCGATCTCCGTCTATGAAACGGATATTACAATTTTCTTCTTTATAAACAACATTTGTATATAAAGCTTCTTCTTCTTCCTTATTTTTTATTGTTATCATTTTTATTGAACTCTTTTTAAAAAAATGTAGTCCGTTTTCGTTTTTAAAAGCAATAAATTCATCTGCTGAGTTCATATATTCATATAGAGTTTCTCTTCCCTGATGAAATCTGCTCGCTTCTGGAAGAAATAAAAAACCAGTTAATTTATCACTAAAAAGCGGAATTATATCAATTTCAACCTTTACTTTTTTTATTACGAAATCTTCCATCTTTGTGGTATCGTAATTTTGAATGTTGTTCCTTCATTCGGTTTGCTCTGGACTTCAATCTTACCTTCATGGTCATCAATTATCTTTTTCACAACAGTCATTCCTAAACCTGTTCCGACCTTCCCAAAAGAAAAGAAAGGTTCAAAAATTCTTTCCAGAACATATGGCTGCATACCAATACCGGTATCTTTCACAATAAGTTGAACATATTCATCGTTCTTTTTAATTTTAATATCAATTGTTCCTTTTTTCTCTATGGCTTCAACGCTGTTTTTTAATAGATTATTCAAAACCCTTTTGAATTTATTAGGATCTATCTCGGCAAAAATATTTTCGTCCGATTCAATTCTAATATTAATATCTTTATCTTTAATTGTCTTTGAAAAAACATTCACAAAGTCCGTAATAAACTCTTTAAGATTCACTTTTTGATATAGAATTGAAGTTTTTTCCCTTCCAAACTCAAGTATCTCTTCAATCATATTCAGGATATAATCAACTGCTTCATTCATAGTTTCAAGGTATGATTTCGTTTCACCATCTAAATTTTTATCCTTTAATAGACCTATATAACCTTTTATTGCAGCAAGTGGGGATTTTAAATCATGTATTATTGTCGAAGAAAGTTTACCTATTGTTGCAAGCCTTTCTTCCTGAAACTCCTTTTCTACTATATATTCAGTTAATTTTCTCAATCTATTTGACAAGATTTTAAGAATGCTTATAGCAATATTTGTTTTTTCCTTTAGTAATTTCAGAAAGCTATCACCTGTAATTCTATAGACCTGTGTTTTTTCTATTGTCTCTATGGTTGCAGACCTTGGGAGCTCTTCAATCGAAGCCATTTCACCGAATACATCACCTTTTTTTAATGTCGCAAGTATCTTACCTTTTCTCTTTACAAAGACACTTCCACTTTTAATAATAAAAACTTCTTTGCTTTTCTCACCTTCTTTTATAACCGTAAATTTAGGAGGATAATCCAGAATGTCAACAAAACCGAATATTTGTTTTATTTCTTCTTCCGAAAGTTCTGAAAAGATATCTCTTAAATTATAATCCATAATATTAAATATAATATACATTTTATTTATTTGTCAAGATAAATATTAAATAGTTGTGGAAAAGATCATGCACATGGTGGTACAGTTAAGATAGTGAAGATAGGGGTAATGAATGAAGAGAGGATTGCCCTGGGGAGGGCAATCCTC
>CBFGJG010000021.1:0-4529 GCA_965649055.1 Caldifarciminota bacterium
TTCTTTTATTATCAGGCATATTTCCCCCTTAATATACCCCCTTCAATGGTAGTTGGGGAAAGCGTCTTTCCCCAAACCCCTTTTTTCGTTGGTAGAAGTCGGGGCGAGTGGATTTGAACCACCGACCTTCTGGTCCCGAACCAGACGCGCTAAACCAGACTGCGCTACGCCCCGTTATTCCATCCCTCTTTACCTAATAATGGGACAAAAGAACATCCTTCACATTCTTCTTGATACATCTTTCCGTTTATTTTCTTTACTCTAATTAGATTCTGGAAGAACCTATCACCAACAGGTAGGACTAAAATTCCTCCTTCTTTTAACTGGTTGAAGAGTGTCTGTGGAACCTTTGGAGCACCTGCACTAACAATAATTTTATCATAGGGTGCAAGTTCGCTATATCCAACAGTTCCATCTCCATATACAAAAATAATATTCGTAAACTTCATTTCCTCAAGCCTCTTCTTTGCTTCTAAATAAAGAGTCTTTATCTTTTCAATTGTAACTACCATAGAACATATTTCAGCAAGAAGTGCTGTTTGATAACCACTACCTGTTCCTATTTCAAGTATTTTATCATTTCTTTCAGGTTCTATCAATTCAAGCATTCTTGCAACTATATATGGTTGTGAAATAGTTTGCCCTTCACCTATTGGTAAAGGTGCATCATCATAAGCGTTATTCTTTAAATATTCAGGGACAAATTTCTCTCTTGGGATTTTACTAAAAGCGTCTAATACATTATGGTTTTTTATACCTCTTTCTTTTAAATGATATTCAATCATTCTCTTTCTTAGTTCATCAAATATTAAACTCATCTTCCCAGTCTTTTAATTTTTGCATCATCCTGAAATCTGTTAGATTCAAGTGTATAGGTGTTATTGATACATATCCTTTTTCAATTGCATCAAAGTCTGTTCCTTCTTCTTTTATCCATGTTGGAGGGTCACCACCAATAGTAAATACCTTGTTTCCATCTTTTTCGCTCTCAATAATTGAATCCCTGTATATCCTTTTCCCGAGCTGCGTAATTTTTATTTTTCCGTTAAATTCTTTTGGAATATTAACATTTAAAAGAATCCCTTTTGGTAGCCCGGTTTTAAGAACCTTCTCAGTTAACCATCTTGCAACCTTCTTACTGAATGTTAGCTCAGGGTTTTTTTCAAATTCAACATAGGAAAAAGCTATAGAAGGGATACCAAGTAAAGTCCCTTCAATTGCTACTGCAACTGTTCCAGAATAAGTTATGTCGTCTCCAAGATTTGCACCATGGTTTATTCCTGAAAGCACGATATCAGGTTTTTTCTTCATAAGCCCCCTTACCGCAAATAATACACAATCAGTCGGGGTTCCATTTGTTATAAATACATTTTCAGCAATCTCTTTAAATGTTATAGGCTTATGTAGTGAGAAAGAATGACTTGATGCACTTCTTTCAGAATCAGGTGCAAATACATATATCTCACCAATATTATTTACAGCTTCTATTAAAGTCCCAATCCCTTTTGAATGTATTCCATCATCATTTGATATTAGAATTACCGCCATAATGAGTCTATACCCATCTGTATAAATCTAATGGTATCTATGAAAGGATTTATATAACTTTTCCTTCCGCTTTCTTTATAAATAGTAGATATCTTTACTTCTCCTATCTTTAATCGGAATCTTCCAGTCTGTATTATCTCTTCACTTTCGGTCTGGAATCTCGATGTCTTAAGCCTTAATTTTTCAAAGACACTTCTTTTTAAGAGCCTGTATCCAGATTGGGAATCAGAAACCTTTTTTTCCGCAAGGACAGATGTGACAAGTGATGTAAGTCTGTTTGTGAAATATCTTATAATGGGCATAACTTTAACATTCGCAGTCCTTGTTCCTATTATCATATCAAAATTATCATACTCCTTAATAAAATTTATTATCTCTTCCGGGTCATGTTGACCGTCAGCATCAAGTGTCAGAACTGCATCAAAATTATTCTTTAAGGCATATTCAAAACCTGTCCTGTGGACAAATCCTTTACCTAAGTTCCTTTTATGTCTTAAGACCATAACCTTTTCTTTCGATGCAACTTCATAAGTATCGTCATTTGAACCATCATCAACAACGAGTATTTCAAAATCAAAATCTTTTATTTTTTTTATACTCTCCCTTATTTTTTTTATTGTTGTAGGCAATCTTGGTGCCTCATTAAAACAAGGGAGAAGGATTAAGATTCTGTCCATACTTTATCAAACCTGTACCATTGTGCTGGATATTTTTTTATGTATTTTTCAAGTATTGCCATCCATCTATTTATATACAATTTTTTAGCTTCTTCAATATTTTTTTCAAATTTTATCGGATCTTCAAAATATACATGGTATCTTCCGTCTTTTTCTTTTACTGCAAAAGAAGGAATTACAGGTGCACCTGTCCTTAAAGAGAGATAAAAAGGACCCAGAGGGATTAAAGTGTTTTTGTTAAACATCTTTACCTTGATTCCTTCTTCACTGAAAACCCTGTCACCTAAAAGTGCAAGTAATTCGTTATTCCTTAATGCCTTTACACTTCCTATAATAGCATTCTGTGTATATATAACATTCATTCCTTTCTGTGTCCTTCTCTTTTCATAGAAATTTGTTATGTATTTATTCCTATAAGGTAGAGATATAACGGTTAACGGGAAATCATAGAATCTGAGCATTGCAGCACCCCATTCATAATTACCAAGATGAGCAGTTAATATGATTACACCTTTTCCTTCTTTTCTTGCTTTAAATACCTTTTCTATATTAACAGGGAAAATATATTTTTTGAAGTTCCTCTTGTTAATCCTTGGTAGTAAAATGAATTCGTAAATAAATAATGAAAAATTTCGCATACATCTTAAAGATAAAAATCTCCTGTTTTCATCGAATAAAGGAGAAATGTTTTCTTCGTAGTTTAATCTTCCTGCCTTGTATATTGTAAAATAGCAGATATCTGCTATTCTTTCAGAAATAAATTCAGCTACTTTTTTGGGTAAGATTTTCCCGAGTAGGTCAATGAATAGAAAGAAAAGATTCATCATTTTCTTCAATAATTTCTTTGGTTTTGGGTTAATTCGGGGCGAGTGGATTTGAACCACCGGGCTTCACTCTGTTTCGCTTTAAGGGTGAAATATAATATACCCGTTCTTTTATTATCAGGCATATTTCCCCCTTAATATACCCCCTTCAAAGGTAGTTGGGGAAAGCGTCTTTCCCCAAACCCCTTTTGTCGTTGGTAGAAGTCGGGGCGAGTGGATTTGAACCACCGACCCCCAGCACCCCAAGCTGGTGCGCTAAACCAGTCTGCGCTACGCCCCGATAACTTTTTCAGTATTTGCATCGAAATAGTGAATATATTCCTTTTTAAAAAAGATGTTTATTTTTTTACCTATATCAAATTGTTTTGATGTTAATGTTTTTATCACCAATCTCGTTGAACCGACAAGTATATATAAAATTGTCTCGCTACCTATATTTTCAACACTCTCAATTATCCCATTAAAACCTTTTTTCTCTGTTACTTCTATGTTTTCAGGCCTTATACCAATTATAATATCACCATCTTTTATTTTCTCTGAGACTTCTATACTGATATCGTTACTGATGAACTTATTCTTCTTCACAGTTCCTCTAATAAGATTCATTGGTGGTGAACCTACAAATCCTGCAACGAACACATTATTTGGTCTTTTATATATATCAATAGGATCACCAAAAACAAGGAGTTCTCCCTTGTTTATAACACCTATCTTCTCTCCAAGTGTCATTGCTTCAACCTGATCATGTGTAACATAAACAGATGTTATCTTTAATTTTTTATGAAGCCTTGCAAGTTCTGCCCTCATCTGAACCCTGAATTTTGCATCAAGATTTGATAAAGGTTCATCAAAAAGAAATACCTTAGGTTTTCTTACTATAGCCCTTCCCATTGCAACCCTTTGTCTTTCACCACCGGATAATTCCCTTGGCTTCTTATCAAGTTTATTTTGAATACCTAAAAGTTCAGCAGTTTCATTAACAAGTCTGTCTATTTCTTTTTTATGCATCTTTCTTATCTTCAAGGGGAATGCAATATTTTCGTACACATTCATATGAGGATATAATGAATACTGCTGGAATACCATAGCAATATCCCTGTCTTTTGGGGATAATTCTGTCACATCTTTTGAACCGATAATTATTCTCCCGGAGGTTGGTTTTTCAAGACCTGCAATAAGCCTTAAAATAGTTGTTTTTCCACAACCGGAAGGTCCTAAAAGAACTACAAAAGAACCATCTTCAATATGAAGATTTATATCTTTACACCCAATATTTTCTCCATAATATTTTGTTAAATCTTTTAATAAAACTTCTGCCATAGATAAATTTTATAATCTGTATTTCTTTTGTCAAGGATTTTCAAAATTCAAAAATATTTATTATTCGGGAAGATCAGGGACATGGTGGTACAATTTATTATAATTAACATTTAAGTTTTGTCTAAAAATTTTATCATAAATCTCATCAATTATTATAGGT
>CBFGJG010000021.1:4539-32147 GCA_965649055.1 Caldifarciminota bacterium
GGCAATCCTCTCTTCATTCATTACCCCTATCTTCACTATCAAAACTTTCCACCATGTGCATGAACTTTTCCAAAAATATTTATTATTTTTCTTGACATTGTTATAATTTTTTATAAAAATAACTAAAAAATAAAAGGGAGGATTTATGAGAAAAGTTACTATATTAATACTTAATTTGCTTATAGTTATTGCTTTTATAGGACTTTTATATTTGATTGTAAAGCCACAGTACATAAAGTATAACGAGATGGTTTATCAGGCTCATATAAAGAAGAATATATATACCGTCAAAGCTGCTATTGAATTCTATTTAGCAGAAAATATCGGTAAATACCCAAAAAATATAGATGAAATATATCCATATATACAGAAACTTGGTGGTATTGTAAATCCACTGACGAAAAAAGAGATTACATCAAGCGAGATTAAGGTTTTTTTCTATTCTCTTCCTAATGAGTATAAGAAAGATGATGAAGCCAGTGAAAATGCTATGGTGAAAGGGATACCTGGTTCTGTTGGAATAGGATTATTCATACCTATCGGTGATTCAATTGTAAAAAATTATGGTGTGATAGGTTTTATGAGGGACTCAACTTCACTTTACTATCTTGACCCTGCTAAGAAAAAACATATCTTCCTTCTAAATGGGTGAAAGAGTTTAACTATTTAAAACCCGAAATCCTTTTAAAGATAAAAAATCTTGATATCAGAGCAAGATTAATAGTTGAAGGAATTCTATCAGGAATTCATTATAGTTCAAAAAAAGGGCTATCATGTGAATTTACCGAACATAAAGTTTATAACTCCGGTGAACCTGTAAATCTTATCGATTGGAAGGTATACGGTAGAACTGAAAGATTATATCTAAAAAAGTTTGAGGAAGAAAGTAATATGAGGGTTTTTATACTACTTGACGTTAGCAACTCTATGAATTACGGGGAACCCAAGAAGATAGATTATGCTAAAACAATAACTGCAACACTATCACTTCTGTTTTCAAGACAGAATGACTCTGTAGGATTGATAACTTTTAACGAAGAAGTGGTTGATTTTATTCCTCCTGCCCTTAAAAGGAATTATTTTCATATTATTCTTTCTTCCCTTGAAAAAAGAAAAACTTCAAGAAAAACGAATATTTCAAATGTTCTGTATTATTTATCACGGAAGATAAAAAGAAGGGCATATATAATCATTATATCAGACTTCCTTGCTGATTACGAAGATTTTATCAAACCATTAAAAGGACTTTCGTCTTCAAAAAATGAAGTAATATGTATTCAGATACTAACACCTGAAGAGATTGAATTTAAAGGAGAAAGAGCTACATATATGATAGACCTTGAAACAAATAAAAAAATATTTGTAGAGCCGAAATTAATAAAAAATGAGTATAAAAAGTTGTTTAAAAACTATCTTGAGAGATTGAAATTTCTTTTCAGTGAATGCAATGCAAAATACAGTCTGATTACGACTGATACAGAATTTGACAGGGCAATAATGAGGGTTTTTCTAAATTGATTTATAAAATATTTCTGCTTTTTCCTTTATTTATAATAATCCCCGCAATAATACATTTTTTATCAAGAAGGAAGATTAAAGAGGAATTTTTCCCTTCACTTCTTTTTCTTTATGAAAGGGAAAAGAGGTTAAGAAACTATATTAAATTTGAAGAAATAATACTTTTTTTAGTTAGGGTTCTTTTAATTTTTGCACTTTCCTTTGCTGGTGGACTTATTTTAATTCCTTTTAAATTTATAGGGAAAAATGAAGTTAAAAGAATCTACGATACTTCATTATCTATGGAGGGAAGAATACAAGATAAGGTAAAATACGAGACGGTGAATATAAATGGCATAGCAGATTTTGAAAAGACATTTGAAAAATATAGGTTTGGTATAATAGTTTCAGATATGCAGGAGATAAATTTTAAAAGTATACTGAAGAAGAATAAGAAATATAAGTATTTTATACCGGATATGGTTATTTTGCCGGAAGAGAATAATTCAATAAGAGATATAGAATATAATTTTGGGGAAAATTTAATAATTTCTGTGAAAATAAAAAGAGAAGGTAAAACAAAAAGGGAAGATATTGTTTTATTTTTTGACGATGTTAAGTATAAAAAGACTGCATTACTTAACAATGGTGATAATATCGTGGTATTCGAGATTGATGAAAAGATAAAGGGTTTCCATAGGATTACATGTGTTATAAAAGATGAACTCATATTTGACAATTTTTATTATAAGGTGATTTATTCACCTGAAGGAAGAACAGTAAAAATCTTAAGTAGCGATGAACCAAAATTTTTGATTAAAGCACTTAAGAAATACAGGATTGAATGGATTAAAGAATTAAATAGAATAAATAAAAACGATATATTGATAATAGATAATTACAATAGTTTTGTAGATATTAATTATTTATCAAAATTATGTTTTAATGTTATCTTATCAATGAATGATTCAATTTATATAAGTGATATTAAGGTTAAAAAGATAAACGACAAATATTCAGATATTGAAAATGATAAAATGTTAATATTTACAGATGAACCCGTAAAGTATAATTGGGATATAGAAGGTGGTAAAACACTAATCAGTTTCAAAAATGGTGATAATGCTATAATAAAGAAAGATAATATATTCATCTGTGCTTTTTCTTTGCAGTCGGAGGAACTGGTTTATCATACATATTATCTTCCATTTCTTCATTCCCTTATTCAGGAATCATCAAAAGATATTGAGTTAAATGTTGAAATAGGTGATACAATTTCAGGTGATTTTGATGAAGTTTTAACCCCTGATGGAACAAGATTTTTTAATATTAAAGAAATAATTA
Source organism: Caldifarciminota bacterium (assembly GCA_965649055.1). Classification (GTDB taxonomy): domain Bacteria; phylum Hydrothermota; class UBA3072; order UBA3072; family B12-G15; genus CBFGJG01. The sequence continues at coordinate 7,381 of CBFGJG010000021.1, forward strand.
CCGATAAAAGGGGTTTTTATACTATTATTAAAGGTAAAGATACACTGTTTGTAGCTGTAAATCCAAGGAATGAAGAATACAACCTAAAAATACTTGAAAAAGAAAAAATCGAATCTATACTCAGTAGAAAAAAACTTTACGATGGGACGAGTTTTTTCCTTTTTATATTTTTAACACTTTTAATATTAGAAAAGATTTTGGAAAGGAGGTAGGATGTTTAAAAATGTGTGGGAAGTTATAACAGAAAAGGAAAAACAGGAAATGGAAAAGTTTGTTTCTGATTACAGAAGTTTTATTGAAAGATGCAAGACAGAAAGACTTGTTGCAGAAGAAGCGGAAGAGGTTGCAAAAAAATGGGACATACCATATATTCTTTTCAGAAAAAAGACTATAGCAATGTTCAAACCATATGGTGACCCAATAAAAGATGGAATAAGGATTGTTGTAGCACATTCCGATGTACCAAGGATTGATTTAAAACCAAGACCAGTTACAGAAGAAAATGAATTTGCTATGTTTAAGACAAGATACTATGGAGGGATTAAAAAATATCAGTGGCTATCTCTTCCACTTTCACTCTTTGGTGTTGTTTACAAAAAAAATGGTGAAGAAGTCAAAATAAAGGAAGACGAGATTGCATTTGTGATTCCAGACCTTGAACCACATCTTTCGAGAAAATACGACGAAAAAAAGACAAATGAATACATAGAAGCAGAGAAACTTATGCCAATTGCAGGCTCAATCCCTTCAAAGATAAAAGAGGAAAGGTTTAAGAAAGGTGTCTTGGATTATCTTAAAAAGAAATATGGTATAGAGGAAGAAGAACTTGTTTCAGGTGAACTTGAACTTGTTCCTTCTATAAATTCTATGGAAATAGGTGTTGATAAAGGTTTGATAGGTGCCTACGGACAGGACGATAGGGTCTGCTGTTATACTGCTTTAAGGGCATTGATGGGAATGGGTGGACAGAAAAGGAGTGCACTACTTATACTTTTCGATAAAGAGGAGATTGGGAGTGTTGGGAACACAGGAGCACAATCAAATATAGTTGAGGATGCAGTTATAGAAATCCTTGAGAAACTGGGTATCGAAGCAAGCTATAAGAATGTGAGGAAGGCACTATTAAAATCAACATGTATTTCAGCTGATGTTAATGCTGCTGTGAATCCTCTTTTTTCTGATACACTTGACCCTAAGAATGCTGCAAGGCTCGGCTATGGTCTTGTTGTTACAAAATATACAGGTCATGGAGGAAAAGGTGGCTCTAATGATGCAAACCCAGAATTTATATCAGAAGTGCTCAAGATATTCGACGAAAATAATGTTCGTTGGCAGACTGGAGAGCTTGGGAAGGCTGATGAAGGTGGTGGTGGAACAGTTGCAAGATTCCTTGCTTTTTTTGGGATTGAGATAGTAGATGCAGGGGTCCCTTTACTTTCTATGCATTCACCATTTGAGATATCAAGTAAGGTTGATATATATGAAGCATACAAAGGATACAGGGCATTTTTTGAAAATTGAAAAAAATAAAAAATACCCCTTGACATTTTACTGTTTTAGTATATTTTTTTATTACTATTTTAACCCCCGATTATTTTCTCTTCATTTTTGCCCTCCTTCTGTAGGCTCGGATTTCCGAGCCTACAGTTTTTTTTTGTTAAACCTTGAAAAAATCAAAAAATCTAATATAATGTGAAAAAACAGGAGGTTCTATGAGAAAATATGTATATTATTTTGGTGGTAAGAAAGCAGATGGAAGTATTAAGATGAAAAATATTATAGGTGGAAAAGGTGCTGGACTTGCAGAAATGACAAATATTGGTATACCAGTCCCACCTGGATTTACAATTTCAACAGAGGTATGCACTTATTATTACAAGAAAGGCAAATATCCAGCAGGTTTAAAGAAAGAAGTTGAAGAAGGGTTAGAAAGGATTGAGAAACTAACAAAGAAGAAATTCGGAGATAAGAAAAATCCATTACTTGTTTCAGTCCGTTCAGGTGCAAGGGCGTCTATGCCAGGTATGATGGACACAATACTTAATCTTGGTCTTAATGATGAAACAATTCAGGGTCTATTGGAAAAGACTAAAAATCCAAGATTCTGCTATGATTCTTATAGAAGATTCATCCAGATGTATGGTAATGTTGTATTGGGTATAGAACATGAAAAATTTGAAAAGATTATAGACGAGGTTAAAGAGAAAAAAGGTGTCAAACTCGATATAGAACTTACAGGGGATGACTGGAAGGAAGTTGTGGAAAAATATAAGTCTATGATTAAAAATGAGATAAAGAAAGAATTTCCAAAAGAACCTTACGAACAGCTTTGGGGCGCTATTGAAGCGGTTTTTAAATCCTGGAATAACCAGAGGGCAATTGAGTATAGAAAAATTCACAACATACCTGATGATTGGGGAACGGCATGTAATGTTCAGGCAATGGTTTTTGGTAATCTCGGAGAGAATTCAGGGACAGGTGTTGCTTTTACAAGGAATCCTTCTACGGGTGAAAATGAGTTTTATGGTGAATATCTTATGAATGCCCAGGGAGAGGATGTTGTTGCAGGTATCAGGACGCCGCTCCCGCTGAGTAAGAAACAGAAAACAAACGGAAATGAGATAAGCCTTGAAGAGGCATCCCCGAAGATTTATAAGCAACTACTTGATATCAGAAAGAAACTCGAATCCCACTTTAAAGATATGCAAGACCTTGAATTCACAATAGAAGATGGAAATCTTTATCTTTTACAGACAAGGTCAGGTAAAAGGACCGCAATGGCAGCAGTGAAGATTGCGGTTGATATGGTGAAAGAAAAACTGATAGATAAAGAAGAAGCTGTATACAGGGTAAAACCTGAGCATGTCGACCAGTTATTACACCCCATGATTGACCCAAAAGCAAAATTTACAGTTCTTGCAAAAGGACTCCCTGCTTCTCCAGGTGCAGCGACTGGAAAAGTCGTATTATTCCCTAAAGATGCTGTAGAAGCAAAAAAGAACAAAGAAAAGGTTATACTTGTAAGGCATGAAACATCACCCGAGGATGTTGCAGGGATGCATTCTGCTGAAGGTATATTGACAGCAAGGGGTGGAATGACATCGCACGCAGCGGTTGTAGCAAGGGGTATGGGTAAACCATGCATTGTTGGTTGTGAATCTATTATAGTTGATTACGAAAAGAGGGAGATAAGGGTTAATAACGAAATCATTAAAGAAGGTGAATTGATAACAATAGATGGAACTACCGGTTCTGTTATAAGAGGAGATGTTCCAAAGATAGAAGTATCTATAACAGGTGAATTTCAGAAGATATTGAAATGGGCAGACGAGATAAGGGTGCTTGGGGTAAGAACAAATGCGGATACACCTTTTGATGCAGAAACAGCAAGAAAATTTGGTGCAGAAGGTATCGGGCTTGCAAGAACAGAGCATATGTTCTTCAAGGAAGACAGAATACCAGCCATGAGAGAGATGATACTCGCAGATACCCTTGAAGAAAGGAAAAATGCACTTGCAAAACTTCTTCCTATGCAGAGGGAAGATTTTGAAGGTTTATTCAGGGCTATGGATGGTTTCCCTGTTATAATAAGATTGCTTGACCCTCCTCTACATGAATTCCTGCCAAAGGAAGAAGAAGCTCAGATAAAGATGTCCGAGACTATGGGTATACCTATTGAGAAGATAAAAGAAAGGGTCCATCAGTTATCTGAACTTAATCCTATGCTCGGCCTTAGAGGGTGCAGACTTGGAATACTATTCCCTGAGATTACAGAAATGCAGGCAAGGGCAATCTTTGAAGCTGCATGTAATGTTAAGAAAGAGGGAATAAAGGTTATCCCTGAGGTCATGGTTCCACTTGTAGGTATGGTGAATGAGTTGAAGCTCCAGAAAGAGATAATAGTAAAGGTCGCAGAAGAAGTAATGAAAGAGAAAAACGTAAGGATAAAGTATATGGTTGGAACAATGATTGAACTTCCAAGGGCTGCATTAACTGCGGATGAGATTGCACAGGAAGCTGAATTCTTCAGTTACGGAACAAATGATATAACGCAAACCACATTTGGTTTTTCAAGGGATGATGTTGGAAAATATGTCCCGAGATATATAGAGCTTGGAATCCTGAAAAATGACCCGTTCCAGACACTTGACCAGATAGGTGTAGGTGAACTTATAGAGATCGGTATAAAGAAAGGGAGAAAGACAAGACCTGAACTTGAAATAGGAATATGTGGAGAACATGGTGGGGACCCGGATTCAATAAAATTCTGTCACAGGGTTGGTATGAATTATGTTTCCTGTTCTCCTTACAGGGTTCCAATAGCAAGACTTTCTGCTGCACATGCAGCAATTGAAGATAAAAAAGGTGTTAAAGCAGACGAAACAAGATAATTTAATTGTTAAGCCCGCAGGTTTCAAGCCTGTGGGCTTCCCTTTATAACCTTATTTCTGCCTTCCTCTTTTGCCTTATAGAGTGCATTATCAGCAATCATTATCAGTTCATCCTTAGTAATACCTTCTTTGTATGTTGCGGTCCCTATACTTACAGTTACATTTATCGCCTCACTCTGACCGTTCAGAATAATTGAATGATTGTCTATATTCATTCTGATTTTTTCTGCAGTTCTTACAGCATTCTCTTCATTTGTATCTATAAGTATAACAGCAATTTCTTCACCACCATACCTTGCTGCAATATCAGAACTTCTCAAAGAACCAATTATCACATTTGAAATCTCTCTTAATACCTGGTCACCAGCAAGGTGACCGTAAGTGTCATTGAATTTCTTAAAACGGTCTATATCAATTAGAAGTAATGAGAAAATAGATTTATCCCTTTTTGATTTTTCTATCTGTTTTGATAGGAATTCCTGGAAGAACCTGTGATTGTAAAGGCCAGTAAGTCCATCTCTTAATGCCCTCTTTTTTTCCTTTTCATATAGAGCTGCCTTTTCAAGCCCTGTGTCCATAATATCTGTTATTATAGAAAGAATACTTAAATCAGATTCTTTAAATCTGTTTTTTAGATTTGAATACACGGTAATTCCACCTTCAACATTTCCGTGAAAAGGTGCAAAAATAAATGAAACAATGTTTAAATCCCTTTCATCCTTTGAAATGAAAGGCCTCTTTATCTCTTCCTTCATATTATCTTTCTTTAATGCCAGATTATCTTTTATCGCACTCCCGAATAAACTATCTTTGAGATTTTTTAGATATCTTCTTCCATCACTTTCTATCACAAGGAATTCATCAGAGGACCTTATAAATATTATTTGTTCGGTATTTGTGAAAATCTCTTTTAATGCTTCAAAACAGGATGCTATCATCTTATCCCTTTCAAGATATGATGATATTTTGTTTGTAAGAGATTGTATAATGCTAAAATTAACTGCTTCAATCATAGATGCTTCAGTGTATCTATAAAGATGAATCAGAATTTCTATCTCTCTTTTAGCGAGTGATACGAGATTTTTTTTGTCTTCACTGAAGAAGAAATCCTTTCTCGAATCAAGGACAAGTATTCCTTCAACACTTTTTTCAGGTATTATCGGTAAGGCAATAATTGATTTAATAAAGTATTCTCTCTCATAATAAGAAAGGTTCTTTGAAGAGCCAGAAAAATCGTCAAGGATTATGGGCTCCTGTGAATTATAGAATAGAGTAAGGGGACCTTTATCAATTACTGCATCTGGAATAACTGAAAGAGATGATTTTGCAAACTTCAGGTAGAAATGTCCATCTTCTTTATTCTTGATAAAAAGACAACATGATGAAGGGAGGACGGCTTTGTATAGATTGTCAATTATATCAAAGATTGAATTATAATATAAATCAAAGAGATTAAAGGTAATAGTAGCATCCTTCATTTCTATCATTTTCTTTATTTCTTCAGTATGTTTTTCACCGGAGCTAAACGAAAACTCTTTAAAATCCTTTACTATTTTTTCAAAATTTTTCTTTTCTTTTATAATTTTCCTGTTTAGAAGATAAACAGGGATAAATACTGAATAGGTTATCAGCATATAAATTGGTTCTTTTGATTTAAAGATTGATACTATTGGGAAAAATATATAAGGCAGGTAAAAATCTTCTTTGTTAAGTTTTGTATAGAAGAATATTGTGAACATAAAGAAAACAGGTGAGGATGAACCACCTCCTAATTCAATCACTGATGCTAATATGAATAAGGATGTAAGAAAATTTATCTGTGGTAAGAAATAAAATAGAATAATTAAAATTCCAGTTAATACAAAGAATATATAATCTTTTAAAGGTATATTAAATTCAAATTTGAAAAAAAGAAGCGATAAAAAAATAAGCAACGGAATTATAAAGATGAAATCCTTTATCTTTTTCATAATTTAAATCTTTTCTTTATGAAGTAGAGTAGAGGTAACCCGATAAAATAGGTTGCAATGGTCTCACCTATAAATATAGATATCACGAAAAGAAAATAAGGGTGTATTTTTAATGGTATTTCAGGTGGTTTCAGCAGGAAATAGAGATATGCGCTCACTCCAAATGAATTTAAAATTACCGGTGGTAATGGTGCCAGAAATATTTTCTTTGTCTTTGAAAGAAAAAATGTCAGAATTGCTGCAAGTAATGTTATTATGCTACCAAAGAAAATATCATAGAATCCAAGACCACCGAAGATATTTGAAATAAGACACCCCAAAAATAACCCCCATATAGCCTCAGGGAAGAAAAATGGCAGGAGTGTTAATGCCTCTGATATTCTAATCTGAAAGGCATAGTAACTTAATGGATGAAGCAACACAGTCAAGACTATATACAATGCAGCAATAAGACATCCTCTTGTAATTCTTTTCAGACTACCTCCCGAAAATCAACTATAATAGATTTTGTAAATCGCATTTATGGTATCCAGTTCCACTCTCACATTCTTTGCGCCTACAAGTTCCCCTGCTTTTTCTATCCAGCCTGCAATAGAATATAGATGAGCAACAGAGGTATTTATTCCATCAATCTTTAGCTCTATATAATTTTCTTCTTCCTTCAGGAACTTTATTGTGCTACCCCTGTAATATGTAGAATACAATACAGGCCCTTTATTTATAAATAGTTTTATTGAACCAAATTTCAAAAAGAACTTATAAATCCTGTTAAGACCATACTCGGCAGAATATCTTCCAATTTCACGGCATATCTTAAAATCTCCTTTGCCAATTTCCTTAGAGATTTCAGTGTAAAGAGTGGAAAGAATCTCGAGTGGATACCACTTTACATCAAAAAGTTCGTTTAATGCCTCTTGATGTTCATCTGGTAGTCTTTTAAGGATGTTTGAATAAACTTCTTCACCAAATTTTTCCTTTATGTATTCTATAACAGGAATTATTCCTGTTCCTTTTACAAGTTGTTCGCCCATATTATTATTTTAAATCAAATTTTGATAAATGTCAAGAAATAAATTTTCCCTTGAAAATTGCGAATCCATTGTATAATTAAAGATATGAAAGATAAAATAGATATTATTATAAAAATATTAAAAAAAGAAGTTAAGAAGTTTAAAGAACCTATTGTAACTAAATTCAGTATTGATTTTAATGACCCTTTTATAATACTTATCTCAACTGTTCTGAGCCAGAGGACTAAGGATAAGATAACAGAAAGAGCATCGGAAAGACTTTTTAATAAAGCCAGGACCCCATATGATATCTTGAAACTTAAAGTGGAAGAAATAGAAGAATTGATCTATCCTGTAGGATTTTATAAGATAAAGGCAAGGAGGATAAAAGAAATAAGCAGGAAATTGATAGAAGAATACAATGGGAAGGTCCCTGATAACCTTGAAGAATTGTTGAAGATAGAAGGTGTTGGAAGAAAGACTGCAAACCTTGTTATTACACTCGGATTTAATAAGGATGGAATATGTGTTGATACACATGTTCACAGGATTTCAAACAGAATTGGTTATGTTAATACAGAAACTCCTTTTGAAACAGAAATGGAATTAAGAAAGAAATTACCCAAAAAATACTGGAAGATATACAATGACCTACTTGTTACCTGGGGACAGAACATATGTAAACCTGTAAAACCATTATGTGAAAAATGCGCAATATCAAGATATTGTAAATCCTTTGTTAATTCTTAACTTCAAACCTTTATAAGATATTCTGAATTTATAATACAGATATTTTAAATACCTATCCTATTAGAATCAGTTTTTTTATCCTCTTGATATTTCCAGCCTCAAAATAGAGAAAATAAACACCTCTTGGAATTTCATTCATTCTTTCATAACTGATTTTTATCTTATGAAAACCTTTAGTCATTTTTTCTCCATTAATAATATTTTTTACATTCCTTCCAGTAATATCAAATAAACTTATCGAAACATGTTCATCTTTTTTCAGTAAGAATCTAACTTCTAAATCTGAATAAAAAATATTACCTGATATATCAAAAATATCTTCCTTTATTTCATCAATACCAACATACCTTGAAAGGTTTCCAACTTCAAGCCTTAAAAGTGATGGTTCTGAACCGGACTTTGCGAATTGTGTATATCTTTTAAATAATACCTTTACCCTTATTCTATTGTATGTCAATGTATCAAGTAGATTAAGAGAGATTGTATCACTCTTCTTTGCCGTAAATATTCCAATAGAGTTTCCTGGCAATAAATTATCCGGAACATTCTCCCAACATGAACCATTGTAATATTGGATCGTTATTCCTATTGAATCTTCTTCATCACTTTTCTCGAATATTAAATCTCCCCAGAAATCTCTTTCAAACAATCCTGATAATTCGCAGAATCTTATATCTTTTGTTAACATCTCTCCATAATTATTCTCGAAAGTTATCGTCTTAACAAATAAAACATTATCAATAGCACATCCATACCCTCTGTGGTTAATTGTGGATGCATCTGTGTATGTCCATTTTACCTGTAATGATTCTAAAGGAAAATAATTTGATGGTATCTGGTATGAGTATGTCCCGAAAGAAGATTGATAATGAGTATATCTGTTTATCCATGAGCTCCATGAGCCTGAATTGAATTTTCTTGTCTTTAATATCATTTTTTCACCTGATTCTAAACATCTTATCCCATAATCGTAAATTATCTTTATATCTGTTGAACCTGCAGGTATATAAACTGGTGGAGATATTATCTCCTCTGCTGTATTATTTGTAAAACCAGCAGGGTAATCATCATAATATGCATATTTTGAATGGTAATTTGGTGGTGTATAGATACCAAGGTAATCTGATGTTCCGTTGGTCCAGTAAATTCCATCATTGTTACCATCATTTATTCCCCAATTTTGAGGGAAGACATCTTCGAAATCTTCATACAATAATGTATCGTAGATATAACCATAAGTTTCAAGCATAACACTGTCACCAACAATCTTAAGATTTATAAGATTATTTTTTGAAAACTGATTAAAATTACACTGTAAAAATGAACAGGTATTATATGGAAGTGTTGTATCAATTGTAAAAGAATGAACATCTGAAAATAAGGACCAGTAATTTGTTCCATACGGGTCTTTTGCCTTAACCTTCCAGAAGTATACATTTCCGTGTTCCAAGGGGCTTGTTAACTGATATTTTACGATTGTATCACTTGGGTAAATTGATGTTAATATTGATTCAGGAGAAGAGAAGGTTGCTGTTTCATCTATTAGTATCAGATATTGAATACTATCTCTCTGTGGATCTGTTGAGGAAAATGAAAATTCAGGGTAAGGTGAGTAAAATTTGGAACAATCAAAAGGTTGAATTAATAAAGGAGGAATAGGCGCTTCGGGTAATGGACTTAAACAGGAAATAGATGCAATCGTTGCAATAATAGTTTTTACAACTTCTGTAGCAAAAAGATTATTGTTATAACTCAATCCAATGGTATCCTTGGAGCTGTGAACATATGGATTTGCATTACTTCCTATTTCTTCAATGAGACCAATTGCATTAAAACCTTTATCCCAGAAAGAAGCATGGTCTGAGAATGGGATTGAATTTATAATTTTTAAACATAAGAGTGATGTATAATTTTCAGCACATTCTATGAAAAGTTCTGCAAGTGTATCGGATGGGGAAAGGGAATCATCTGCAAATACACTGATTGTATCAGGAGAGTGATTTGTATAACCTATCATATCAGCGTTTATGACACCTACTATCGTATCATTCATTATTCTTGCAAAATCTGCGTATGTTTCACTACCATATAATCCAAACTCTTCACCTGAAAATGCAATGAATCTGATCGTGTATTCAAAACTACAGTCTTTCAATACCCTTGCGCATTCAAGGACAGATGCTGTTCCACTTGCATTATCATCTGCTCCGGGAGCGTTAAGGGAGTCTTCAAAACAAAAGGAATCAAAATGTCCGCATATTATTGAATAATGATCTGGTGAATACAGTGTTCCATATTTTATTCCTATTACATTCGGTGCATGATGATATGTATGATATTGAAGAATTACAGTATCGCACCCATATTCGTAGAATTTATCTTTAATCCAAATAGCTGCCTGGAAACAGGAATCATAAGTTGAATATCTTGATTTGAAATCCTGCAACCTCATTACGAAGCTCAAAATTGTATCCGGATTAACACTATTAACTATATTTTGAATCGTCTGGTCGTATTTAAACTTAACATTAAACTTTCCTTTATTTGGTGAAATAGGTTTTAATGTTAGATATTGTAAGAATATTTTTTGTTTGATTATTTCTTTTAAATTTTTATCATCATAAATTTTTATTAAAAAAATATCATCTTCATTAAATATGACCTTACAGTATCTTGATAAATCAGTTCCTTTTTCTTTTATTGTTACCAAATAATACTTTCCTTCGTCAATCCTGTCCAGAGTTTCAAAATTGAGACCTTCCAGTTTTTTTTGTTCACCTTCTTTAATAACGACAAAAGCGTAGTTTTTCAAGATTTTGACTATGTGAATATTTTTTGCCAATAAGATTTTGAGTGTATTATCTTCCAGCTTTATCTTTAAAAGTTCCTCACCTTTTATAGATGAAAAAATCAAAAAAACGAAAAAAATGTTCAGTCTCATAATTAGCCCATATGTTAAAATTCAAGAGAATCTACTCTCTTGGTTTAAAGTTTCATAACTATACTCTTTTTTAAAAATTTAACTAAAATTACAAAATTTACAAATAAAAGAATTCTTTATCTCGTTAATCCATTACTTTACAAATATAAATTTCTCTTTTGTCAACCTGTCAGCATTTTTTAGTATCACAAAGTATATTCCATTTCTTTCAATATCAAATTCCCTTTCGTTCAATCCTTCAAAATCAAATCCCCTGTATGAACCAACGATTCTTCCTGAAATATCCATTATCTTTATTTCTGTTTCTCCCATAGCAGGAACAAAATAACTTACTCTAACCTTGTTCTTTATTATATTGTTTTTTATGGTAAGTTTTATATTATCTTCTTCTATACCAGTTAAATTTGCTGTGAGAAGATAAAGTGTTCCGTTATCTGTTGAGAAGACAATATCAACATGACCATCATTGTCAATATCCCCCAATGCAGGTGTTGCTATTGGACCATCTGCATTGAATTCCCAGATTAATGATGCGTCAGAAAATTTTATTGCAAAAAGCTTTCCATTCGTTGATGGAACTATTATATCTTTTATGTTATCTCCATCTATATCTGCAACGACAGGTGAAGAGCGGACCATTCCACCACAGTTGTATGACCTTAAAAGATTTCCCTGATAGTCGAAGAAATAGACATATCCATCATCGGCACCAACTATAATCTCCTTATACATATTTCCATCCACATCGCAGACTGCGGGTGTTGACCTTATCTTTGAACCAATATTGTATCTCCATTTAAGTGTCCCATCATAGTTTATAACATAAAGATATCCATCGTCTGAACCAAAGATAACTTCATATCTTCCATTTCCACCGGTGCTGTCTATATTTGCTATTACAGGTGATGAATAGATTGAGTCTCCTGTCGCATATGACCATACAAGTGTTCCAGTTGTTCCATTACCTGTTCTTCTTACAGCATAACAGCTCCCATTGATTGATGTTACAACAACATCAGGTATTCCATTACAATCAATATCACCTATTGCAGGATTTGAGCGGACAGGATAAACACCACTTGTCGGATAATACCATTTTGACACACCAGTTGAACCGGTATAAACCCTTATTGATTTACTTTCACCAACTGTTATTATCTCAAAATTTATATCACCATCAAGATTTGTTACAAGTGGGGATGTGCAATCAACATATTGTGGTCTTACTTTTCTTACAACCGAACCATTCGTTCCTTTTAAGATATATGTTGTATCACCTGCATTAAATATAACATCAAGTGTATCATTGGGTTCAATATCCCCTATTACTGCATTTGACCTTATGTTTGTATAGAAAGGACCTGCTGACCAGAGTGGTGTTAGATTTGAACCTGTATATGCATAAACATATCCATTATAAGTTGTTACAACGATATCTATGTTTCCATCTTTGTTTATATCTGCAAGGACAGGTGTAAAACCAGCAGAACCAAGGTTTACTGTCTGTGATAGAGCAAATTGCCTTCTATTTGTTGAAAGTATTGTGTATCCTTCATTTGAAAGCATACCATGGAATGCAGGCCAGTGTGTTCTATCTTTCTCTATAACAATCCTTGTAGTGCACCTATTATTATCAGGTATATTCTTGGGGAGGTCATAAGAAGGTGAGTATGTTCCCCAGTTTATATTCTCAACAAATGCAGCATCTAATGTTCCGGTATAACCGTCTGATAAAACATCTCTTGCAATCAGCTGAATTGTATCATCGAAATTATACGGTTCTATCTCTTTTAAAAGGTCTGTTACATCAAGTGCGATATAATAATTAGGATAAGGCCAGAACGCACCGGGTATCATTGACCAGTTGAAATAATCCCTATAATATCCTGTTTTTGCAAATCTTATCCTTATATTTATTCTTTCCCTTCTTTGGTGTGTTATCTTCCATCTTATCCTTAATTGTCCATTATAATATCTTTCAAACCTTGAACCTTTTGATATGTTCCCGAAATCCTTCCTTTCAACCTGATAGTATGCAGTTGGACTTGTAATCTGCGGATCTTTTAATGCCTGGTAGGAAATCCAGAAGTATCCTAATAATGGCCCCCATGATGTTCCCCAAGAGTTTATACATTTTATTGCACCATTACCATCATTGGTAGGTTTATCATCGTCAAAACCTACGACACATATAGCATGACCACCTTCGTCAGATCCTGTCTTATCACCGGTATCATATACGCCATCAGCACCAAAATTACCATACCAGAAAGGTGTCCAAACCCTGATCGAAATAACTGCATTGAAACCTTCTGAAAGGACATTCTTTAATTGATTTATTCCTGCATCTGTTGATATATTTATTGTATATGTAGTATCACCCCTGTATACAGTTGCCTTACCGAATGCTGTTTCAGAACCCCAAGAAGTTGAATCGTTCTGGTTATAAGGTTTATCAAGGAGTGGGGCACATCCAATATCAGAAAGACATTTAAACCCGTCAGAGTTGTATGCACCACCATCAACTCCACCATTTATAAGGTTATAAACAAATGAAGGAGACATCTGGAATTGGGTTGATGTTACATCCCAGCTTGAACCGTGTTTCATCCTTAACATATATGTCTTGTAGTAATAAGCTACAGCCCATGCAACACATGAGCCCTGTGCACCCTGATTCCCAACGGGTGGCATATAAGGAGAATGGTCAACAGATGCCTTGCCAAAATAGAATGTTGGAGCGGGTGATGGGTATACCCAGTCCAGTGTTTTAGGATCTAATTCAAAATCACGACAGCCAAGGTTTCTTATGCTCCTATCAATCTCAGCAGAAAGCATAAGTGATAAAATAACAAAAATCAATAAACACTTTTTCATAAAACCTCCTTTTTTTTAATATAATTTCTTTCTTAATTTTTTCAAGTTTATTTTTCAATATTCAATTCCTTTAGTTTTGAAAGTAATGTTTTATAACTTACCTTCAGTATCTTTGATGCCTTTAATTTATTCCCTTTGCATAATCTTAATGCCTTTTCAATCACTTCCTTCTCGGCCTTTTTCTGGCCTATCAAACCTGCTTTTTTTAAATCAAGAGGAAGTTCTATAGTTTCAGAAGGGATATTTGATATCAGGATATCATTTTTGGTTATTTTATCACCTTCTGCTATTATTATAGCCCTTTCAATTGTGTTTTCAAGTTCACGAACATTACCTATCCATTTGTAAGATTTCAGTATTTCCATTGCTTCATCATCTATACCTTTAATCTCCTTTTTAAGTTCAAAAGAATATTTTTTTATAAAAAATTCAGCTAATAATGGAATATCTTCAACCCTTTCCCTTAAAGGTGGAAGATTAATAGGGAAGACATTTATCCTATAAAAAAGGTCCTCACGGAATCTTTTTTCTCTGATTTCTTCTTCTAATTTTTTATTCGTGGCAAATATGAACCTAACATTAACAGGGATTTCTTTTCTACCACCAACCCTGACAATCCTTTTCTCTTCCAGGACCCTTAATATTTTTGTCTGTAATGATATAGGTGTATCACCTATCTCATCAAAGAAGACAGAACCACCTTCTGCAAACTCTATTTTTCCTATCCTTTCTGAAACATCCGTTGCAGTCCCTTTTTCAATACCAAAGAGCTCGCTTTCTATGAGTGTTTCAGGTATAGCACCTGCATTTATCACAACAAAAGGTTTGTCTTTTCTTTCACTATTCGAATGAATAAGTCTTGCAAATAGTTCTTTTCCTGTTCCACTCTCACCTGTAATTAAAACATTTGCATCAGTCACTGAAACTTTCAATGCGAGTTCCTTAGCCTTTAATATGTCTTCTGATTTACCTATTATATCATAAGATTTTGAAGAGAGTAAAATCATTCTTTTTTCATCAATTACTTTTTTTAATTTTATTATAAGTAATTCCGGGTCGAATGGCTTTTGTAGAAAATCACTTGCACCTTTTTTCATAGCGAGAACCGCATTCTCAACATCACCATATGCGGTTATAATAAAAACAGGAAAATCTATACCTTTCTTTCTTATTTTTTCAAGTAATTCTATCCCCGTAATCCTCTTCAGTTTAAGGTCAAAAACACCAGCATCAAATTTTTCATTATCCAGTTTCTTTAAAGCACTTTCAGCATCTGAATAATCACTAACTTCAAAACCATTATTTTCAAGATGCCTCTTTAGCATATCCCTAAAATTTTCTATATCTTCTACAAGTAAAATCCTTGGCATTATAGCACTATTTTAAATTTTGTTCCTTTGCCTTTTTCACTTGAAACAGAAATAGCACCGTTATGTGCTTCAATAATCTTTTTGACAAACCATAATCCAATCCCTGTTCCCCTTTTTTCACCCGAATAGAACATCTCAAAACATCTTGATAATTCTTCTTCATCCATTCCTTTCCCATTATCCTTTATAGTTATATAAACTTTATCATCTTTTTTCACATCAACAGTTATCTTTCCGTTCTTCTCAATGGCATTTAAAGAATTTTGAATAATATTCTCTATTGCTTTTTTGAACAAATCCCTATCAACATCAATATATATGTCTTCTTTGCATTTCACCAGATATTCAATCCTCTCAGGAACATATATTGAAAGTAACAAAGATTTAAGATTGACGTTCTCTTTTTTTAAGTATACAGGTTTTGATAGGAAAAGAAGACTATCAGAAATTCTGTTTAAAAGAAACGCTTCTTCAAGTATCCTTGAACCAATATCCTTGTCCTTTAATAATTTTGAATATCCTATGATTGTTCCTGATGAATTCCTAATTTCGTGTAATATGGTGCTTAAATTCCTGCCTATTTCAAAAAGATATTTTTGGGATTCAATCTCCTCCCTGAACCTTTTCAGTTCCCTGTTTTCGGAAGAAAGATTATTTATTCTTTCCTTCAATGTTTCTATAAGATAGTTGTCCTGAGATTCAATTATTTCTTTCTTGACACCTTTTCTTTTAAATATCAAGAAAGCTATAAAGAAAAAATTTAGATAGAAAAGGATTTTCAGAAACATAATAGTAATAAAAGAATTCCTTAAGGATTTTAATTCATCATCATTTGAACCTATCAAAATATAATTTTTATCAGTATTGTAAACTATTTTTCTTAATCCGTAAAATATGAATGAATCAGGAAAAAATTCAAGCCTTGCATCCTGTTCACCTATTGATAAAATCATTTCTTTATTTTTGTTAAATATTGAAATTCCACTCAGATTGAATCTTCTTATAAGATAGATTAGTGAATCATATTTTATCTCATTTAAGTTCTCTATCCTTTTTGCTGAAAAAAGAAGAAGTTCATCTTTTAATTCTAATGTTTTATTCCTTACAATTATTAATTGTTGTGATGTTATGATATCAATCCATAAGAATAAAAGAAATAACAGAAGGATTGATATTCCTAACTTCAACTATGTTCCTTCCTCCCAGGAACTCAAATATTTCTCCTGTTCTTTTGTAAGTTTATCAATATCAATACCCATTGTCTGGAGTTTCAAGTAAGCTATTTCCTTATCAATCTCATCAGGTAATTTATAAACCTGTTTTTCAAGTTCTTTACTATGTTCTTTTATGTATTTTGTAGCGAGTGCCTGATTTGCAAAACTCATATCCATTACCATTGCTGGATGTCCTTCAGCTGCTGAGAGGTTAACAAGCCTTCCTTCAGAGATAAGGTTTATCTTTCTTCCATCTTCAAGAACATATTGTTCGACTTCTTTCCTTACAATTTTCTTTTCTTTAGAAAGGGATTTAAGGTCATTTTTATTTATCTCCACATCAAAGTGTCCTGCATTACAGATAATAGCATTGTTTTTCATAAGTTTCATCGCATCTTTACCAATCACATCTTTGCAACCGGTTGCTGTTATAAAAACATCACCGAAAGGTGCTGCATCTATCATTTTCATAACCATAAATCCATCCATTGCAGCTTCAAGTGCCTTAACAGGGTTCACTTCTGTTATTATTACATTTGCGCCCATACCTTTTGCGCGCATTGCAATACCCCTTCCACACCATCCGTATCCTGCAATGACCACATAAAGACCTGAAAAAAGTATATTTGTTGCCCTTAAAATACCATCTATTGTGGATTGACCTGTTCCATATCTGTTATCAAAAAGATGTTTTGTTAAAGAATCATTCACCGCAATAACAGGGTATTTCAGGACCCCATCTTTTGCCATACTTTTTAATCTTATGACGCCTGTTGTTGTCTCTTCCGTTCCGCCAAGGACATTTTTTATCTTATCCTTCAAATCTTTATGCAGGGTTGATATTAAATCAGCACCATCATCCATGGTTATGTCAGGTGAATATGAAAGGACTGATTTTATATGGTCATAATAAGTTCTGTTATCTTCGCCTCTTATTGCAAATACAGGTATTTTGTGATAATGAACTAATGCTGCTGCAACATCATCCTGTGTTGATAATGGATTTGATGCGGTTAGGAAGACATCTGCACCGCCTTCCTTTAATGTTATCATCAGGTTTGCGGTTTCTGTTGTAACATGCAGGCATGCAGCGACCTTTAAACCTTTCAATGGTTTCTTTTTTCTGAAATCCTTACGTATCATTTCAAGAACCGGCATGAATCCATTAGCCCAGTTTATCCTGTTCAATCCTTCATCTTTCAAATTTATATCTTTTATATCATATTCCATAATTACATCTCACTTTTTAACTGTTCAACTTTATCTTTAAGTTCCCATGAGAATCCTTCTTCTTCCCTTCCAAAGTGTCCATAGACTGCGGTTCTTCTGTAAATTGGTCTTAAGAGATTAAGTGTTTCAATAATTCCACGAGGTGTAAGGTCAAATACTTTCTTTACTGCCTTCAATATCTTCTCATCTTCATATTTTGATGTTCCGAATGTATTTAAATACATTGCTACAGGATGTTCAACACCTATCGCGTAAGCTATCTGAAATTCAACTTTATCGGCAAGACCTGCTGCGACGATGTTTTTAGCAACGTATCTTGCCATATATGCCCCTGATCTATCTACCTTTGTAGGGTCTTTCCCCGAAAAACAACCACCACCATGTTTTCCAACACCGCCATAAGAATCAACCATAATCTTCCTTCCGGTTAAACCCGTATCAGCCTGTGGCCCACCAATAACGAATCTGCCGGTTGGATTTATCAATATCTTTGTATCTTTTGATAGAAGATTTTGAGGGATAACCTTCTTTATAACATCTTCTATTATCAGACTTTTTAGTTCTTCCATTTTTACATTTGGATCATGCTGGGATGATACTACTATTGTTTCTATTCTAACAGGATTATCACTGTCATCATATAAAACTGTAACCTGTGATTTTCCATCAGGTCTTAATATCTTAACACCTTCATATTTTCTTATTTCAGCGAGCCTTCTTACCAGTTTATGTGCAAGCATAATTGGTAAGGGCATAAGTTCAGGTGTTTCTTTAGTTGCATATCCAAACATCATTCCCTGATCACCTGCACCACCAATATTAACACCCATTGCTATATCTTGAGATTGTTCCTGTATCATAGTCATAACAGCACAACTGTTATAATCAAATCCGTAATCTGCATCTGTATAACCTACTTCTTTTATAAGGTTTCTTACTATCCTTGGTATTTCTACATATGCATCTGTAGTAATTTCTCCTGCAACCATAACAAATCCCCTTGATGTCAATGTCTCAACAGCAACCCTTCCATACTTGTCCTTCTCGAGTATAGCATCAAGTATTGAATCAGATATCTGATCACAAAGTTTATCCGGATGTCCTTCTGTTACTGATTCACTTGTAATAAGTCTCATCTTTCCTCCTTTATTAATGGTTCAATTATTGATGAATCACCAATATTTACAACCTTAAAATTCTCAGTTATTACCGCATCAACACCTATTATTGAATCTGACAATAAAACATTTTCTACCTTCCCACCTTCATTTATTATACTATCCTTAATAATCGAATTTTTTATTTTAACCTTCTTTCCACATGAAACAAAAGGACCAATAATACTATTGGATATATCAACATCTTCAGGTATATATACAGGTGGAATAATAACTGTATTTTTATAAGATTTGTATTTATTTGTCTTTTTTAATAGAAATCTGTTTGTTTCAAGTAAGGTATCAATTTTGCCGCAATCATACCACCCATTTATCTTTTTTATATAAATCTCTTCTGTTTCTAAAAGCAATCTCATACCATCTGTTAACTGGTATTCGTTCTTTGTCTTGATATTTTCGTCTATCAATTTTTTTAGTGCATAAAATAATTTAGAACCATTAAGAAAATAATATATTCCAACAATAGCAAGGTTTGATGGTGGTTCTTTTGGTTTTTCGACAAGATTTTTAACCCTTATTCCATCAACCTCAACTATTCCAAATCTTTGAGGTTCTTCTGTTTCAGCCACTGCTATAATATTTTTTTTCTCTTTTATGGTATCCTTAAAATCAACATCGAATACAGTATCACCAAGTAATATTAAAAGGTCAGTTTCTTTATCTATTTTTTCAAGAGATACAAATATTGCATGCCCTAAACCCTGTCTTTTTTCCTGATGAACAAAAATAAAATTTTTAAAGATCTCAGAATATTCCCTTTTTATATAATCTTCAATTTTCAGACCATGATGTCCTATAACTATACATATATTATCGGGTTGAAGAGGGAGAACTGAATCAATTATATGACCAAGAATTGGCTTACCTGCGATATTTATCAATGGTTTGGGAATAGTATGTGTATGTGGCCTTAATCTAACGCCTTCGCCAGCAGCAGGTATTATTATATTCATTCACTCATCCTTCTTTTCAATTCATCTATTCTTCTAACTGGATAAGGGTCAACACCATAATTTACAGCGAGAAAATAACTCAAATAATCCCCTTTCTGGATAAAACTGAAAATGTTGGTAATATAAGAATCACCATCCGGATACACAGCTGTAACCTCTCCTGCAAGTTCTTTTATCAGTTCTATAGTTATATCTATTCTTTTTTTCATTCTTTCGGTCTCAGAATTACTCCTTAATACTATTATATAGAATCTCTTCATAATCTCTTTAGGATTTTCCCATCCAACTATTTCGTTGTGGTCAAGTTCTGGGAAAGTCGCAAAATGTGCAAGTGATTTACTGTTTTCATTTATCTGGGTTACTATCCTTTTTGCAACAGGAATGAATCTTTCTTCACTGTATATAAACGGAAGTTTCTCTTTTATCTTTAAACTTATTTCCTGTGCCCATTTTTTTGAATTCTCTCTGTTTTCCCTTAATACACTTATTAGTTCTTTCATTTCTTTCTGCTTTAATTCAATAATATCTGATTTCTCAAGGATTTTAATGATAGGAAAGAAAAGATATGCTATTGCACATCTTGGTGCATATCCTTTTGGGATAAGAAGGAAGGGGATTTTCTCCTTTTTTGCAAGGTCTTCAAGAATACCATTACTTGTAATTATAAAAATCTGTGATTTTTTCTTCCTTCCTTTTTTATAAATACTGATTGTCTCTTCAGTGTTTCCGGAATAACTCGAACATATTAATAATGTTTCTTCGTTAACATAATTTGGAATTTCATAATCCCTTATTATTTCAACAGGAATATTTCCGTTCTGCATAGCAAAATACTTTGCGATTTCACCACCTATAGCAGAACCACCCATACCACCTATAACTACATTTTTAATTCCTTTGAATTTTACATCTATTCCTTCAGAAAGGTCGATTGCATTAACGATATCTTCGGGAAGATTATCAATAATTTCTATCATTTCTCAACCTCCATAAAAAAGTTTTTTAAATTGGGAAATCTTTTAAGTAACTCTTCTTTTAAATATTCCCTGACATTTCTACTTGATTCCATATTCAATAC
This sequence comes from Caldifarciminota bacterium, assembly GCA_965649055.1. Lineage (GTDB taxonomy): Bacteria > Hydrothermota > UBA3072 > UBA3072 > B12-G15 > CBFGJG01. Next base: position 28,343 of record CBFGJG010000021.1, read on the forward strand.
ATTCTCAGCTATTTTCTGTGATTCAATAAAGGTAATTCCCCTTATAATATTTTTAACCTGCGGTATCAATGAAGGTGAAACAGAAAATTCATCTATTTTAAGACCGACAAGTAGTGGAACTGCCAGTAGATCACTTGCTATTTCGCCACATACACCAACCCAGATACCATTTGAATGTGCTGCTTCAACAGACATTTTTATAAGTTTTATTACAGATGGATCTAAATGGTCGTAAATATGGGAAACCTTTTCATTTCCTCTATCAACAGCAAGTGTGTACTGTGTTAAATCATTTGAGCCAATTGAAAAGAAGTCAACATTTTTTGCAAATGTCTCTGCAAGTAAAACGGTGGATGGTATTTCAACCATAATTCCAATCTCTATGTCTTCTTTGAATTCTTTTCCTTCCTTTCTCAGTATATTTTTTCCTTCATTCACTATATCTTTTGCCTTAATCACCTCGTCTATATTTGATACCATGGGTAGCATAATTTTAACATTCCCAAATTTTGCTGCCCTTAATATTGCCTTGATTTGTGTTAGCATTATATCAACCCTGTCAAGTGTAAATCTTATTCCGCGCCAGCCAAGGAATGGATTATGTTCCTGCATGTATTCCCATTTTAACAGCTTATCCCCACCAATATCCAGTGTTCTAATTATAACAGGATTAGGATTAAAAGCAGATGCAGCTTCGCTGTAGATTCTAAACTGAGTTTCCTCGTCAGGTAATTGATTCTTCATAAAATAAATGAATTCAGTTCTGTATAATCCAATACCCTTTGCACCATTCCTCTTTGCAGATTCAATCTCAACAGGGAATTCTATGTTTGCGGTTATATCATAAAGCTTCCCATCCATGGTTGTTGATGGTAGTTCTCTTGATGCTTCTATCTCTTTTTCATATTTCTCATACTCTATCTTTCTTTTCTCATAGGTTCTTTTGGTATCTTCGTCCGCATCAACAATGATTAATCCTCTTATTCCATCTATTATTAACTCGTCCTCATTTTCAATCTCATCAAGCAGGTTCTCAACACCTACGACAGCTGGAATTCCCAAAGCCTTTGCTATTATAGCAGTATGGGAGTTTTTACCACCGATTTCTGTAGCAAAAGCAAGAACATTTTTTACCTCAAGGGTTGCTGTCTCAGATGGAGTAAGATTGTGTGCAACAATTATTGATGGCTCTGTTAATTTAATATAATTGTTTTTTTCTCCTTCAATCTTTGAGAGAACCCTCATCGCAACATCCTGGATATCAAAAAATCTTTCTTTTAGATAATGGTCATCAATATTTTCAAAATTTTTTTTCATTTCCTGGACAAAATCGTATATTGCAATTGATACATTTTTGCCGGAAATAATTTTTTCTTCAATGGTATTAAGAAAGATAGGGTCGTTCAATGATAACAATTGAACTTCTATAATTGAAGATAGTTTCTTCCCCATCTCTTTTGTTTTCGCAAGAACTTCTTGTAATTCAACCTTTGTGTCATTTAAAGCCTTATAGAAATTTGCGAGTTCTTCTTCCTGTGTCCTGTTCTTTATTAATTTTGGAGACAATTTCTCTTTCCTGTAAACATAGGCTTTTCCCATTGCTATTCCAGGGGATGCGTCGATGCCTCTTAATACCTTATTCTTCATAAAACTTGTTCTCCACTATTTCTTCAACCTTATTAACCGCTTCTACCTCATCTATACCATCTGCCTTAACAAGTATTGTGCTACCCTGTTCACAGGCAAGCATCAGGAGCCCCATTATACTCTTTGCATTAACTTCAATTCCATTTTTTTCTATTGTTACATTTGATTTAAAGTTTGAAAGTGCCTTAACTATCAAAGATGCTGGCCTTGCATGAATACCTAACGAATTTTTAATAACAAGTTTTTTTGAATACATTATTATAATAGGTGTCTTAGAAGGATAGTTACTACTTCTTTCATCTGATTCCTTGGAACTATCATATCGATCATTCCATGTTCAAGCATAAATTCAGAGCGTTGAAAACCTTCAGGTAATTCCTGTTTAATAGTCTGCTGAATAACCCTTGGGCCCGCAAAACCTAATAAAGCGTCAGGTTCTGATATTATAATATCACCCAGTGACGCATAAGATGCCATTACACCTGCTGTTGTAGGGTTAGTAAGTATACTTATATAAGGTTTATTGAGAAGGTTTAATGCGGTGGATGTTTTTGCCATCTGCATTAAAGACATAATACCTTCCTGCATCCTTGCACCACCACTGGCATTAACTATAATAAGTGGTAATTCTTTATCTATCGCCCTGTAAATTGCCCTTTTTACCTTTTCGCCAACGATTGAACCCATACTACCACCGATAAATTCAAACTCCATTAAACATATCTCAACATCAATCCCGTTTATCTTTCCCTCTCCGCATACTATAGCATCATTTAAGCCTGTTTTTTCTTTTGATTTCTTAATCTTTGCAGGATAGTCTTTAAATTTAAGGAAGTCAACAGGGGTGAGAAACTGATCATGTTCATTTAATAAACCTTCATCAAGAAGGAGTTTTTTGTAAAAATTTGAATTAACCCTGAAATGATAACCACATTTATGACATATATTAAGGTTTGCCTGAACTTCTTTCCTATATAGTATCTCACCACAACTGTCACATTTTATCCATGCTCCGTCTGCAACAGGTTTTTTTTCTTCAATATCTTTTAATTCTTTTCTCTTAAAGAAAGCCATATTTATTTACCTTTCTGCCGGAGGCCGGACTCGAACCGGCACGCCCTTTTGAAAGAGCAGCGGATTTTAAGTCCGCTGCGTCTACCAGTTCCGCCACTCCGGCTTTTTTTTAAAATTTATTTAAAAAAGGTGTTATGTCAAGGATAAAATGAAAAAAATTTGGAAAATGTGATAAAAGAACTAAATTATAAAAAATGGAGGTTTGTATGATTTATTTATGGTTAGACTTTCATAAGAGTCATTCTAATATAACAGGAGTGGATAATAAAGGGAAGATTATAGGTATAACGAGTGCATGGTTATTTTTTTCTTTTCCATTGTCCAAATCTCATAATCTTTTTTCAAACCTTTCTTGAAACATTTTATTAAGTTCATTTAAATAACATTTTATCAAAGAATCTGATTTTTAACATCTTCCTTTATGTAACACCTGAATGAAGTCTTCTTTGAACTTCAATAGATACAACATACCTTGGAGGTTCATATGTTGATACTATCATTGGAATACCTGAATCCTGCAAGGTGTTCTTTAAATTAAATGATGTATACTTTGTTGAAAAGACAAAGGTTGGGATAAATATAAATGGTGTGAATGTAGAAAATCTTAAATATCCTGAAGATAATGAAAAAGAAACCTTTGAAATTCTTTAAATTTATGTTAATATATGTTTGGAGGAGAAAAATGAATAAAATGAAATCAATAATATTTTTGGAGGTATCACCCTCACCTATCCTCTCCCATCAAGGGAGAGATGGGAAAATTAGGAGGTAAAATGAGAAAGATAATGATAATGTTAATAATGTTATTTTTCATTGGATGTTACAGGATAGAGGAATATGAGACAATAAAGGCAGTTGCCCCAAATTGGACATCAGATAATAAGATAATATTTGTTAAAGACCATAATTTTGTGAGGAATATATGGGGGACATTTATGTTTGGTTCTTTGAGGACAGAAGGATGGGAGGAATTAACATTGTGTGAAGTAGATACGAATAAAAAGAATTATCGTGAGATATTGGTGTTAGCGAGAGGGAATAAATATCCATATTCAGTAGGTATAACGAACACATCATCATCAGG
>CBFGJG010000022.1:0-31656 GCA_965649055.1 Caldifarciminota bacterium
CCCGACTTCTACCAACGAAAAAAGGGGTTTGGGGAAAGACGCTTTCCCCAACTACCATTGAAGGGGGTATATTAAGGGGGAAATATGCCTGATAATAAAAGAACGAGTATAAAGGGTTCCCCAAAAATGAAATTTTTGGGGATATCTATATTTCCCCCTTAAAGCGAAACAGAGTGAAGCCCGGTGGTTCAAATCCACTCGCCCCGAATTACTTAATTTTTTATTCTTTTAGATATTTTAAAATCTGTGTGTCAGAGTAAGAAAAGTATGGTTGTGTAGATAATTTATTTTTTCAAAAACATTTGAAAAATGGTCTAATTCAATACCTTCAAATATGTAAAATGATGTATTCTTTGAAAAATTTATCGTTAATGCTAAAACAAGCCTCTGCTCAAAATTATTTTTTATCTCATTATCCTTCTCCATCTTCTTTCTTGAATCCTGAAATCCCAATGTTATAAAAAAATAATTATTCAATATCTTTGTAATGTTCAAACCAGAAATATAATCAATCCTATTAAATAGAACCGAATCCTTTTCTTCAAAATATTCAATTGAAAAAGATGGTTCTATTTTTAATCTATCCCCTGTTCTAATAAAGATATTCGAAATAGCCTGTTTTAAAAAAGTTTTATCTCCAAGATAATCTTTATTTTTATACCAGTATTCTCCTTTAAAACCCAAATAAAAATTTCTATAAATTGGAATTAAAAATGAGATATTACCTTCAAAATCTTTTGAATACTCATATCCTAAAAATGTATCATTTATTATCACTTCTTTTTTACTCATAAAAGTCTTATCAAATTCAAAATTGATATAACCATTAAATATCTTTTTAAAATTAAAATAGATAAAAAACGGAAAAATATTATATGGATCCCTTGTTGATTCTCTCTTCTTTGAAAGAACATAATTATGGACAAAATCCTTCATCCCGAAATCAATTTCAAGCATAAAATCCTTTTCTTTCTTTAATAAACCTAAAAATAACCTGTCTTCTTTCTTCATAAAATTTGGTGATATACCTGCCTGTATTGAGATATCATTAAAACAATATCTTATATAAAAAGTGTGCCTTAAATAGTATCTGTAATAATCATCCATTGATTTTAGGTTATAAAACAATGAGAATTTTTTATAAAGATTCGCATTTATTTTTATTTCATATTCCTGAAACCATCTATCCAGGTCAAGACATCCCTGTCTTGTCCTTAAACCATTTTCGTTAAATAAAAATATTGATTCCTGTTCAACAGGATAAAATGATAAGACCCTGTCCATACCATAGAGTGTGTTGTAATCAAAGATTGAAAATATTATCAGTATAATTTTATCACCTTCCCTTTAATCTCCTGTTTTCCTGTCTTAAGAATATAGAAATAAATCCCCTTAGGACTATCTTCCCCGAAAATAATATTTAGAATTCCATTACCTTTCTTTATAAGTAAAGCCCTACCAGAAGTATCAACTATCTTAAATTCATATTCTCCCTTTATTTTCCCAACAAAAATAACATAATTCTTAAAAATATTTGAACTTATGTTAAAATACTCAACAATATTTGTATCAGGAATATTAACCAGTGATGGAATAACAACCTGTTTAATTATGATATCTTCACCAAACTCAAGTCCATTCCTGTAAAACCTGAATGTATCCTGAACAAAAGTAGTTTCCTGAACAAAGGGTGCTCTAAGAATAGCATATCTATAAAAAGTCTGATTAGGAAGACCATCATAACCTGTTGTTATAGACTTATTTCTGTCTTCCCATGTTAATGAATCATAGAATGGTGAATTTAATGAATATATGTATGTTTTATCATCGAATGGGCCAAAACCCGTGTTTTGAACCTTTATCTTTACTGTGAATGTATCAAGTGAAAACACCGTATCACCATATTCTAAAGATACAATATCCGCATCATAATCATTTGAATCTTCCGGGAAAGGGATAATCCTAAGATAATTCAAACTGGACCAACCTGTTGTATGTGTATCAATTGGTGGAATATATATTTTAGCCCACCCATTATATATTGAATCAACAACAAAAACTTGACCATATGCTATTCTGGTTATGATTGAATAACCAGTTCCAGGACCTTCACGAACATTAAGCAATGATGCTGTAACACGGACTAATGTATCACCTGTTGAACCTTTCAGATACTGATAATTTATACCATCGCCTCCCCAAACATATGCATAATAAGCACCACTATCCGAAGGAAAATATATTTTATACCAGTTGTTGAAAAATTGGAATGCTGAAAATTTTTGCCCTATATTTGAAACAGAAAGTATCTTCCAATCAGTCCCCGGACCTTCACGAACATTCAGTTCATTCACATTTACCTTAACAACAAAATGTCTTAAAGGTGGTTCAACCCAGAAAACACTGTAAATAGAATTCCATACATCATCGTAACCATCATCATAACCCAGAGCCCAGCAACCAGAACCTTTTAAAGAACTATCCCTTGCCTGTGTAAATTTTAGAAAAAGAGAGAATGAATCATCATACCAGCACTGGTGCCAACCATCACCATCAACATAATATGTATAATATGGTGTTAAAGAATATGTATCCCATAATCTCCCGTAAATTCCAGCATTAACTATAGCATTCTTCAATAAAACTGCATCCCCTGAACCCCTTGTAGAAGAACCTATAGATGAAGATGTTGTAGGCCAGTCAAAACCATAATATGGAAGACCTAAAATCAGTTTTTTTCTATCAGCACCATAACTGATATATGATTTTATTGTTGATGAAGTTGCCCATGAACCCCAGAATCCACTTGGGATAGCTGGAGAAACCGGTCCTGCAACTGATGAACCTGAATAATGATAATCATACCCCATTATAAATAAACCATCTGAATGTGAAGAAAGATATGCATAATCATAACCTGGATACCATGGTGGAACAGCAGGCATTGCAATATAAAGTTCTTTTCTTCCATCAGGATGATTTAAAAGAACATAGTATAAATCATTTATGAATTTTGAGAAACTATCCTTAACCGATGAAGTAACAAATTCAAAATCTATATTCACACCATCAAGACCATAATTTGATACCATCTGTGAAATTCCTGATATTGCATTCTGTCTTGAAGATGCTTTATTCAGGAATTTTGTCACATTTGAACTACCAAACAGAGTAAATGTCATATGAACTTTAACACCCCTTTCGTGTGAAAGGGAATAAAGGTAAGTGAATCTGCTTGAATTTGGTATTGAACCAAGATTTCCAAGTGTATCAATAGAGACAGAAAAATATGCGATATGTGTTAACAGATGAAATCTGAAATTAGCATATGCATCAGTACTTATCCAGTACGGACAATAACCGTAAAAATCAAATAACAATCCTTTTTTTTCTTTTAAAGGCGTTATCTTATGCGGATAATATGAAAAATCAGCATCTTTTAAATGATTAAAATATTCAACTGAATGAACACCTTCAAATTCACTTATTAAAAACAAAAAATATATCATATTTTAAAAATATTTAAAATTTTTATAATGTCAATTGATAAATGAAAGGTTTCAGGTCTTGAGATTTGACAGAATAATGTATAAGTTTTAAAAAGAAATCATTTGCAAATTTTTGAACCCTATTTAAAATAAAAAAAAGGAGTGTTTATGTTAAAAAGATATTCTATAGTTTTTTTTATCTTTGGTTTTTTTCTTTATGGTGAATATCTTACAAAGGTGAAACTTGATAACAGGAGGTTGGAACCATTCTTCTTAAAGAATATTTCTGTTATTAAGGACTTATACAATTATGCACTTGTGATTGTTGATGATAATGAGCTTTACAAACTTAAAAAAATGGATTATGAGATTCTTGATACTATCAGAGATACTGCATATTATCTTGTTAAGACAAAAAATCCTGTTGAATTATCAGATTACGGGAAAATACTTATGAAAGACAGGGATATTTATATCTTAAAAATTCAAGACGAAAAGATTGCATTCAAATTAAAAGAAAAATACCTCATTCATAAATTAAGATTAATTCCTATTGTTCAATCTAAAGATAAATTTAATATTCAATTTAAATATAATCCGTATATACAGGAGATTGTAAATAATGTGAATCCTGATACAGTTCTGAGTTTTGTTCGTAATCTACAAAATTACAAAACAAGGTATTCAACCCATGACTCCTGTTTTAAAGCAGCATTCTGGATAAAGGAGAAATTATATGAGTATGGATGTGATACTGTGATATTGCAATACCATACAGCAGGTCATTCTCCAAATGTTATTGGTGTAAAATATGGGACAGTTTACCCATCTAACAAATATTCAATAATATGTGGGCATTTTGATTCCTATTCAAATTACATACCAAATTTAGCTCCCGGTGCAGACGATGATGCAAGTGGTATTGCAGGAATCCTTGAATGTGCAAGGGTTTTGAAGGATTACAGGTTTGAATACACAATAAAATTTATAGCATTCTCGGGCGAAGAATTCTGGATGCTTGGAAGTTATTACTATGCACAGATGGCAAGGAACCAGAATGATTCAATCATTGCTGTCATAAATGGTGATATGATTGGTTATGCAAATTCTTATCCAGAATCTATAGATGTAATTGGTAAAATATCAGACCCTTCCTGTGAATGGATTGTTGATTTCTATATTAACTGTGCAAACTCATATACAAACCTTAAAACATTAAAAATGTTGCTGCCAACATCCCCGGCCGACCAGGAAGCCTTCTGGGATTATGGATATGCAGGGATTTTACTCATAGAAGATGAAGATGTCTGGGGTGGAACAAATCCTTTTTATCACACACTCGGTGATACAATAGGTGGTGGATACAATGATAATCTATTTGCAACAGAAGTTATAAAAGCTGAGATTGCCACTATTGTTTCTTTATCAGATATAAGTTATTCACCGTATTCACCTGAAAAACCGATATTGTTCCAACCATTTGATTGTGCAAAAATCTCAACAAATTATCCTGAATTTATCTTTAAATCAAAAGACCTTCAAAATGACCAAATACAGTATGAAATTTTTATTGATGATAATCCCGAATTTTTATCGCCTGAAATCATCCTAACATCAGTATATCAAAGTGATTCTATTGTAAAATACGATATAACATTCCCACTGGAAGATAAGAAGATATATTTCTGGAAGGTTCAATGCAAAGACCCTTCCGGAACAAATCTCTGGTCTAATTTTTCTGATATATATTCTTTCACAATAGATACATCATTAAAAAATACATGTTCTTTCTTTCAGCATAATTCATTCCAGTTTTTAAAAAACTCATTTTATAATACTAAAATTTTTGGGGATAGTGTTGGAATTGAACCTTATGGATACATATACGATACACTTTTATACGAAGATTTTGAAGGTTCTTTCCCATCCAGCTGGAGTATTTACGATGGTAATAGTGATGGGATATACTGGAATAATGGAACAACAAATGATATTGGAATATTTACACCACCGAATTACAATTCAAAATATGCATACTATTCAGATGATGACGCAGGTTATACAAGTAATTCAGCAGAAGAAATAATATCACCAAAAATATACATTCCACAGGGTTCTTTTGAGCTTGTTATTATATATGATTTTGGGATAAAGATAAGGGAATCCGGTGAAAAGATGATATTAAAAACAAAAAAATTCAATAATAGCTGGTTAAACTGGATAAACAGATATTCGCATTATTTTAATTCATCTTCAGGAACATTCATTTATCAAATCCCTTCAAATTATTTCCCGATGGAATCTTTGCAATTAAAATGGTCATACACAGATGCTGGAACAAGTAATCACAGAGGATATGCGTGTGGAATAGACAATGTAACATTATTAAGAAAAATACCACAAGCGATTAATTATGCTGAAATGATAACGAAAGAAATTTCGTTTGAAGAATTGAATTTTTTAGATGGAAGAGAATTATGGGGAGATTTAATATGGGAAAAGAAAAGCCTTGATGATTCAATCGGTATTAAAATAGAATACTATGATGGTTCTGAATGGTTATCTGTCCCTGATGAATTAATACCCGGAAACTCCAATGGAATATATTCAGATAAAATTAGTGATACAATCTCTTTAAATCCACTTCCCACTGATATTTTTAATAAAATCAGGGTAAAGGTATTATTCAAAAGATATTCGCAAGGTGTAAAATCACCTGAAGAACCATTACTTTTAAGCCTTGAAGTTGGTAATATATCAGGATATGTAGGGATAAAAGAGAAGAATGAACAAATTTTTTCAATATCAAATAATATAGTTTATTCAGGGATTGATATATCTTTTTATTTGAAAAAAGAAGGATTTGTTTCAATAGACCTGTTCGATATAACCGGAAGAAATATTGAAAAAATATTAGAGAATAAAAAATACAGTAAAGGGATACATAAATTAAATATGAGTCTTAAAGATAAAAAAATTAAAAACGGTGTTTACTTCATCGTATTCAGCGCTGAAAATGAAAGAATAATCAGAAAGATAATTATGATAAGATAGAATCTTTCCTTGACATTAATCCAAAGAATATTAAATTTTCTCTATGAGAGCAATGGTTTTATATAAACAGGAAAATATAGAGAAGAATCCTTTAGCCCTAAAAGATATCCCTGAACCTGATATAAATGATAATGAAATAAGGATAAAAATAAAGGTATGCGGTGTTTGCAGGACTGATTTGCACATTGTGGAAGGTGATCTTCCAGCTCATAAGTTACCTGTAATACCAGGTCATCAAATCGTAGGTTATGTTGAAAAAATCGGTAAGAATGTAAAAAATTTTAAGATTGGTGATAGGGCCGGAATACCATGGTTGAATAAAACCTGTGGGGTTTGTGAATACTGTAAAGAAGGAAGGGAAAACCTGTGTGATAATCCAAAATTTACTGGTTATGATGTTGATGGTGGATTTGCAGAGTATACTGTTGTTCATAAAGATTTTGCATATCATCTACCTGAAAAATATTCAGATATAGAGGTCTCTCCACTCCTTTGTGCGGGTGTTATCGGATACCAGACATTCAAAAAATCAGGTTTAAAGTCAGGGAAAATAGGACTTTTCGGATTTGGTTCTGCTGCACATATCCTAATACAGGTTCTTGTATATTTGAAATTTGATGTCTTTGTTGTCTCAAGGACTGAACATGAACTTGAACTTGCAAGAAGACTTGGTGCCTTCTGGACAGGTAAAATAGATGAACTTAAGGAAAAACTTGATGGTGTTCTTGTCTTTGCACCAAGTGGCGAACTTCTTGTAAAGGCACTTGAGAAGATAAAAAAAGGTGGAATAGTTGTTTCAGGTGGAATCTATGCAACACCACTCCCAGGTTTTGAATATAGTTACATATTCCCTGAAAAAACATTGACTTCTACAGCACATACGACAAGGGAAAATGTGAAGGAATTCTTAAATGTTGCAGATAAATTTAAGATAAAAACAGAGATAAATGAATATAGTCTTGAAGAGGCAAATAAAGCACTATATAATATAAAACATTCAAAGGTTAAAGGTTCATCTGTTTTAGTTATTTAGAGTGAAGATACTATTAGTAAACCCACCAATATATGATTTTTCTGCATACGATTACTGGATAAAACCCCTCGGTCTTTTATACATATCTTCAATCTTGAGGAGAAACAGTAATATAAATGTTAAACTGCTTGATGTTATGGATAGACAGGACGAATTTTATAAAAATGTGAAGAGCGACGATTTTGGAAGGGGTAAATTCCATTATAAAAAAATACCAAAAATCAATCTGTTAAAAGATATACCCTTTTATTTCAAAAGATACGGGATACCGGAAGAAATAATAAAAGATAGAATAAAGGAATATAAACCTGACTTTGTTCTTGTGACAACCACAATGACTTACTGGTATTTAGGTGCAAAAGAAATACTTGATACTGTAAAGAAAATAGATGAAAAGATTCCCGTTTTTTTAGGCGGGATATACCCTACATTAATGTTCGAACATGCTTCAGGATTAGGATTTGACTTTGTTTTTAGAAATAAAGATATATTAAAACTCAAGGATATATTCGGGATAAATATTCCTGAAAACTTCTGTGATTATCCTGTTCCAGATTATTCGCATTATAAAATATTAAAATATGTTGCATTCACTACATCTTTAGGATGTCCTTTCAGATGCTCATACTGTGCATCTTACAGGATTATTGAAAATTTTCAGTTCAAAGAACCTGAACAGGTTTTTGAAGAGATAAAATTTTATTATGAAAAGGGCGTAAGGGATTTTGTTATATATGACGATGCATTACTCTTTCCACAGGATAGGTTCATAAGCTCTTTTAAAGATGTGGGTGAAAAACTAAAAGGTGTAAGATTCCATACACCTAATGGTCTTCATGCAAGATTTATCGACCTTGAGATAGCAGAGATTTTAAAAAAATCAAATTTTCTGGAACCAAGGATATCACTTGAAACTATATATAAAGATAAACAATTGAAAACAGGTGGTAAAGTATTCACAGAAGAGTTTGAAGAGGCAATAAGAAGACTTGTTAAAGCAGGTTATAAAAAATCCGAGATTATAGCATATATTATTTTTGGTCTTCCTGATGATAAAGTTGAAGAATGCGTTGAAACTATGAATTATTTAAATGGTTTAGGTGTCAAAATCTATTTAAGTGAATTTTCACCAATTCCTGGTTCAGTATACTATGATGTTGAAGACCCTGTCCTATCTAATAACACTATATACCTTTATTATAAAAAAAGAGGAAAAGAACTCCAATATTTAAAAGACTACAAGAACAAACTGAATAGAGGACTCAAAGATTAAAGATTATTTATTATCCTGAATTTATGAATCCACTTTCCTTTTCTCTCGCGATTAGGTATAAGTTTTATATAAAATTTTGGGAGGTATTCCTCATCTATATCAATATCTATTCCTGCACTGTAAAGGATGAAGGCAAGCCTTGCAATAAGACTTTTATCACCCATTCTTATTGAATATTTCAACATCCTGTCTATAGAAAATTTATCCTTACCTTCATTTATGATTCTTATAATCTCTTCTATCTCAGGTCCATATTCCTGTAACATAATTGAATCAATAATAGCCTTTTCCGGTAATGCTATTTTTATACTCTTTTTTTCAACAATTTCGTCTGTAAAACCAAAAAATTTATAAGATTTCATAAAAACATACTTAAAGATATAAGAATGGAATTTAAAAGATGCCTTTCTTTTTGGGGTAGCGAGATAAATCTCTTCTTCACTGTTTTTTATAAATTTGTAAAATGAAAGAGCTGTCTTGAATGAAATATAAGAAGGTCTTATCGAGAAACATCCTATTGAAAGAGGGTCTTCTGCTCCTTCAAGGACATACTTGCCTTTCTCAACTTCTTTTATTGCCCCTTCCCTCTTAAGCCTCAATATCACCTGTGCAGCATAATTCCTTTTAAGATTAAATATAGATGCAAAATCATTAAGATCAAAAACACATATATCATTTTCTCTTAAATATTTTATTATGTCATTTAAATTCATTCTTTTACGCATAATTATATTATAAAAAGATTTTTAGTTCTGTCAAGCGTCTGAATATAATTTTTATTATTTGCATTTTTTTTTATTTATTCTATAATGATAAAATGAAAGATAACAAGAATATTAAAGTTTTTTTAGAATCTTTAATATCTTTTCTTCCAAGAAATTTTATAAAATACAAAATTTCATCTATTGAGAGGGACTCTTTCAATGCAATATTACTTTTTGCAGATATATCCGGTTTTACAGCTATGAGTGAAAATTTATCAAAATTAGGTAAAGAAGGTTCGGAAGAAGTGAACAAAATTATAAATAATTATTTCTCACCACTTATTGATATAATATATAAACATGATGGTGATATAATTTATTTTGGTGGTGATGCATTCCTCGCATACTTTAGATATGATAGTTTAGAATCAACGGAAAATGCAATGTCAACTGCAAAGGAAATTTTAAACTTTGCAGAAGAAAACTCAAATGTTAATACAAAGAAAGGTATATTTAATATTAAACTTCACATTGGATTAAATAAAGGTAATGTTCATTATTTTGATTTAAAAAATACATATTTTATAGCAGGTGATACTATCAACGAACTTATGAGAATTCTTGATCTTGCAAGTGCCGGTGAGATAGTGGTTGGTGAATCTGTCAGGAAAGATTTAAAAAGTATAAGTTTTAAAGAAGTAAATGATGCCTATAAATATGTAAAAGATGATTATTCGGTGGAAAGTTATTTTGGGAAAAAGGAACAGAAAAAATCCTCAAATGCTATTTCTTTAGAAATAATAAAAGAATATATACCAGATTGGCTTTTAAAAGGGATACAGATTAAACCATATTTTGATTACAAAGATGGTGAACATAGAAAGATAACTTTTTCATTCATCCATTTCTCTGGAATATCCTATGATAAAAATGATTCAGAACAATTGTTAAAAAAATTCTACATGATTATAAAAGAAACAGCAGATAAATATGATGGCTGGATAAATCGTCTCGATGTTTATAAAGATAGTGAAAGGATGATTGTAATATTCGGTTTTCCAAATGCTTATGAAGATGAGGAAAAAAGGACGATGATTTTTATAAATGAACTTGTTAATAACCCTGAAATTAAAAATATTAAAATAAGGGCTGGTGTTAACTCAGGATTCGTATTTGTCGCACCCCTTGGTAGTAAAACCCGTAGAGAATATACAATGATAGGAGATGCAGTTAACCTTTGTGCAAGGATTGCAGCATCTGCAAAGGCTGGAAATATATTAGTGACAGAAGATATATACAATAAAACTTATGATTTATTCGAATATGAACCTCTCGGGTTGATGGAATACAAAGGGAAAAAAGATAAAATACCTGTATTCAAACTAATAAGGAAAAAAGACATTTATTATAAAAGGTCAAAGAAATGGATTGGAGAAAGTGAAAAGATAGTAGGGAGAAAAAAGGAATTAAACACCATAAAAAAAATTGTTGAAGTTTTAACCAGGTCAAAAGGACAAATTATAAGTATTGTGGGAGAGCCAGGGATTGGAAAATCCAGACTTGTGGAAGAGGTAGTAAAAATATGTAAGGAAAAAGATTTTAAAGTATATACAGGCGATTGTATATCTTATGGCAATTCATTTACTTATTATCCTTTTATCAATATTTTAATGGATTTATTTTCAATATCTCAAAATGACGATATGGAATCAAGAAAGAAAAAAATTAGAGAAAAATGTGAAAAAGTAAATAAGGAACTTATTAATTGGTTACCTATCATTGGGAATATAATAGGATTAGAATTTCCTGAAACAAATTTAACAAAATATATCGACCCAAAAACAAAAAAACAAAGAATAAATGAGATAATTCTCGAACTTATAAGATTTGAATCAAAGATACTTCCTGTAAATATAATAATTGAAGACCTACACTGGTCTGACTCTGTATCAATGGATGTTATTAACTATATCAGTAGAAATATTGAAAATGATAGAATAATGCTAACATTGGTTTACAGATCGCTTAACACAAAAGAAGAATTTATGGAAAAAAAATGGTCAAATAAATTAGAACTTGCCGAACTGAAAAATGAAGAAATAAGTGAGCTTATTGAAAATTTGTTAAATATAAAAAATATACCTGAAGATTTAAAAAATATCATATTCGAGAAATCACAGGGTAATCCTTTTTATGTTGAAGAACTTATAAAATCATTGATAGAACAGGGTAATATTATAGAAGAAAAAGACGGATGGAGTTTTAATATTGAAACAAAGGATTTGAAACTACCTGATACAGTTGAATCTATTATACTCTCAAGGATTGATAGACTTGACTTTCAGGATAAAAATATATTACAGATTTCATCTGTTCTTGGTAATGAATTTGACGAGTTTTTAATAAAAGGAATATATGGAGATAAAGAACAGCTTAATAAATCATTGAAGAACCTTCAAATACTTGATTTATTAAGGAAAGAGGCAGGAGAAGGTGGAATAAAATTTTATTTTAAACATATTCTCACAAGGGAAGTTGCATATGGAACACTTTCCTATGCAAGAAAAGAAGAACTCCACAGAAAAATAGGCGTTTACATTGAAAAAGAAATGGAGGAAAGAAAAGATGAATTTTTACCTCTTCTTTCATATCATTTCTATATGGGTAAAGATTATGAAAAATCGTTAATATATTCAGTTCAGGCTGGTGAAAAAGCAAAGAAGGTTTATGCAAATGAAGAAGCAATTGAGTTCTTTACAAGGGCAATAGAATCTTTTGAAATGCTTGAAAACCAGAATATTGTATGAACAGTAAACAAAGAAGGGAACTATATATAAAAGCATTAAATAATTTAGGAGAGATTGAATATATACTCGGGGAATATGAAGAATCAATAAAAAGATACGAAAAGGTCATTGAAATATGTAATAATAATCCTTATATCATACATGATGCAATAAGTCAGATTTGTATTAATCTAATATTTGGTAAAGGAGAAAATAATAAGGCAAAGGATATAATATTAGAGGTATTGAAAAAATTGGATAAGGATAAGGAAAAAAAATTATATATAAGATTTATAAATCTCCTCGGTATTATAGAAAGAAGAAAAAGTAATTATGATGATGCAGTAAGATATTTTAAAGAAGCATTAGAATTAACAGAAGAATCAAATAATAAAAGCGATATAGCTGTAATGCAATGTAATCTTGCATTAGTTGCTTATAACAAAGGCAAATTTGATAATGCGATTGAATTGTACCAAAAAGCATTAGAACTTGTTAATGATTCCGACGACCTTATAGGTTTGGGAATAACATACAATAATCTTGGACTCGTATATCAGGCAAAAAATGAATTTGATAAGGCACTTGAATATTATAATAAAACCTTAAAAATTATGCAAAAGGTTGGTTATAAAAGTAATTTTGGACATACGCTTGGAAATATTGGTGCAGTTTATAAAGATAAAGGAGATTATAATAAGGCACTTGAATATTATAATAGTTCACTTGAAATAGCAAAGGAATTGAACGATATTAAACAGATTGGAATTGTTTACTCTCTTATTGGTGTTGTTTATCTAAAATTAAATGAACTTGATAAGAGTCTTGAAAATACAAATAATGCATTGATAATCTACGATAAAATAGGGGATAAAAGGCTGATTGCAACCTGTTATAAAACATTAGGTGAAATTTATATTAAATCAAAAAAATATAAAGAGGCATTAGAGAATCTTAAAAAAAGTGAAGAGTTGTTTGTAATGATTGGGAACAATTTAGAAATTGGAAATATTCAAAATCTCATTAACGAAATTGAAAAAATAAAAAATGTTGATTGAAAAAGAAAAACTGTTCGTTAATTCACTTCTAAAAAGGGCAGAAATTTACTCATTCACAGGAAAGAACGAAAATGCAATTGAAGATATAAAAAAAGCACTTGACTTTTCTATTAAAAGAAAGGATAGATATTTAGAATCAGAATGCAGACTTGCATTTGCAATATTACATAATAAAATTTGTGAATATGAAAAAGTAATTGAATTTGCAGATGAATCATTAAAATTCTTTGAGACTGTTAAAGACTTTGAAAAAATAGAAGAAATAATGAATACAATGGGATATGCATATCAGTATTTGGGAAATATCGACAAGGCATTTGAATGTTATAAAAAAGGACTGGAAATAAATGAAAATACCAAGAATTTTATAGATCTTTGTGAATCACTTAACAATATAGCAAATCTTTATGCCACACAAGGAGATTATAACAAGGCACTCGAATTCCACATGAAGGCATTATCTTTAAGGGAAAATATTGGAGATTTGAATGGAATTGGATTCAGTCTTCACAATATAGGTTCTATGTATTATATGTTAGGAAATTACAATTTGGCACTTGAATATTTCGAGAAAGCTTTAACAATCAGGAAGAAAATTGGATTTAAACAAGGTATAGGATACACATTAAGCAATATTGGTGCATTAAATCTTGTTCTCGGAAATATGAAAGAGGCAATTGAAAACCTCTCAAAAGCACTCGAAATACATGAAGAAGTTAATGACCTGTCAAGCGAAATATCAACATTAAATAATATAGGTATGGCTTATCAAAATTTAGGGAAAATAAATTTAGCCTTTGATATTTTTGAAAAGGCATTAGGGATTTCAAAAAAAATAAAAGATATAAATTTGGAAGGATATGTACTTTTGAATTTAGGAAAGATTTGCATGGAAAAAAGGAAATTTTCAATTGCAAAGAAATACTTAAATGATTCTCAGAGGATCTCTGAAAAAATAGGTAATAAAAACCTGAAAATAAGAGTGCTTCTAAGCCTTTTCTCTCTGGAATTAATAAAAAGGGAGATACAGGAAAAAATTAGTGATGAAGATATTAAAGATTTAAAGAAGGATTTTGAATCCTTAAGAAAAGAGGTAACAGAAACAGGGTCTAAAATTGTCAATGCAGAAATTTTACTGTTTGAAGCAAGAATTGGTATTCTTGAAGGAAAAATAGATTTTGCAAAAAAGAAATTTGAAGAAGGTATAAAAATTTACGAAAGACTTAAAAGGAATTTTGAAGCGGCTAAAGCATACAGAAATTTTGGAAAAAGCATAGAGATGAGATAGGATAAACTTAAAGATTTCATTGATCATAAAAAGTATTTAAAAAAATCCGAAGAATATCTTTCAAAGATAAAAAATCAAAAACAACCAAAATAGATATAATATAAAATATTTTTGAAGGGGATTAAAGAAACTTTGACAACTGGAAGGTTTTCTCCGTTGAAAGGAGGTGATCCAGCCGCACGTTCCCGTACGGCTACCTTGTTATGACTTAGCCCCAGTCATTGTGCCTACCTTGGTACCGGGTTGTAATCCCCGGTGCTTCGGGTATTCACAACTCCCATGGCGTGACAGGCGGTGTGTACAAGACCCGGGAACGTATTCACCGCGGCATGCTGATCCGCGATTACTAGCGATTCCAGCTTCACGCAGGCAGGTTGCAGCCTACGATCCGAACTGAGGGTGCTTTTCTGAGATTGGCTCCACCTCGCGGTTTTGCTTCCCTCTGTAGCACCCATTGTAGGACGTGTGTAGCCCTGGACATAAGGGCCATGATGACTTGACATCATCCCCACCTTCCTCCTGCTTATCGCAGGCAGTCCTCTTAGAGTGCCCAGCGTCGATTGACCTGATGGCAACAAAGAGCAGGGGTTGCGCTCGTTGCGGGACTTAACCCAACACCTCACGGCACGAGCTGACGACAGCCATGCAGCACCTGTGCAGGCTCCTGACTGGTTACAGGTCGTCCCCCTTTCAGGTTCCTACTACCTGCATGTCAAGCCCAGGTAAGGTTTTTCGCGTTGCCTCGAATTGAACCACATCCTCCACCGCTTGTGCGGGTCCCCGTCAATTCCTTTGAGTTTCAACCTTGCGGCCGTACTCCCCAGGCGGTGCACTTAACACATTAGCTCCGACAAAGGCCTCGAAGGCCTTCATCAAGTGCACATCGTTTAGGGCTGGGACTACCAGGGTATCTAATCCTGTTTGCTCCCCCAGCTTTCGAGCCTGAGCGTCAGTAATGTTCCAGGGAACTGCCTTCGCCATCGGTGTTCCTCATGATATCTACGCATTTTACCGCTACACCAGGAGTTCCGTTCCCCTCTCCCATACTCTATTCTGGTAGTTTTCCAGGCATTTCTTCCGTTGAGCGGAAGGATTTAACCTGAAACTTACCAGAACGCCTACGCTCCCTTTATGCCCAGTGAATCCGGACAACGCTCGCCCCCTCCGTTTTACCGCGGCTGCTGGCACGGAATTAGCCGGGGCTTATTCCTGAAGTACTGTCACCTGGAAACTATGTTATAGTTTCCAAGCATCATCCCTCAGAAAAGGGCTTTACAACCCGAAGGCCTTCATCACCCACACGGTGTCGCTGGGTCAGACTTTCGTCCATTGCCCAATTTTCTAGCCTGCTGCCTCCCGTAGGAGTCTGGGCCGTGTCTCAGTCCCAGTGTGGCCGGACACCCTCTCAGGCCGGCTACCCGTCATAGGCTTGGTGGGCCATTACCCCGCCAACTACCTGATGGGAAGTGAGCTCATCCACAAGCGATAACTTGCAAGCAGAGGTCATCTTTCATCAGGAAAACTTGTGTCTTCCTGACAATATGGGGTATTACCTCCAGTTTCCCAGAGCTATCCCCCTCTTGTGGGCAGATTACTCACTCTTTACTCACCCGTTTGCCGCTATCCAGAACAATCTTGCGACAGTTCTGGACCGCACGACTTGCATGGCTAAGACACACCGTCAGCGTTAGTCCTGAGCCAGGATCAAACCCTCCGAAATTTAAGAGGATTATTCAATTTTCCTTCCAGTTGTCAAAGAACAAATTATTGTTTTTGTTATAAAATAATAAAAATTTTAATTTTGTCAAGGGGTTTTTAAAAATTTTTTTAATTTTTCAGATTGAAAGAATAACACCTTTAAGATATTCTGTTTCATATACATATAAACTGACCGGATGGTCTAAAGGATGGGAAGACTGGTAAATAAGGTTTATATCTTTATTCATCTTAAGTCCTGCCTCTGTAATAGCCTTAATAAAATCGTTTCTTTTAATCCAACCCGAGCAACAGAATGTGAATAATAGTCCTTTATCCATCTTATAGAATACATTTCTATGTAGAGAAGTGTATTTTTTAAGTCCAGAATTTATGTCTTTTCCCTTCTTCACATAATTGGGGGGGTCAAGTATAATCATCGTTCCATAATCCCTGATTCTTTCCATATTTTTTAAAAAATCTTCGCACTCTGAATGAATTTCACTGTGAAAAGAGTCTGGTATTCCGTTAATCCTGAAATTCTCTTTTGCTATTTCTAATGCTTCATTTGAGGAGTCTATATTAACGATTTCCCTTGAACCTGAAATTGCTGCGTAAACACCAAAACTTCCCGTATAAGAATAAAGATTAAAAACCCTTTCTGGTTTCAATTCAAGAATCTTTTTTCTGTTTTCTCTCTGGTCAAGGTAAAATCCAGTTTTCTGCCCCATTTTGATATCAACAAGGAATTTTATTCCGTTTTCCTTTATCTGAATAAGTCCTGGAGGTTCTTTACCGAACAAAGTCCCTTTAAACAAAGATAGGCCTTCTAACCTTCTTATATCTATATCACTTCTTTCATAAATCCCTTCAGGCTTGAATAAATCTATAAGAATCTCCACTATTTTTTCCTTTAAAACTGTCATTCCAAGTGTTTCTATCTGTATCACAAGATAATTATCATATTTATCAACGATAAGGCCAGGAAGAAAATCAGACTCTGAATAAACTATCCTGAATGCATTTGTGTCTTCGTTTAACAATTTCATCCTCTTATAGTAAGCTGCTTTTATCCTTCTTAAAAGAAAATCCTTATTAATTTTCTCTTTCTCGAAGCTTAAAACCCTCACAGCAATGGTTGTTTTAGGATTATAATAGCCTGAACATAAAAACTTATTATTTTTATTATAACACTCAACAATCTCTCCAGGTTCAACATCAATAACTTTTTTTATTGCACCTGAAAAGATTCTCAAGTGTCTTTTTTCCCAAAAATCTTCCTTTTCGATTATTATTCTTCCCATATCACATTAAATCATAAGGTTCAATCTCAACTTTTATTTTTACCCTTGATTTGATTTCTGTCAATAAGGAAATTGCATTCTGTATCGTTCCATCCTCTTCTGACTTAATCAGTATCTGATATCTATAATTCCTATTCTTTTTCTTAATCGGGCAAATAACAGGACCGATGATATTTATCCTCTCATCTTTTGAAAGTTTCGAAGAATATTCCCTTGCAATATCCTGGACATCCCTTAAATTCTTCCCTTCAAAAAGAATCCTTCCAAGGAATACAAATGGTGGATATTTTGCCTTCTCCCTGTATTTAATCTCTTTTTCAAAAAACATCTCATAATTATGTTCTTTAGCAGCGGCGATTACATAATGGTTCGGATGATATGTCTGTATTATCACTTCACCTATATTTCCCCTTCCTGCCCTTCCTGCAACCTGTGAAAGAAGTTGTAAGGTTCTTTCAGTTGCCCTGAAATCAGGAAAATTTAATATATTATCCGCCTTCAATACTACAACAAGACCAATATCAGGTATATCTAAACCTTTTGTTACCATCTGTGTTCCTACAAGAACTTTTATCTTTCCTTCTTTTAAATCCTTATAAATATTCTTGTAGTCTTCCCTCTTCTTCATTGAATCCCTGTCCATTCTTCTCAGTTTTTCACCAAATAACTCTTTTAATCTTTCTTCAACCTTTTCTGTCCCAAGGCTCTTATAATCAAGCTCACCACTGCATCTTTCACATTTATCTATTCTATTTTTTCTGTAGCCGCAATGATGACACAGAAAGATATCATCTTCCAGATGATATGTCATTGCTATATCACATTTCTCACATTTTATTATAAAATGGCATTTTTTGCATATAATGAATGGGGAATATCCCCTTCTATTGAGAAAGATTATTATTTTCCCTTTTTCATTCATTATCCTGTTCTTTAATTCATCCGATAGAAAATCCCTCTTTCTTAAATCAAATATTTCAACATCTGGAAGTTTAAGTCCTTTTATCCTTTCCCTCATCTTTAAGAGTATATATTCACCTTTCAGAGCTCTATAATATGATTCGACAGATGGTGTTGCACTTCCAAGGATAACTGGAACATTCTCAATTTGAGCCCTTTTCAAAACAACAGCCCTTCCGGAATAATATGGAACCTGATTTGTTTGATAGTATGAAGAGTCGTGCTCTTCATCCATTATAATTAGTCCAAGATTTTTCATAGGAAGAAAAATAGCGCTCCTTGCACCAACAACTATTCTGATATTCCCTTCAACACAATTTTTGAACAAAAATAACTGATGTGCTTCTGTTAATTTGCTATGATATTCTTCACCTTCACCGAATCTTCTTCTAATCCTTTCAAGAACCTGTGGAACCATTCCTATTTCTGGAACAAGATAAAGAACAGACTTCCCATTTCTTAGGATATCTTCTATCACATGAAAATAGACCTCTGTTTTCCCACTACCTGTAACACCAAAAAGCAAGAATACATTTTTACCAATAAGGTTCTCAACTATCTTTTTGTAACATTCTTCCTGTTCTAATGAAAGTTCAAGTTTTTCTTCAACGAACTCTTTATCTTTATAAATACTGAATTCTTTACTTCTTTTCTTAAATTTTGGAAGTATTGAATCAAAAACAATACCTATTTCAGAAACAAAATAACTGGAAAGCCATATACCCAGATTCAATATGTTTAAAGGAAGGTCGTATATCTTTTCTATTATCTCTTTTGCCTCTTTTTCCTCACCTTCCCTTATCACAACACCTTGAAGGACCCTATTTCTAAAAGGAACATTTACAACACTACCTATTGAAATATCCATATTATCAGGGGCAGAATAGGTGAATAACATCCTTGTTTTTACAGGAACGGCAACATCAAAATATCTCATAAATATATCCCCAATCCTACTTTGTATCTATTCTCTTCTTTTATATCTATTGATGTTTTGAAGTGTAGCTTAAATTTATTACTTCTTATAAAAATATATATATTTTTACCTTTTCTATAATAAGGGATTGTAGAATACTCTCCAGGCAGGTCGTCCTCATAGATATATATTGCAGAGTTATAAGAATCTGTTGAGTAGATTGTAAATCTTGTCTTAAATTCAATATCACCATTTAAACCTGCTTCAAAGAAAGTTCCGTATCCTTTTTCATCTTTAAGCAAATTATAAAAGACCTTAAATCTGATATTAAAAGGCTTATCTATAAATGAAAATTCTGAATTCCCGCTAACTTTTTTCTCATTCACTTTCATAGTGAAGTTTGTATTTAGATTCCTTAACGGCTTATAATTTAAAGATATTCCAGTTTCATTATTATAATTAATACTATCCTTCACAAAATCAGTGTAAAAAGTTGCAAAAAACTCAAGTATCTTTCTTTCGAAGAAAAAATAAATCCCTTCTTTATTTTCGAGTGGACCGCTTCTTAGACTGAAAAAATTATCTGAAAAATACCTGTAAAGACCCTGTATACCTATTGGTGTTTTTATTCCAAGTGCAAAGGAATATCCATTTGATTTTGCAACTTCAAATATAAATTTTGTTTTCCTGAATCTTCTTTCAGTTGAGAGTGAAAATGCATAATTCTCAGCATTTTCAGGGAAGAATGGTTCATATTTCTGATACATAAAGACGCCTTTTATACTGAATATATCTATACCTGTCCCTAAAATTATCTCTTTTCCCTTATCCTTCTTCTCTATCTCGGTCTCTGTTCTGTGATAACCTGAAAAATAAGGAATAAATACGGAATCTCTTATATTGCCATCTAATTTATAATATGAGAAGAACGGAAAAATAAATTTTAAATCAATAGTAGTGCCAAAATACGAACTATTTTCACTTGATGATAGATGTGGTTTGAAAAATCTATTAATCTCGTTTATTCCCCCAAATTTATAGAAAAAACCCTGTTCTCCAAGGAGGAGTCCAAGACCATTATAAACATCATACCCGCCAATTAATATATTTTTGTATGAGAAAAAAAGATTATAATAATCCAGATAATTCCTCTCATAATAATCCTTTTCTGTGATAAATCCAAAAGCAAAATCATTTATCTCTGCGTTTGCACGGAGATAAATCTTTGAAGGACTTCCTGAATATGATGTATCAGGTGGATATGGATAGATGTATTTAAAAAGGAAACATTTTTTCCCTCTGAATCTTTTTTCTTTTCCAATTGTAAAAAAATCCTTTATTCTTAGATATATAGAAGGTGAAACACTCTGTAATGTTAATAATTCTTCTACCATCTTGAATTTTTCTATTTTCCTTCTCTCTATAATTTCCATAGCAATATCTTTATTTATAAATGGGATATCGATAATCTCAATGTAAGATGCCTCATTCAAATCTACTTTATTCTTTGTAAAATATTCTATTTTGAATTTTGTCTCTTCGTCAATCTCCTCAAACACTATATTTTCCGAGAAAGAAAAGAGAAAGACCAATAATAGTTTTACCATCCTTTATCTTCCCTTCTTTTAACATATTAAAGGTTTCTTTAAAATCATAAGAGACAACCTCTATTTCTTCATCAGGGTCCTTACCACCTTTTTCTTCTTTCAGGTTTTCAGCAACGAAAAGATGAAGAATCTCATTAGTAAAACCAGGTGTTGAAAAATATGAAAGAAGGTGTGTAAGCCTTCCTGGATTGAAACCTATCTCTTCAACCAACTCCCTTTTTAATGTTTCTTCTGGTTTTTCACCTATTTCCATAGTCCCTGCTGGTATCTCTATCAAATATTCATTCACTGCATACCTGAATTGTTTTACAAAGATAATTCTATCATCTAAAACAGGTATTGCAGCAACAGCACCTCTATGCATCACATATTCTCGAAAAGACCTTTCTCCATTTTCCATTTCAATCCTATCAACATTTAGGTTTAAAATCTTACCTGTATAAATTCTTTTACTTTCAATACATTTTTCCATCATACCTCCATTATTTTATTAATGAAAACGTAAAATTCTCCGTGAAACCAAGTAATGGATGTGAGATAAAACCAAATTCAAATCTCATCTTTTCTTTAAATACTCCGAAACCAAAAACCGGTGTAAAAGGGCTTGTATTAAAACCAAGCCTGACAATTAATGGAAAGGTGTTTATTTCCATACCATAAATAAAATTAAAGTCTTTTTCAAAAGAGTATGATAATTTAAAATTATGTGAAAAATTATCAATTTTATAGGATAGAAAAATTTCTTCTATTGGTGTAATTTCATCCTTAAAAAAATATATTATATTCCTTAAAAGAAAGCCTCCTTCATAATTAAGATATTTTATCTTTATACTTAATTCCTCTGTGAATCCTGTATTTTTTATATCTCCTGCATTAAAAAAAATAAAATAAGGGATAAATCTAAAATCAAGGTTCTGTGTTTGAAAAATCTTCCCTACTCCTAACATCAATTCATTACAATAAGAAAGACCAAGAAGAGAAACATCGTAAAGTAAAATTTTTTCACCTTTTAATCTAAAACCCGTAAGTTCGGGAATATTATAATAATTTATGATGGTCAGGGAGAAATGCGAATCAATATTTTGAAAATTTACGATTGAAGACGCATCTTTGATCTCAAAAAAAGATGATATAAAAAGAAAAATCATTTAAGTGAGATAAACTTTATTTCAGTATATTCATCAATTGCATAATGTGGTCCTTCTCTACCAAGCCCACTTTTCTTCACACCACCATAAGGCATATTATCTATCCTGAATGTTGGATAATCATTAATAATTACACTTCCCACCTCACATTCCTTTATTGCATAAAGAACATTATGAAGGTTATCAGTATATATACCTACATTCAAACCATAATCCGAATTATTAACAAGGTTAATCCCTTCTTCAAAATAAGAAAATGGTTCGACACAAACAACAGGTGCGAAGATTTCTTTTGAAACAACATCCATCTCCGGATTTGTATTTGTGAGGATGGTTGGCCATAGTATTGCTTTTTCTCTTTTTCCCAAAAGCAATGGTTTTGCGCCCATATTTATGCATTTCTGAACAATACTCTCAACCTCTTCTGCCTTTTTTTCACTTATCATTGGTCCATAAAGGACATCCTCGTCAAGTGGATTTCCTATCTTTACATTTTTTGATGCTTCAACAAATTTATCACAGAATTCACTGAAAAGTGATGAATGGACATATATCCTCTGTATGGAAATACATATCTGTCCTGCATTAGCGTAAGAACCTATAACTGCCTTCTGGACAATCTCGTCCAAATTCTTTACACCTTCATCAATTACTAATGCAGAATTAGAACCAAGTTCAAGTAACATCTTTTTCATCCCTGAAATGGAGTGGAGTTTCAAACCGACAGGGACACTACCTGTAAAGCTTACAAGTTTTATATCTTCATGTGATGAAAGGTATTCACCAATATTTTCACCTTTCCCGAAAATAATATTCAGTATTCCCTTAGGTGCGTTTATCTCCTGAATTATCCTTCCAAAAATAACCGCTGTTAAAGGTGTAAAAGAAGAAGGTTTCCATACAATTGTATCTCCGGCAGCAATTGCAGGTGCAATTTTATGTGCAGGAAGATTCAATGGGAAATTAAAAGGTGTTATTGCGGCAACAGGACCGATAGGAACCCTTATATAAAATCCTACCCTTCCCTCTCCATTTTTTGCAGCATCCATAGGTATAGTCTCTCCACACAATGTATCCGCCTCATCAGCGGCAAAATTGAATGTGTCCACTGCCCTGTCAACCTCAAGCCTTGAAAACCTTATTGCCTTTCCTGATTCAAGTGTTATAATCCTTGCTATCTCTTCTTTCTTTTCTTTTAATTTCCTTCCAATCTCCCTTAACAGATTTGACCTTAAATAAGTGGGTGAATTTTTGAATGTCTTGAATGCATTTCTTGCTGCGTTAACAGCAATTTCCACATCTTCATTATTGCATAGTGGAACAGAACCTATCTTTTCGTTTGAATAAGGATTATAAACATCAATTCTATCTTTTTTATCCACCCAGTTATTATTAATAAAAAAACCTGAATTTATATTTTCAAAATCTCTTTCTTCCATTCTTCCATTCCTTCTTTTGTCTTGGAAGAGATCTTAAATATTTTTAAATCCGGATTAATCTTCTTTGCATTCTCAATTATCCTATCCATATTGATATCAAGATAGGGCAATAAATCTATCTTTGAGATAACAAGATAATGAGACCTTCTAAACATAAGTGGATATTTCAAAGGTTTATCTTCACCTTCTGTTACACTCAATATGATTATATTTTTATGTGCACCTGTATCGAACTCAGCAGGGCATACAAGATTACCAATATTCTCTATAAATATATAATCAATCCCCGAAAGATTCATCTCGCTTATTGCTGATTTTATCCATGAAGCCTCAAGATGGCAATCTCCGCCAAATGGTCCGGTATTTATCTGATATACTGGAATATTCAGTTTTGATAACCTCTCCGCATCGATTGATGTCTCAATATCACCTTCAATAACCGCAAATCTCTTATCCGGTATCATACTTATTGTGTTTTCAATCACAGATGTTTTACCTGAACCCGGTGAACCCATAAAATTTAAAAGTTTTATATTTTTTTCTTCAAGTTCTTTTCTTAAAATCTCTGCAATCTGGTCATTTGCAGCAAATACACTTTTTAATACTTTTATTTCTTTCATTTCTTCTCCTGTATATAGACCTTTCTCATATAAACATTATTAACAGGTCTATCATTTTTATCCCTTTCTACAATAGCAATATTTTTTGCAACATCCATACCTTCTATAACCTGACCAATTATAGTATACTTTCCATCAAGCCTTGATTGTGGTGCAAGACAGATAAAAAATTGGCTCCCATTTGTGTTTGGTCCTGCATTTGCCATACCTACTGTTCCCTCAAGGAATTTTAATTTTTGAGAGATTTCATCCTCAATATAATAACCTGGTCCACCATAACCATCATTTGTAGGGTCTTCATCTTTTGAATTAGGGTCTCCACCCTGTATTACAAAACCCGGAATAACCCTATGGAATGTTGCACCATCAAAGAAACCATTCCTCGCAAGATTGATAATATTAGATACATTCTTAGGTGCGTCGTTTCTGAACATCGCTATCTTGATAATCCCATAATCTGTTTCAATAACCATAATCTCTTTCTGTTTCCCTGCATATTTTAATTGATTAAACTCCATAGAACATCCTAATAAAAAGGTAAGAATAAGAAATTTTTTCACATAACCTCCTTTTATAGATTCCCATAATTTTTACTCTTAACTATCCCTGTTTTTGAATCATAAATATACTCTTCAGGATAATTTAATTTAAGATTAAGTTCATCAATTGAATAAGGTAATCTACCCTCTTCAATCTTAAATCTTTCAATACTCATTCTTATATTTCTTAAATCCTCTATTACAAGCAATCTTTCCGGTATTTTAACAACATTCTTGGGAAGCTCTTTTATCTTTCTTTCACAGGATAAGGATATAAAAATTAATGGCAAAAGCATTAAATATTTCATTGCTAAATTAAAATACACAATAGAAAATTTTTGTCAAGGATTTTTAAAATCCCAATTTACATTATATTTTGAATTTATCTTTCGATCATCTTTATTTTGCCATTTCAACTTAATATTGTTCTTTTAACGGAAATATTCTAAATGTGCAAAATAACTTTTTGTATAAAATAATTTCATTATATAATTTTTAAGACCTTAAATATCTTATCAAACTTATTAATTTTTAAATGTATAAAATATATTCCTTGATTGAGCCTATCCAGTTCAAACTTGTAATAACCTGGTTTCAAAATATCCTTTTCTTCCATTATTTTTCTACCTGTTATATCATAAATTATTAAGGAAAAATCTGATTTACCTTTAAGTGCTAATTCTATGTAAGTTTCTTTCTTAAATATTATTTCCGGTATCTTTATTATATCTTCTTTTATTTCCGGGATATTTGTCCCAGGATATAGATATATAAAGCCTGTATCAGGATATCTTGCCATATTATCCGCAATATCCCAAGATTTAAAGAAAAATGCAACACTTTCGGAGAACATTGGAATAGTGTAAAAGAATGTATCATAATGGACACTTTCTGCATTTGTTGAGTATGAAAACTTAGGAATAAATAGAGAATCCCATTTTATTCCAAGACCATCATAAATCCTTAATCTAAAAATATAATTATCAGGGAAATAAAATGTCGTTGTATCTGAAAATCTTGGTGGGATGTTATCGTATATCACTGTGTACGGACTGCTAACAAATTCCCTCAATGGTTCTTTAAGAATTGTTCCTATGAAGTAATTATAAACCATTTCATTCTGAATTGTTTTATCAACAAATGAAGTATCATTTATTGTGGTTAAAAGTTTCGAATCATTTTTTGAAGACCTATATATCTTATAACCTGAAACAACTGACGAAGTATCATATCTTATTTTTGGTCTTATAAGGATATTCCCATATATCAGGTTTAACCATTCATTATTCTTTTTATAATATGAATAAACTGGTATCTCACCATCCCCAAAGAAACTAACCATTGAAGGTCTTAATAATATCTTCAATGTCTCATCTATCTCTTTACTTAAAAGAAATTCAAACCACCCTGTTGTTTCAGGTGGAACATTAAATGAAAATGTTTCGTTCTCTATCTCAAGATTTAAAATTGATATATTGTTTTCAGGGTTTTTTAGATAAATATCAATATTTGAAAGGAGCCCTTTCCCTCTTGGTAATCCCATCTTGAGCATCAATGTCTCTTCTTTTATCTCATAAAATGGGACACCATTATCCATCGCAAATCTCTCTTCTGGATAACTCCATACAAAACTTATTGAAGTATCTGAAATGGTATGTGAGGATATTGATGTCTTGAGCCCTTTAAGAATGAATAAATCCCTTGTTCCAAAAGGTGGTTCCCTTCTCATATTTCCTTTAATATCCTTAAAAATCCCATAGAATTCAATTTCATTATTCCCATCAAAATAACCAAATTTATATAGCAGTGTTGTGTCATCTATTCTCTCACCCGATATTTTATTCCATTCGTTTTCCCCTTTCGTCCTTAGATATAATGTGTCATAGAATTGGGATGCTTCTCTTATAAACAATCTTATCTTTAATGATTCATCCTCATAAATCCTTTCAGGATAAAGAAATGAAACTATCGGTGGTGTTGTATCTATACTTATAATATTTATCCATTTCCCAGAAGAGAAGGAAAGAATAGAATCTGCATTTATCGTATAATTTAAAAACCAGTTCCCACCTTGAATATTATTTAGTGGATATGAAAAATTCAGGAAGTTATTTCCCTTACCCAATGATAAAATCTCGTCCCTAATACTAATAGTATCATCTTTTATAAGTTCAAAATAGATATATGTTTTATCAGGGACCATATCCGGGATAAATACATTCATACTTATCCTCAATGAATCATCAGGATAGATTGTATCTGGTTTCACTATAAAATTCTTAATATTTAAGTCTATCCCCTTTATTTCTATATCAAAAGAACCTTCTTTTAATATTTCACTATAAAAGAATTTATAATTCACATCATAAAATCCACTTATACCTTTATTATTCAAAATCTTGTAAAATGAAGTATCACCAGTTATATCAAGGATAGATGAATCATCATCCCAGAAATATGTATTTAATCTTCCTGTTGTGTTCGATGAAACAATGAATCTTATTGTATCACCAAAATTATATCTTATTTTTTCAGGATATAATGCAAAATTTGTATCTCCACTAAACAATGGATATGTCCTCAAAAGATACCCATTCATTGATGGCCAGAGATATATACCATAAAAGAGATTCACAGGTAATGTATCAATGACAAAATCAAATCTAACTATCTTTTCGGGTGATGGAAATTCTTTAATTAATGTATCTAATGATTTAAAAATCCTCACTGAATCACATCTTTCTGTATCATTATCAGGTATAATAATCTTGAACTGATAGTATTCATAAGGAGGGAATATTGTATCAGACCATTCGGTGATTGGTTTCCCTTTCCTATTGCATTTTCTGAATTTAATTATTTTTTCAGATTCAGGATAGATTATACCTGAAATTATTCCTGTTTCATTCGTTTTAAACAAAGGAGAAACATAAATACCTGATGATTCTGGTTTTTCAATCCTTAATCCTGTATCAATAAGCACATTTTTTATAAATCCTGTCACAAAGAGGAGTGTATCATCTTCAAAGTTTGGTGTTGAAATAGTTGCAAGGATATTGGGATTCAATTCATTTAGATTCTTTATCTTTAGGCTGAATCTCACAGTATCCTGTATTGAATAGAATCTCTTATCAGTGAATGGAAGTATAGAAAGTTTGTATCCTTCAAATCTCACTGGCTTAAAAATAATCCTATCATTTATATCAAATTGGATATAATATATCCCTGAACCAATGTAATCGGGATTGAAAAGTGTTAATGTATCCACAATGATTGAATCAGTTCTAATATTAAAATTAACATTTGCTAAGTCATCAAACCATCTTATCTCACAATTCCCATCCCCTCTTGAAGTCCCTTTATTTTTTATCATTATTGGAACATTAAGTGTTGTATCATCAGAATGAACATAGAAAGTATCTTCTGTTTCAACGAAGTAATTTGGTGAGAATCTTCTCTTCCAGTCCTTTGAGAATATACAAGCTCTATCTATGTTTTCAATCCTTATATTTATATTATGTTCCCCTTTCTCCCATTCAGGTAAGACTGAAAATAAAAGTGTGTCATATTGTGAGATATATCTTGATATAGTATCATAACCTGCTGGATGTTTCAGAATGAAATGGAAGAATTGTGAGTTTGAATATGGAAGGTAAACAGGAAATTTGAATTTAACATAGCCTTCTTCATCAGCACCATCAACAAACATTGTATCAATCACTACATTATTATTAATGTTGAGATAAAGGAAAGTTAAGGATGAATCAAGAATCATCCCTGATTTTTCCTCTTTTAATATTGATAAAATACTATAAATACCTGCTTTATTTATTGTAATATTCACCCTTCCTATCTTTTCATCTTTCTCAGGAACAGTATCAATGACTGAATAATATCCTAATGTATCTGAATTTATGTCGATTATGAAGATATCTGTCCTATATGATGTCAAAATATTAGAAGGATTTATTATCTTAAAATCAAACAAAAAAGAACCAACATCATCATAGATTGATGGCTCTGTTTCTATATTTCCACCACCATTAAACTTCATATTAAAAACATAATCTTTACTTTCAGTATATGTTGAAAGTGTGAGGAAAAGATTTGAATTTTCAGGGAAATGCGGTTTAAGAAAATGTTTTAGAGCAATCTCATCATTCGCATTTATAAAGAATGTATCGCAGAATGTATCATTCTGGAAGACCATTCTTGAGAATATATTACCTTCACCGAAAACCGTTCTTAGTTTTAATTCCAAATTAAAACTATCATAATTGAAACAATCCTGTGAAATGGATACAGGGATTATATCAATCTTCACTGGTGAGATAATCAAAGAATCAAAGACAGTATCTACATCATTATAGAACATACCAAAAAGAGATAAGGTATCCTCTGCATAAGTCTTAAAATGATAGTTCTTTATTTCAGCAGAATCAATGGATGAAGTATCACTCATTATAGTATCATTATTAATAGTGAACAATATATTCCCATTTTTAGGAAGATATGTGAGATTCCAAAGTTTTAAATCAATATCAAGGGAATCTCCTTTAAATGGATTATGGGTTAAAGGTGATACCTTTATACCAATACTATCAGAGACAATATCAAAGAAATAGAAAGATTTTATATTAAGAGGGTAATTATCCTTTCCAAGTAATGATACAGAAGCAGCATATTTTCCAGGTTCAGGATGATAAAAATCAAAAGTTACAGTCGTATCCCAAGAAGAATTAGGCCCAAATCCATTTTTCCCTTCCCATCCTGTTATCCCTTGAATATCCATATATGTATATTTAGCTTCAAAACTATAAAGTTCAGGTGAGAGATCTTGAACATCGTTCCTTAAAAGATTAAAAGAGAATGCAAAGCCATTACATGTTTCTATTATTAATGAAAGAAGGGAATCAATTGGATACCATTTCTCCAATTCAGCATAACCATATTTCCCCCCATATAAATATGGCATAAAATAGTCCCTTATTGAACCAAGATTTTCATTCTGATTTACCTTATAATCAATAAATTTCACATTATTCCCAACATCATTAAAATAATGATAATATATTATCTTCCCAAATATTCCACCAACAGGTAGATATTTTGTCACAAAAACGTCAATAGTGTTGATTGTATCTAATGTGAGTGAATATAATATTGGGTCTTTTTGTCCTTCCAAAATAAAATCAATTGCTTCACCTAATGACCAATCTAAAATCAACTCCATCTTATTCCCATTCTTTAAATACCTTTCATATTCACCGTCTGTTTTTAATGTCCATATTGTATTCAATGGATCAACGAAGATAAGTTCATAAAAACCATCCCCTGCTTCAAAGATTGTATTCCCTGAATTATCCATCTTTATAAGTCTTCTTTTATCATAATCAGAGACCCAGAGATATCCTTCTTTATCAAATTTTATATCAATTGGTGAAACAAGACCTGTATCCCTTATAACATCAATCAAATTGAAATTTTTATCAATTTTTAGGATCCTTGAATTCCCTTTCTCAACAAGGAATAAATTACCATCTTTTGAAGTAATCCCAAAAGGTTCAAGGTAGTTAAAAGAAGAATCTTCAACGACACCTAAACTCCCTGTCTCACTATATTCAGAGTTTGTTGGCTGGTATCTTATCTTATATATCCTATTTCCATTCGTTGTTATATAAATATAGCCATCCAAAAATGTCATACTATGAATAGAAGAAACATTTGAAATAATTAATGTATCAATGAAACGACCTCCACCATAATATGGGAACTTCTTCCCAAGGCAGACCTTTAATGTATCTCTGAATGCAAATGCATAAAGAAGGTTATCTTTATCAAGTAAATATGTCCTTGAATTTATAAAATTCTGATTAAATTTTGAACCTATTTTTTTCGTGTTAAGAGATTTCATAAGAGGTGGAACCCAGAATTCATAATCATCCCAGAATTCAAGTCTTGTTGTATCATCAAGATAAAATTTTCCCTCTTCATTCCTTACCCCATAAAGATAAATAACTCCTTGTGTTAATGTATCAAAATATACTGTATCTACCATTGTGATATACTTCCCTATTTTGTATTCAAATGTTCTCGCATCAGTTGGGTATATTGATGAATTGTTTGAATAATGAATATTCAAAGGGATATCTTCACCTTCAATGAATAAATCTCTTCCAAGGTCAAGGTGTACTGAATCCTCAGGACCATTTTTGTAAAATATAGCTCCGTTTATTGTATCTTCTTTTCCTGTACCTAATTTATAATGTATCAACTCAAAAGGGATATAAGAATTCTTTGGGAAATAATAAGAAGGGAAAGATAATTCCTTTATCTCAAATGGTTCAAAATGTAGTGAACCTGAACCTCCGTATGTATTTCCCTGCTTAAAATAATAATCTATATCTTTTGGAAAACTACCATAATTCAGTAATGGTATTATTATTGAATCATTCACAGGTTCGCAGGGACTTCCTGTTAAAGGTAGAATATAAGGTTCTATTATCTTCAATGTATCTGTTGCGAATTCCCCAATGAAAGGAAGGTCCCCTTCAAGGACATATTCCCCTGTATCTGCATCTTCTGGAACATAGAAAGAATCAACAACTATTATTGTATCATTAGGGTTTATAACAAATTCCCAATCCTTTTCTTCGCCAAATGGTGGTTTGTAATACCCATAGCTTCTTATTTTAAATGCAGTATGGGGCCTTAACTTATAACCATACACAAACCATTTCCCTG